>DRGS01000060.1 GCA_011053245.1 Phycisphaerales bacterium
GGGGGGGTACTGCACGGCCGGGGGAGTGTTTGGGGGCAGACAGTAAGAGGTAGCTAAATAGAGTTATACATTTTGAGGTAAACCTTTGGGATAGCTCAATGTACGCAATTAAGAGATCACATTTTAATGCCGTCATTTACGGCGGTTGTTGGGTCGGCGTCTTTGTCGCGGTTCTGGCCAGTGGTATTATCTATCGCAAGGCCGCAGGCTTTCTGCAAATCGCTATTGATAAAGATATTAGTTTGCCGGTTCCGTTGGGAACTTTCCCGGCTGAGATCGGCGGATGGGCCGGTAAGGACGTTCCAATTCCCGAGACTATACGCCTGGTCGCCGGTAATGATGATTTCATCAACAGGTTATATGCTAACGCGTCGCGAAATCAGTGGGTAAATGTCTATGTTGCGTATTCGGCTCGTCCCCGTACGATGCGGGGACACAGGCCACAGGTGTGTTTTACCTCCGCCGGATGGGTTCACGATCGGACCGAGAGCAGCAGCATACGCTCATCGCACGGTCTTGAGATACCCTGCCTTATCCATCGCTTCTACAGGCCCGAGAAACAGAATGAACAGGTTGTAGTGCTGAATTTCTATGTTCTTAACGGCCGTTGCATCGAGAGCGAAAAAGGCTTTTCGGGCTTTGGATGGCGTAGCCCGAACATTGCCGGCCAGGCGGCCAGGTATGTTGCGCAAGTGCAGATCAGTTCGCTATTTGAGAATTCCATTTTGGCTGCGGCTGAAGAATTCGTGGATGTAATACTCGACCATCTTCCGGATGAAGGCGGCAATGTCGCTGTCGCTGCTAATACCTACGTTGCCATGAATGCGGTCGCAAAAGGCTCGTCTCAATAGAGTGCGATAAGTATAGATAATTAGAGGTATAGACTTTTAAGTAAACCTTAGGGTGTAACCGACGGGGACGGAGTTCAGGGTGATCCATTTATCACTTTTAATAAAAAAGCAGGCATCTATTATACTGTAATTTTCAATGATAAGGAGCGCGTTAGATGAGTATCATTGGTATATGCTTCAGAAAGAATAAGATCTTTCAAGGTCTCAAGTTCTTTGTTGCGAAAGTTGGGTTGTATACATTCACTCGAGATACGTACCATTATTTTTTTGCGAAGGACGCCTTACGAAGAAGAAGACTCGCATTGAAGTTCTACTCACAATTTATCAATCCAGGTGACATAGTTTTTGACATTGGTGCAAATGTTGGTGTTCGCACCGACATATTTCTGAAACTTGGCGCGCATGTGATTGCCGTCGAGCCCAATCCCAAGTGTGTGCGTGACATAGAGAGGATATATGGCTGTAAGTCACTTTTCATCGAGCAGTGTGCAATTGGTAACGCAGAAGGAACTGTTGAACTGATGATTGGCGACCAAAGCCCGTTATCAACCACTTCGCCCGAATGGCTCAAGGTTGCCAAGAAATCACCTCGGTTCGCGTGTCATCAGTGGCGGGAAACGATTAAGGTTCCGGTCAGAACGCTAAATTCTTTAGTCCAAGCTTGGGGATTGCCAAATTTCGTGAAAATTGATGTTGAAGGCTCTGAGGCCGAAGTGCTTCAGAGTTTGTCGCAGCCAATACCCTGCTTGTCTTTCGAGTTTAACATAGAGTTTATTTCTCAGGCATGTAAATGTATTGAGAACATTTCTCTGATGGAAAATGCGTGTTTTAACGTTGTCCTTGAAGAATCGTTCGAATTTTGTTTTACTGAATGGATTTCCAACTCTCGAATCATCAAGTGGCTTGTAAGTGATCAGAACCGGTCATTACTCACTTACGGTGATATCTATGTACGTTTGCCTGTGGTAACAGCGGATACCAAAGCAGAGGTCAAAGCTGAAATCTTGGAAATGCTGTAAGAAAGAGAAGTTGCAAGATTACAATGAAAAAGCAGGCATCTATATTGCAATCAGATCACAAAACAGACAACAGTTCCCTATCTAAGGGTCGTCCCTCGCTTGCGGTTAACGCCGCGAGTAACTGGATGGCTTTGGGGATTAATATGCTGGTGGGATTTTTCCTGACGCCTTACATAATCAGTTCGCTGGGATTGGGTTCTTACGGGATATGGGCGCTGGTGGTTTCGGTGGTTGGTTACTACGGGCTGCTGGACCTTGGCGTATCTTCGGCGATACTGCGTTATGTGGCCAGGTATGCCGGACAGAGGGATCATGTGCGTCTCAATGAGGTGATGAATACATCCATAGCTATCTTCTCCGTAATGGGTGCCATTGTTGCAGTGGTTACATATTTCGCGGCAGGACCCCTGGCAGGTTTTTTCAATGTTGCCGCCGGTGACCGGATATTGTTTCAGCGGAGCATCGTCCTTTTGGGTACTACGGCAGGTTTCATGTTTCCGGGCAATGTCCTTCATGTGGCGATAATTGCCCATGAACGGTTTGCTACTAAGAATATTCTGCTGACAACCTGCACAGTTATAAGGGCCTTACTGATCGTCGTGGTTCTTCGCGGCGGCGGTGATATTGTCGACCTAAGCGTTGTTAATCTTGCCGTCTGTGTTTTCGGTACCGCTCTTAATTTTTCAGTAGTAAAGATATACTTTCCATGTATCCGCTTTTCGTGGCGGATGTGCAAAAAGGCCGTACTGCGGTCATTGCTTACGTTCGGTTTTTTTTCGTGTATTTCGCAGATCGGGAATCTTCTCCATACAAAGATCGGTGCTGTTGTGATCGGCAGGTTTCTTACGATGAAACTTGTGGGTGTTTATAACATTTCGCTGTTGATGTCTATGTATGCTCTAAAATTGATCATTTCATGCAGCGGGGTTTTTCAGCCGAGGCTGTCGTCACTTGCCGGAGTCGCCAGCGGCAAGGCCTTCGCCAACTCGGTGATGAGATACTCGATGATCGTGTCGAACTTTTCGGTGGCCATAGGAGTGACGGGTTGTCTTTTGTGCAGAGACTTCCTGAAGCTTTGGTTGCCTGATAATTTTGGCGATACTACCACTGCCGAATATGTTTTCTATATTCTTCTCATCTCTCTCGTACCGAATTTAATGACGGATGTTTCGGCAAATGCGCTTCTGGCTGTCAAAAAGCATAAATATCTAGCATATCAGACGGTTCTGGAGGGGGTGGTAAACCTCTGCCTTTCCATCTATCTTATAGGCAAATTTGGGATCATGGGAGTAGCGATTGCCGCGGCGATCCCGGCAACGATAGCCAGAGTTGTGGTACAACCAATTTATTGCTGTAGGATACTGGGAATCAAGTGGTTTAGCTATATGCGGCAGATAATGATCATTCCGCTGTTGGTTTCCGTGGCGATGTTGCTGTTTGCGAATTTTAGCGGTGTGCTGCTGGTGGCGGTTACATATCCGCAGTTGATATTCAAAGGCGTGATTGTCTTTGGCGTGTATATGTTGATAGCGTTTTACGTATGCATAGATACTCAGATGCAGCATGAAGTGTTTGCCAGGCTATCGCGTCTTTATTTGGGCGTTATAGGCGTTGTGTTCAGGAAAGGGCTTATTGGCAGTGAAAACAGCGATGTCTAAATCAATTAATGCACTCACTGCCGATGCCGACAGGCTCAGCGTGATATAGTGAAACACAGTCGAAGAATTAATGGAAATAGAGGTGATTTATGACAGACGCAATGAAAATCACATTCATATTGCCGGGCAGGGGTAGGTCGGGAGGCGTTCGGGTAACCGCAGAGATGGGTAACTGTCTCCTGAAACGCGGCCACGATGTGCGGATCATTTACTATCGGCCCGCTCTTTATACTCCATCAGGTCTCAAACGTCAGGTCAGCCATGTGTATCGGCAGAACCGTTTCGATAATGCTGATTGGGTCGATAGTTTTGAGGGTGTTGCGATACCTTTCAAGAAGTTGGAAGATGTCAGCTACTCAAAAGGTGAGATCGTTATATCTGTGGGCGTTTACTTTGTGCCGTATCTGCTGGGATTGAACGAGGATGTGTATAAGGTTCAATACTGCCACGGTTTGCCCGGCGATGAGCGGCATCCGATGAGAGCGTTCCTTGACCTTTCGATACCGACGATCTCGGTGTCGGATGCTCTGGTCGAAACACTCGAAAAGCACAATGGCCAGAAAGTGTTGGGTGTAGTTCCCAATGGCATTGATGGTGAAAACTATTACACAGACGGGCGTTTGGCGAGAGATGGCATTGGTACGATATATGATACTGCGTACGAAAAGGCTCCGGAAGATACGATCGAGTTGCTTGGACAAATACGCAAACGATGGCCGTCGATGCCACGGTATGTCTTCGGAAAGGTGAAACGGCCCAAGGGGATCGACAGCGGCAGCTATTTTCGCTATCCCTCTATTGCCAGGGGCAGGGAGTTATACAATCGAAGCAAGATATGGCTCGTGACCAGCCGCAGGGAGGGTTTCGGTTTGCCGGTTCTTGAGGCGATGGCGTGCGGGGCACTTGTCATCAGCACAAAACACGATAATGCCTATTCGCTGATCAAGCACGGCGAGAATGGCTTTCTCGTCGATGTTGGCGACCATGAAGGATTTATGCGTTACATAGAGTTTGTCCTTAACAATGATGACGTTCGTCAGCGTATTACGCGACAGGCGTATAAGACGGTTAAGAACTACACATGGGATCGGGCGGCTTCAAAAATGGTCAGGTGTTTGAAGAGCGTGGTCTCGGGTGATCAACCGATCTTAGATACGCAAAGCAGGAAAGAGGCAGCATGCCCAAGCCGTTAGTAAGCATTATAATCCCGACGTACAACCGGGCCGATATTATCAGTAACGCTGTCTGTAGCGCATTGCAGCAGACGTACTCTAATAAGGAGATCATAGTTGTTGACGACGGGTCAACCGATAATACCTGCGAAAGGCTAAGAGTTTTTGGAGATAATATACGGCTTGTGCGGCAGGTTAATGCCGGTCCTTCGGCGGCAAGGAACGCCGGTGTTAAGGCCTCGATGGGTCAGATACTTACATTTCTCGATTCCGACGACTTATGGCTGCACTCTAAGATAGCCAAGCAGGTCAAGATGCTGCAAAGTGTCGATGAGTCGGTTCCATGTTGTTTGTGCAATGCGCTTATCCTGAGAAACTCCGGCAAGAAAGTGACGTCGTTCGATCTGGCTCCGATCCGTGCAAGGATCGAAAAAGGGTTGTGGCTCAATGTTACAAGCATACTTTCGACTCGATGTGTATTGTTTACGCAGGCTGCGGCGGTGCGGCGGTCGGTATTTGAAAAGGTCGGCGGTTTCGATGAGAGTTTACGGATCATGGAAGATCATGATATGGCTTTGCGGTTATCATTAGAAGGACCGTGGGCTTTCCTGAGGGAGCCGCTGGTTATTTACCATTATGGTATCGAAGATGGTCTCGCCGAAGAAGCAAGGCACAATGACTTACAGATATGCAAGAGTATCGAAAGAATTGTCGCTAATATGTTAGCGGACAGGCGAGTCCCTGAAACCGGTGCGAAAAAGTATTTTGCACGCAGCCATACAAAGATGTGGCGGCATATCGAAAGGTCGCAGGGCTGGAGTAAAGCCAGACGGATCAGTGTACTGATGGACAAGTCGTTTGAAGCGGTGATGCAGGTGTGCGATTTTGCTTTTCGGCATTCGCCGATGTATCCGAAGATGGAAGTTACCGCTTTTGGCGGACAAAATAGATAAGCAGCTTATGCTTATAGGCTAAATCAAATGATCTCACAGGTTACAATTGCGATAACGGTATTTCTGGCGGTTGTGTTGTTTTTGCTCCCGCGGCAATATTTCATAATTCCGTTTATCGTATGCGCATGCTTTATTCCGGCGGATCAGCGGCTGATCGTGATGGATCTCGATTTTACACCATTGCGTATTCTGGTGGTTATTGGCGTTTTGCGACTTCTGCTAAAAGGCGAAACTATTCCGCTGAGGTGGAACGTGCTGGACAAACTTATTCTTGCCTGGGCCGTGGTCGGAGCTTGTGTGTTCGTCATACAGTGGATGGATGCCAAGATGTTAGTGTTCAAGTGCGGTATTCTTTTTGATGTGATCGGTATGTACTGGCTGTTTCGCCAGAGCCTCGAATGCTGGGACGATGTCGCTCTGGTGTTTAAGGTGTTGGCGATCTGTTGCATTTTGTTAGCTCCTTTTGTTGCTTTTGAAAGGACAACCGGCAAAAATCTATTTGATGTATTTGGTAAAGCTGAGACGCAGATGCGTGAGAATGAGTATAGGTGTCAGGCGACTTTTTCCCACTCCATCATATTAGGATCGTTTTTCGCAACGTTAGTTCCATGTTTTATCGCGTTGGCGAAGACGCGGAGATGGCGGTATATATCATGGTTTGCCGCCGGGGTGAGCGTTCTTGCCGTTTTTGCATCCGCATCAAGTACGCCGCTATTCGTTCTTGCGTTTATGCTGATGCTTATGCTGAGTTTCCATTTGAGACGGTTCGGGAAATATGTTTTGATAGGGGTTTTCATAATGGCGTTGGGGCTGCATATTATGATGGAAGCTCCCATTTGGCATTTGATATCAAGGGTCAGCGCAGTTGCAGGTTCTACGGGTTGGCACAGGTATGTGTTGATCGATAACGCCGTATCGCATTTTCATGAGTGGGCGATGATCGGGTGTAAGAGTACGGAACACTCGGGTCTCGACACGAACATGTGTGCCCACCTGCAAAACCGTATCAGCGCCATCGCACTCGCAAAGCCGCCGCCTGAATCGTTCCGTCATATTATCCACCGTACTGCTCTTCCATATCCACGAAGAACTTACGCGTGGTTTACGGCATTTTAATACTCGTGAAAATTTTAAGGCTCCGCTGAACATTTCAGATATTCGTATCTGCCGCGTATTTATGCAGTGCGTCAGGACATTATGCTTATCGAGAGTTCTAAACAGGTACTTCGACACACCCGAAAAGGTCTTCTCCGCCATCGGATCGCCGAATGCCGCACCGATGATCCTGACAGGTCGGGCAGTTTTCTTCGCCGGAGCCTTTATGCTCTCATCCACATTTTCAAGCTGTATATTCATCTTGTATGTAACCGCCTTCGTAACAATTAAGGTTATCCTTATAATTCATTGATCCATAGATCGCGGAAACCACCGCGAATGTCAGGTAAAGAAACATTCTCATCTGTCCAACATAGAACACGCCAAGAAACGTAACGCAATGGCCGATGAACATTACGCACACACCCCAGCCAAGCCACTGCCTG
The DNA here is from genome assembly GCA_011053245.1 of Phycisphaerales bacterium. The sequence continues at coordinate 7,195 of DRGS01000060.1, forward strand.
TCAATACTCATCTCCTGTAGGGAAAATCTCCAGGCTGTTCTAAGCATCAGGTACAAAGCTACCAACATTAGAACAAGCGTCGCAACACCCCCCCTGATCCCCTCCACGATGTATTGATTAGTCACATCGATCATGCCGTAACCCCAGTGTTCCGTACTCTTACACCCGATCATCTGTCTCTTATAC
>DRGS01000061.1 GCA_011053245.1 Phycisphaerales bacterium
ATAGGAAACCGCGTCATGATGAGTTTTTTGCTGAACAACATCCTGCTGAACAAGCATATAATCGCCTTCAAAACGACGACTTTCACGCTTACCTGGAATCAGTGCTTATGGGCCACCCGTATAATGTAGTGCCGTACTGTGTCAGGGAATATCGTCTTATTGATGCACTGGATAGGGTCGTTTACGAATGCACGGATAACCATCAAACACGTAATACGATTTTGCTGAACACAGCAGTGACCACTGATGAGTTGCATTTGGAATTATCTGCTCCAGATTCGCATATTCCTGCTTCGTTATTTGAAATTCGCTGCTATGAGTAGAAAGATGTTTTCAAGCTAAGCTTTTATCGTTATCATTTCCTGTTCTTGGGAGATAAATGGATCGCCTTTGAATGATCGATTAAAATAATAAAAGGATTGCCTGTTAAAGAAAGGATATTATTTTGAGTACTGCCGATTATGTAGTTTTGGCATTTTATCTTGCCGGTATTTTCTTCGTAGGTCTTTTGTTTACTCGAAAAAACAAAAGCTCTGAGGACATGTTTGCCGCTGGCGGTCAGTCCCCATGGTGGACCAGCGGCCTGAGTGCTTTTATGACGATGTTCTCTGCTAACACATTTGTCGTCTGGGGCGGCATCGCATACAAGTATGGCATGGTCGCGGTGACGATCAATTTAATGTATGGCGTTGCAGCTTTGCTGGTCGGTTTTTTTGTTGCAGGCAAATGGAAAAAGCTCGGTATCAAAACGCCGGCAGAGTTTATTCAATTAAGATACGGCAGCGGTGCGTTGCACTTCTATACATGGTTTATGACATTGTTCCGTATGATCGGAACCGCTGGCTCGCTCTATGCACTTGGCATAATATTTGTCGGCTTGCTCACAGATGGTCAGGCCTCAATATCAATGCTGAATATTACTATCGCTGTCTTCGGCGGGATCGTTGTGATCTATACCATGTTCGGTGGTCTTTGGGCGGTATTGATGACAGACGTGCTGCAGTTCATAGTACTTAACCTGGCAGTTCTTTTCGTTGTGCCTTTGGCATTTATCAAAGTTGGGGGCGTTAAGGCATTCGTCAGTCAAGCACCTGAAAGCTTCTTTGCCCCGATAGGCGGACAGTACACATGGTTCTTCCTGGCAGGCTGGTGTGCGATACACTTTTTCATGATCGGAGCCGAATGGGCCTTTGTCCAGCGGTTTATATGTGTGCCCTCGCCCAAAGACGCTCGCAAAAGCACATACCTGTTCGGTGCGCTCTATTTAACGAGTCCTTTGTTGTGGTTGCTTCCGCCGATGTTGTGGCGTATTCAATCACCTATCCCAGAGGGCGCAACCGCCGAAGAGATTCGTATATTGGCCGAAAATGCTTACATACTTTCGTGTAAATCTGTCTTGCCGGCTGGAATGGTAGGGCTAATGCTTGCTGCGATGTTTTCAGCTACAGCAAGCATGGTAAGCTCACAGCTTAATGTATTTTCGGGTGTCTTTACAAATGACATTTACAAGCCTCTCAAAGGAGGCATCTTAAGTGACAACCATATGGTCTGGACTGGCAGAGTATTTACGATTATACTTGGCGGAATATTAATTCTTATTGCAATGGCGATCCCTTTTATGGGAGGAGCCGAAAAGGTTATTGTTTCGCTTACAGAGTTGATGGTTGTAGGATTGCTGGCACCGACGTTGTGGGGACTTTTCAGCAAAAAGGTCAACAGCCCGGCGGTCTGGATAACAGCGATTGTTACCTTTGCAATGGGATTTTTGGTTCGATTCGGACTTAGCAAAGACGGTTTTATAGCTGACGTTGATTACTTAGCTTCTTTGGCTGGATGGGTTCAGGCACATGGGGCGGAAACAAAAACATTTACAGGCGTCATTTTGCCTCTATTTGTATTGACGGTGATTCAATTACTTTCAAGAAAACCATCGGCAGGATACGCCAGGGTACAGGCATACCAGGCAGCAGCAGAATCTCTGGAGGCAACCGGCAAGATCAAAGCCAGCCGCTTGCCAGCTATTATCGTCGCATGGAGTATTGGTGCCTGCGGCCTGTTGATGTCTGTTATGGCATTGCTTGATAAACAGTCGCCGATAGTAACCGGGATTTTTGCAATAGTTCTCTTTTTGATGGCTGCGGCAATCGGACTTTTTGTTTGGTTTTCTCGAGAGGAATCTGCGTAAAAGTTATCAGTTGAATCTGGCGTAAAGATTTACTGGCTAAATAGATATTGGTTTCATAATGTTAATGGATAGCCCGACATACGGGTATTTTTAATCAATGAAGGATAAAATGTTTAATTGATCAAAGATAAATACAAGGCGTTACATGGCTCTCTTTTAAATGCTCATCACCAGTTCTTGCCCGAAGGAGCTTTAAGCCCGCTTTCGACTATTCTTTGCAGGTCGTCTCTGCTGACAGCCTCATCTTTGAACCCGCCACGATAACTTTGCCTCTTTGCGATCGCCTCAAATAAATCCATGACTATTCCCTTTTATTTTTCCACCATCTTAAAGTATTCGTTTAGTATTTCACTTGCTACCGGCGGGCATCCCGGAACGAATGCTCTGCTTTTTTTGTGCATGGCGGTACAGTTGCCGACACACAAAGTACCTTCAGGCAACTTTTCATGGCCCTTACCGATGGCGATGACAATATCTTTATCGTCTGTACGCTCGTCAAGCAATTGCTTTCCATGCTGTTTTAAAAACATCAATAAGGTCGACTGGCACGCGCTGCATGATTGTTCGTCCAAAATAGTAAAGCCCGGAAATTCAAGCGACAGTTTCTCCGGCGAAAGTGTAAAGGGACTCCGAACTTCTTTCCAGTTTTCAGGAGACACACTGATCTTATCGAGATCGATCACGCCATAGCCCCTTTCGGCTCCCATTCTCAAATGCGAAATGTCACCGGCGGATATCCCCATCAATTCACATGCGATCGAATCCGCCGCAAAAGCATCGACACCGACAACCACAACGCCCAAAGGTTTAGGAGTACCGGCACTCGGGCCAAGCCCTTCCATTCCGATCGTCCCATCGATAATTGACAGGCCAGGACGCAGGACCGAAGTCATATCGGCAATGGCTATGTCTAACGGTTTTTCCTGATAGCCGTCAATTTCCGGCAGCATGTGAAGGTCGACTTTGGAACGTCGCCACAAGCATCCTTTCATGTTCTTGACGGACAGCGTCACGCCTGTATGCATGTGCGTCTTCATCACAGGGATCGAGACGACAATATCGTATTCTACGATCTCTCTGCATAGCTTAAGCGACTTGATCGCGACACCACCGGTAATTTCAATGGGTATAAACCGGCGCTCGTCCATATCGATCAAAGGACAATTTCGCTGGCGTGCAATGGATGCGATGCCACTGCTTTCGAATGCCTCCAACGCCTTAACGCCGGTTATTGGACTTTCACCAAGGGCAATCTCGGCGCCTGCCTCTCTGAAGGCGTCAATTGCGGCCGCTACGACCTGCGGATGTGTAGTTACCCCTGTTTTGGGTTCTGCGTTTCGCCCGGCATTGGGCTTTAGCAAAACACGCTTATCCTTTGCCGGTGTCAGATCAATATTCGCAAGAGCCTTTCGCGTATTATCGTATGGCCCGTCTCCCGATGCCCAGAAAACCGACGGACAAGCCGCGTTAAGCTCAAAAGGCGACGAACAAATTGTTTTTTTTGTATCGATATTTGCACCGAATTTTCTTAACACCGACGAAATTAACCGGCCGCAGGGCCAAACATTCATTATAAGTGCTTGACGACATCAATTCAACATATTATTATCAGTATATAGGTTAAATGAACAAAGAAGGGGTAATGACGATGATCAAAGTTGGCATAGTCGGGTTCGGATTCATGGGACGGATGCATTACCGTTGCTGGAACGAGTTCGCAGGGGCGAAAGTTGTCGCTGTTTGTGACGCCGATCCGGATATTGTGAGCAAAACCGGTTCAGCCGGCGGCAACATTGACGGTGCGGCGGGGAAAATTGATCTTTCCGATTTTGAACTGTTTTCCGATTTTGACCGGATGCTCGCAGAAGGCAATTTAGATGTGGTTTCGGTCACGCTTCCCAGTCACCTTCATAAAGCATTTACTATCAAGGCTCTCAACGCAGGCGTCCATGTCTTTTGCGAAAAACCGATGGCCTTAAGTGTCGAGCAATGTTCTGAGATGATAGCTGCCGCCGAGCAAAGCGGCAAACTTTTGCAGATCGGGCACTGCATTCGATTCTGGCCGGAGTATGCAAAGACGAAAGAAATTATTGACAGCGGCCAGTACGGCAAGGTGGTTGCCGCGACTTTTCAACGGCTTGGCGCACCGCCAAGTTGGGGGGATAACTGGTTCGCTAACGACGAGCTAAGCGGCGGGATGGCAATGGATCTGCATATCCACGACAGTGACTTTGTGCAGTATCTGTTCGGTATGCCCGCAAGCGTTTGCAGTGCAGCAGCCGGAAACGCCGATGGCGCGATGAGCTGCATTGCGAGTCGATATGAGTATGACGATGGTAAATTGGTAACCGCTGAAGGCAGTTGGGCGATGTCACCATCGTTTGGCTTTGAGATGAGTTTCAATATCGTCATGGAAAAGGCAACGATTCTTTTTGACTGCACTCGCGACCCTTCCTTTAAGGTATGCCCTTTTGACGGTGAAGTTTCAACGCCGGAAGTTGCGGCAGGTGACGGTTATTCGCGTGAACTGGAACACTTTGCCGGTCTTGTCAACGGAAAGAAAATGCCGGAAGTTATTACGCTTGAGCAATCTTTAAATTCGATCCAGCTTGTCCTTGCGGAAATAGAATCCGCAAAAACAGGCCAGCGGGTCACGATCTAACTCAAAATGGAGTTTCAATGAAATGCGATAAATGGGATATTGGAGTTTGCAGTTGGTCATTACAAACAGACGTTGATGGCGTTGCCGCTGCGATGAAGGATATTGGGATCGGTCATGTTCATCTTGCGGTCGGGCCTGCTTTGGAAGAGGGCGGTCAGGAGTATCTTGCGGCTGTTAAAGCGCAGGACTGGACCGTAAGCTGTACAATGATAGGTTTTCCGCAGGAAGATTATTCGACGCTTGATACTATTAAGGTGACAGGCGGGATCGTGCCTGATGACAACTGGTCCGCTAATAAGAAACTCTTTTCAGACGCTGCCGAAGCAACCAAAGCCCTTGGAGTAAAATACCTTTCGATGCATGCCGGATTTATAGACCACAACGACACTGAGAAATATCAAGCGGTTCACGAACGCATACGATCTCTGGGCGATATCGTAGCGGCCAACGGCATAATGTTATTGATGGAAACAGGCCAGGAGACCGCCGAAGAAATGGCGAGTTTCTTAAAGGATATGAACCATCCGGCGGTGGGCATAAACTTCGACCCTGCCAACATGATACTTTACGACAAAGGCGACCCGATCGAGGCGGTCAAAATTCTTGCACCATGGATAAAGCATGTTCATATTAAGGACGCCAACCGAACGGCAACGACCGGTCAATGGGGTTGTGAAGTGCCATGGGGTGAGGGTCAGGTTTGCAGCGATAAGTTTCTGGATACATTAGCGGGAATCGGATACGAAGGGACGCTTGCGATCGAGCGTGAAGCAGGTGACGACAGAACCGGCGATATAAGGCTGGCAGTCAAAAGATTACAAAGCTAAAGGGATTAGCGACTATTATTAAAAGGAGTATGACATGAAAGCGAAAGTACGAAATCAGTTGTCGGCTATGATGTTTCTGGAATTCTTCATCTGGGGTGCGTGGTTCGTAACCATGTGGAAGTACCTGGCGGAGATCAAATTCGATCAGATCACGGGCTGGGCATACGCCACGACGGGCATCGCCGCGATCATAAGCCCCTTATTCGTCGGAATGATCGCCGATAGATTCTTCCCTACGGAAAAGGTTCTGGCTGTGCTGCATATCGCTGGTGCTGTTTTGATCTATTGGGCCTCGACGATAACTGAATCCACGCTTTTCTTCTGGGTCTTGCTCGGTTATACGCTCTGTTATATGCCTACGCTTGCGCTTACAAACTCTATCTCGCTCGGTCAAATGACTGATCCTGAAAAGGAGTTTCCCCCGATTCGTGTCCTTGGCACTATTGGTTGGATCGTCGCCGGGCTGATAGTTGGCTTTATGCCGGAATCGGTCAGCGGCCTGGCTACAATAGAAAATACGGGTATACCGATGAAGATCGCTGCGGGCGCATCGCTGATCATGGGTTTTTACTGTTTTACGCTTCCGCATACACCTCCGGCAGCCGCTGGCCAGAAAGTGACCGTCAGTGATGTTCTTTGCCTCAAGGCTCTGAAGCTCATGAAGGATCCGATCTTTGCGATTTTTATTATCTGTTCGCTTTTGATATGTATCCCGCTGGCATTTTATTATCAGTCTGCCAATGGTTTCCTCGGAGAGGTCGGCATGAAAAACGCAGCCGGCAAAATGACCTTGGGACAGATGTCAGAAATATTTTTCATGCTGGTCATGCCCTTCTTCTTTACACGTCTTGGCATCAAAAAGATGCTTCTGATAGGTATGATCGCATGGGTAGGGCGGTATCTACTGTTTGCATTTGGTGATGGCGGCAGTGGGGTAGCTATGCTTTATATCGGTATCCTCTTGCATGGTATCTGCTACGACTTCTTCTTTGTCACCGGCCAGATATATGTAGATAAAAAGGCACCCAAGGAAATACAGGCAAGTGCCCAGGGATTTTTGACTCTGGTTACACTCGGCTTGGGAATGATCATCGGTAATCTTATCAATGGTAAGATAACAACACACTACGCCACTGAAGACGGTCATAACTGGAAGATGATCTGGTTGATACCGTGTGTGATGGCAGCGGTGGTTGTAGTAGTGTTTGCTTTGCTGTTTAAGGAAAACGGCAAAGCTGAATTAGAGAGCGAAAGCAATTCAGAATCAGAGAGTAACGACTAATATTTTGAGGGCAAAATGAGTAAAAAAATAATTACCAGACGTACATTTACCAAGGGCTTACTTGCTACGGGTGTTTTCAGTATAGTACCGCGTCACGTTCTCGGCGGCAATGGTCATACTGCTCCGAGTGACCAGCTTACCAAAGCGGTAATCGGTGTAGGCGGTATGGGGCAGAGACACCTGACCTATCGGGGCGCAAAACTGTTAGCGATATGCGATGTTGACAAGAGGCATCTGAGTAGAACTCTTGAGAAGGTTGACAGTGATGTCAAGGGGTATACGGATTACCGCGAAGTTCTTGCCCGCCCTGACATTGACATTGTCCATATCCCAACGCCTCCGCATTGGCACGGCCAGATAGCGATTGCCGCTGCCGAAGCCGGTAAGGATATATGGTGCGAAAAGCCTATGACACGCACTATCGGCGAGGGCAAAAAGGTCGTCGAAGCCGTACAGCGAAACGGATCTATTTTCAGGCTGAATACATGGTTCAGGTTCCAGAGTAATTTTTACGGAATGCAAACTACGGTATCGCCGATCAAAAAGCTGGTTCAAAGCGGATTGTTCGGTTGGCCGCTTAAAGTGACCGTCAGCGCGACCACAGGTTTTAACTGGAAATTCATGTGGAGCGGAAAGACCAACCTTACCCCCCAGCCGGTACCGGATGAGCTTGATTACGATATGTGGCTCGGACCTGCACCTTATAAGCCGTACAATAAACATCGTGTACATAGAACGTTCCGCGGATACTGGGATTACGATGGCGGCGGCCTCGGCGATATGGGGCAGCATTATCTCGATCCCGTTCAATATATTCTCGGCAAAGACGATACAAGCCCGGTATTCATCGAAGCCGATACGCCTACGCAGCACCCGGATGCGGTTGGCTCGTGGCGGCGAATATATATGCGATACGCCGATGGCTGTGAGATAATACTTGATGGAGAAGACGCCGACAAGGACGCGGCATTTATCGAAGGTCCAAAGGGAAAATTGTATCGAGGTTTTGAGTCTGACATTCCGAACTTAAAAGAAAAGCTCGCTGCTTTTCCTGATCCTGCTCCGCAGGTTACGGATTTCGCTGAAGCAGTTAGAAATCGTCAAAAATTTGCACTGAACGAATCAAACGGTTTCCGTTCTGGCACGCTGGGCAATCTTGGCAAGATCGCTCTTCGTATGAGAAGACCTTTGCATTTTGATCCGGTGAAACTTGAGTTTGTCGGTGACGACCAGGCCAACCGCTTGATCGATCAACCGATGCGAGCTAAGTGGAGCGTTTGATCGACATTTGGAATTAACTGTATTTAGAGGCATAAAACATGATCGATAGTAAAAAGTTGATATTGTTAATAGTTTTAGCGGCAGCGGTTCTTCTACCTTGTTCGTTTGCCGATCAAAGCGAGCCCGCAGTTGCAAATATCCTGGAAAAAATGCCGGCGGATAACGCAAAGATCGAGCGGGAACTTAGCGCCGAGATCATCAAAGCAGGCTCTGGAGCGATAACCACGATATGCGATCTTATCGTCCCGCCCGGAACCGGTGACGATACAAAAGCCAGATACGCACTTAGCAGTCTCAGCTTCTATACATCACGGTCAAACGCTGACGGCGGGCGGTCGAGGTATATTGCAGTACTAAATGAGGTCCTTGCTAAGGCAACAGACAAAGAAGTTCAATCTTTCTTTATTTCACAGCTCCAATTGGTTGTTCGCGAAGAAACCGTTTCGCCTTATCTTCTAAGTGGCTACCTTAGAGACGAAAGACTTTGCGAGCCTGCAACGATGGCGTTGTTGGCGATAGGAACGGACGCCGCCGAGAAAGCTTTTCTAAATGCCCTGCGTACTGCCGACCAAAAGAATCTACCGACAATAATACATGCTCTCGGTCAGATGCAAAGCAAAGCTGCTGCCGATGCTATTTCCAAACACGCATCAAGCAAAGATACGATAACAAGGCTTATTTCCCTGAGGGCACTTGCCAATATTGCCGACAAGTCAGCGGACAGGCTCCTTGAAAAAGCATTGGCAAAGGCTTCCGGTCCTGAAAGGGGCAGGATCGCTTCATTCTATCTGTTATATGCTCAGCGGCTAACTGAAAACAACAGGCAAAGACAAGCCGCGAAGATATGCCGCAAGCTGATAAAAAACCGAACCTATGATGTCGGTGCCAATATTCAATGTGCGGCACTGAGTATCTTAGTCTCAGCCGAAAGCAACAGGGCACTTAACGATCTGCTCGATGCGATGGACAACAAGAGTATTAAAGTACAAGCCGCCGCACTTGCCCTTGCCGATTCTATTAAAGGGAGATTGGTAACTAATAAATGGGTCAAAAAAACGCAGAGAGTTTCTCCGCAAGTTCGCGTCCGGATCATAGACATGTTAGCCGACCGCGGCGACGGGTATGCGATGGACGCGATCACGAAGTACCTGCAAGACGAAGACAAACAGGTGCGCCTGGCGGCGATAAAAGCAGTCGTTGCCCTTGGCGGCGATAAAGGTATCGACACAGTACTGTCTCTACTGCTAAAAACAAAAGACGCAGATGAGATCGAAACCGTTAAGCAGTCGCTTTTGTATCTTAAAGGAACCTTCGTTATACCCGCCGTTGCAAAGATACTGCCTAAAATGCCGCCCGATCCACAGGTCGCTCTTATAGAATTTCTTGCCCTGCGAAATGCAAAGGAACATGCTGACGTAGTGTTTGACCGGGCCGAAGATAAAAACGATTCCGTAAGGCTTGCCGCATTAAAAGCCGCCGCTATCCTTGCAAGCCCCAAAGACATGGCGAAACTGGTCGAGTTTTTTGTCGATGCGAAAACGCCCGAAGATCGCGCAGCAGCACAAAATGCGGTCGTCGCAATCGCAAAACAAATGCCGCTGAACCAGGGACGTACCGAACCGTTGCTAAATGCTATCGATAAAGCTGATGATGACAAAAAGATATACCTTCTGCCTGCACTGGGCCAGATCGGCGGCAGGAGAGCTTTAGTGAGGGTTTTGGCTGAGGCAAAAAGCGACAACGAAGATGTTCGCGATATCGCGATACGAACATTGACAAAATGGACTGATGCCGAGGCAATACCCGAATTGCTTAATGTTATCGCAAGTTCAGATGTTCTCGCGCATCAGGTGCTGGCTGTAAGGGGTGTGATTCGATTGACCAAAGCTGCGAAGATATCCCCCGGTGAAAAAATCGCAATATTCGACAAGGCACTTGGGCTGGTTAAACGGCCCGAAGAAAAGAAACTTTTGATCGCCAGCCTCGGCTCTATCAGAAGGATCGAGTCACTTCAGATCGTCAGCACATATCTTGGCGATAAGTCGGTGCAAAAAGAAGCTGTTTTAGCCTCGGTAAAGATCGCCTGTCCGATCAATAAAAAGGATAAGGGGCTAAAAAATTACGAAGCAGCCGTACTGCTCAAAAGAGTACTCCAATTTACTGACGATGTTGAATTGATAGAGAAGATCGATAAGCATATCAGCAGTATTGACGAACCTGCGGCAACACTGAAACCGACCCCGGAAGGTTTTGTTCCTCTGTTTAATGGCAAGGACCTTGCTGGCTGGAAGGGCCTCCTGGCAAAGCCGAATGACAACCCGATCAAACGTGCGAAGCTAAGTGGTGACCAGCTTGCCAAAGCCCAGGCCAAAGCGGATGAGTCTATGCGAAAGCATTGGGATGTCGTCGATGGGGTATTGCAGTTTGACGGTGACGGGTTCAGTCTTGCTACGGTTAAGAATTACGAGGATTTCGAAATGCTGGTTGACTGGAAGATCGTTCATCCAAATGGCGACAGCGGAATCTACCTGCGAGGTTCGCCGCAGGTTCAGATATGGGATCCGGCGTTTAAAAAATTCGGTTCCGGCGGTCTGTATAATAACAAAAAGAATCCCGGCAATCCTGAGATCATTGCAGACAACCCCATCGGCCAGTGGAACACCTTTCGCATAAAGATGATCGGCGACAAGGTTACGGTTCATTTGAACGATAAACTCGTAGTTGATAATGTGACGCTGGAAAACTACTGGGATCGAAGCCAGCCTATTTTTCCACGCGAACAGATCGAACTGCAATGCCATGGCGATCCGATCCATTTTAAAAACATTTTCATCCGTGAAATAGAAGAGGGCTTTGTTTCATTATTTAATGGCAAGAATCTTACCGGCTGGGTTGGCGATACCGAGGGCTATATCGTCGAAGATGGCAAGATCGTCTGTAAACCCGGCGGCAATCTGTATACGGAAAAGCAATACTCCGATTTCGTACTACGTTTTGATTTCAAACTGACTTCGGGTGCCAACAACGGCTTAGGTCTACGCACTCTGCGAGACGTTAACGCCGCCTATCAAGGCATGGAATTGCAGATACTCGATGATTCTGCGGACAAGTACAAGAACCTCAAGGAATATCAGTACCATGGCTCTATCTACGGCGTAATGCCTGCAAAACGGGGCCATCTCAAACCAATAGGCCAATGGAACAGCCAGGAAGTCATCGCAAAGGGCAAACATATCACGGTGAAACTAAACGGTAAAACGATCCTTGACGCGGATGAAGCTGATATAGATAGGGCCATCAAAGATGGAAAGACGGACGGACGTAAGCATCCCGGCCTCAAACGCACAACCGGCCATATAGCTTTTCTCGGACACGGCTCGGTCGTGGAATTTCGCAACATCCGAATTAAAACACAATAACTTGCGGAGGCATTTATACGCGACGTGCCGGATGCCGCTAATTTCGCCCGTCCCAAAGATAAAGCACCTCCGGCGTCGTCAGCTTATGCAGTACATCGCGGTCAAGTTTCCACAAAGCCTTACTTTCGGCCCCGAAAAAACTCGAGATCGTAAACTGCCTCGTATACTCCACCACCTTAGCGCTCTTTATGCCCGCCAGTTTCTTCGCCGCCTCGATTGCCGTTTCGATATACCCGACCTCATCGACCAGGCCATTTTCAAGTGCCTCCGGCCCGCCATAGATACTTCCGTCGGCAAGTGCCAGCACCTGTTCCATGTTGAGTTCGCTGCGTCCTTCATCGACAAGTTTCACGAATCGCGAATACGCCGGCCCGATCAGCTTCTCCTCCAAATACACACGCTGCTCGTCCGTCATTTCCGAAAACGGGCTTGGCCAATCCTTCTTCTCACCCGACTTGATCGTCACAGGGAATATACCCAATTTCTCCTCTAACAACTGTTTCAGCACAAGATGATTCATTATCACACCGATCGACCCGGTTATCACCGTCGGCTCAGCCACGATCCTGTCGCACGCCACCGACGTATAGTATCCGCCCGACGCCGCCACCGTCTGCATGAACGCTACAACCGGCTTCTTTGTCTCTTTGCGGAACTTACTTATCTCATGGTGTATCTGATCGCTCGCCGCCACACCCCCGCCCGGCGTTACGGTCCTTACGATCACAGCCTTAACATTGCGGTCCTCTCTGGCACGCTTGATCTGTTTGCGGAACTCAGCGCTCATTTCGCTATTGATTATCCCCTCGATTTTGATAACAGCGATCTTATTGCCCGATTTGCCCTTGGCGATGGTATTTTCGTCAAACTCCTTGCCCGATCCGCCAAACGAAAACATCGACATCGCCACGATCGCTATCAAAAGCATCAGATTCATCAGCACCGAAAACCCGAACACTATCCCCAAAAATATCCGCCACCCGTGCCGTTTCCGCGGAGCCTCTGCAGCAATAGCAACCGCCATAGCCGGCCCAACTGCCTCCGCTTCCGGCACCTCAAAAACTTCATCCGGCGAATATACTCGCTCTTCCTCAGCATACTCGTCTATTTCCGCGTTTTCGTCAGTCGGCACGTTATCTTCTTCGCCGCCCATCTCATTAAAATCCATAACAAACCCTTTCAAAATTACACAGCCCCATAAATGTAAGCCCATAAAACCCACATGTCAAGTATCAAACCTTGACAAATCCGCCGAAAAGGCCATAATAGCCAATAAACCGTACGAACTAAGGAAAAAATACGACCACATGACAAAACCGCCTAAAAAAAGAAGAAAGAAAAGAAAACGCAATCTCGTCGTTGACTATCTGCAATACATCGCCCTGCGCATCGCATTGCTGATAATTTACCGTTCGAGCATCGAGACCAATCTCCGTTTCGCCCGTTGGCTCGGCAGGCAGTTATGGCAGCGATACCACCGCGGACGCGACCGCGCACTCGGCAACCTCCGCGCAAGTTTCCCTGAAAAAGACGAGCAGTGGCACATCGAAACCGGTCGCCGATCATTCGAGTCCCTCGCAATGTTAGCAATGGATCTGATGTTCACCCCGCGCCTCGTAAAATATGAAAACTGGGAAAAGTTCTCGCGATACATAAACGTCGAACCTATAAAGTGGATGATGCAAGCCGGTCAGGGTGTCATCTTCGTTGCAAGCCACTACGGAAACTTCGAGATCATGGGCCACATACTCGGCCTCTTCGATTTCGATGTCTACACAATTGCCCGTCCGCTCGACAACAGATTCATCAGCAAATATCTATACAGCATCCGCGAAAACGCCGGACAGAAGATCATCAACAAAAAAGGAGCATCCGAAAAGTTAGCCGCCATCGCCGGATCATCGGCATCCATATCATTCATCGCTGACCAGGACGCCGGCAAGAAGGGCATCTTCGTCGATTTCTTCGGACGCAAAGCAAGCACATACAAGAGCATCGGCCTCATCGCGATACTATACAACATGCCGATCGCCGTCGTAACATCCAGAAGAATAGACGACCGCTTCTTCTTCGAGATAGAGGTCGGACGCCTCATCATGCCACATGAGTGGCAGGACAAACCGAACCCCCTCGAATGGGTCACCCAGGAATACACAAAAGCAACCGAGGACCTTATCCGCAAGGACCCGAGCCAATACTGGTGGCTCCACCGAAGATGGAAAACAAGACCAAGGTCCCAACGAAAGTAGATTAGCTTGACACGCTCGCCGCCGGAACGTATCATGCGGACTAACAATATCTTAAAGTCAAAAATTTTCGTGGAGTAAATAACATGGCCAAATCGGAAAAAAACTGGGAAAAAAGACTCGCAGGAACCCCCGACCAGATCGCAATTGATTTCGTCGAGTCGCTCTCTTATGACAAACGCCTTTACAAGTACGATATCGCGGGTTCCATCGCCCACGCGCAGATGTTAGCCGATCAGGGACTCATTACCAAAGCTGAGTTTGCCGAGATCAAGACGGGCCTCTACGAAATATCCGACCGCATCACCGCTGGCAAGTTCCGCTTCGACGCTGTCCACGAAGACATCCACATGGCTATCGAAGCTGCCCTTATCAAAAAGATCGGCCACATCGGCAAAAAGCTCCACACCGGCCGCTCCCGCAACGATCAGGTCGCAACCGACATGCGGCTCTGGATGCGTGACGAGATCGAGAACGTCCAGGTCCGCATCAACAAATTGCAAAAGGCTCTCGTAAAACTCGCCGCCAAAAATACCGATTCGCTAATGCCCGCCTACACCCACCTTCAGCGTGCCCAGCCGGTTTCCATCGCTTCGTACCTGCTCAGTTTTGTCGAGCAATTGGCCCGCGATTTCAATCGCCTCAAGCACTGTCGCAAACGTTTGAATTTCTCACCCCTCGGCGCAGGTGCCGTCGCAGGTTCCACCCTGCCGCTTGACCGTGCAGTTACCGCCAGACTATTAGGTTTTGCCGATATAATGTACAACAGCATGGACGCCGTCAGCGACCGCGATTTTTGTGCGGAGTTTATATTTATATGCTCGCTGATCTCAACCCATCTTTCGCGGCTTGCCGAGGATTGGATAATATACTCGTCAACTGAGTTTAGCTTCATCACGACCGCTGACAAATATTGCACATCGTCGTCGATGATGCCCCAGAAGCGAAACCCCGACATGCTCGAACTGATCCGCGGCAAAACAGGATCGGTTTACGGAGCGCTTATGGCAATGCTCACTATTCTCAAGGCCCAGCCGTCGACATATAACCGCGACTTGCAGGAAGATAAGATCCACACCTTCGCCGCAGGCGATACAACTATCGCTTGCCTCGATATGGCTGCTGCTATCGCTTCTAATACAACATTCAATACTAAGACAATCGCCGCAGGCCTCGACCGCGGTTTCCTCGACGCAACCGCTCTTGCCGAATACCTCGTCAAAAAGAACGTCCCGTTCCGCCAGGGTCACGGCATCGTAGGGGCGCTCGTAGCCGAATGCGAAAAACAGGATAAATCGCTGAGTGACCTGACAATAGAAGAGTTCCAGACAGCCTGTGATGCGATCGAAGAAGACGTATACGACAGCCTCGGCCCCCAAAACGTAGCGAACCAATACGCCACAGAAGGAGCGGCAAGCACAGAACAAGCAAAAAGACAGATCGAATACTGGAAACATAGACTGAAATAAACACTCACGGGAGAAGATATCGTATAACAATGAATCTATCAGGAGCAATGTTACAATGAGAAATACAGTATGTATCTTCTTTTTATTTTCGGTATTTATGTTATCGGGGTATGCTAATGCTCTTGAGATCCTTGCTGGCCCTTACCTCCAGAATCCCTCGGAAACTTCAATGACTGTCATGTGGATTACTGACGCGAAATGTACAAGCTGGTTGGAGTATGGAACCAGCGATGCGCTCGACCGGAAAGCTTTCAACAGCCGGCATGGACTGATTGATGCCGACCAGACGTTGCATAGAATCTCGATCGATGGACTTTCTCCAGGCAAAGAGTATAAATACAAAGTCAGTTCAAAGGAAATACTGAAATTCGAACCTTATAAGGTTACATATGGTCAGGCCACTACAAGCGATACTTATAACTTCAGGACTTTGGCTGGGAATAAAGAAAGCATGTCATTTATCGTTCTTAATGATATCCACCAGAGAAATGACATTCTGGCATCTTTGATAAAATTGTCAGAATCAAAGGCCTATGATCTGGTATTCCTCAATGGTGATATCCTGGGGCATATAGAAGATCAGCCGCAGATCATTAACCATGTTCTTAAACCCTGTTCAGATCTTTTCGCTAAGAATATCCCATTCATCTATGTCCGCGGAAACCATGAGGCAAGAGGCAAGTATGCCCGTATGCTTGGCAATTATCTGGCAACACCTTCTGGGAATTACTACTACTCATTCGATCATGGGCCTGTGCATTTTATTGTTATGGATGGCGGCGAGGATAAAGAGGATAGCCACTGGGCATATAGCGGGCTAGTGGATTTTGACCGATACAGGGATCAGCAAAAAATATGGCTGGAAAAAGAAATTCAATCGGAGCTATTCAAAAAAGCCGTTTTCAGAATTGTCTTAATGCATATTCCGCCAACTCCATCGAAAAAGCATGGCGGGGACGATTTATATAATAAATGGGGACCATTGTTTGATCAAGGAAAGATTGATCTGGTGATCTCGGGGCATACTCACAAATATGCAGTAATGGCTCCTGAAGCGGGGGTTCGTGACTATCCAATAGTCATAGGGGGCAGTTCCAAAAAGGGACAGGCGACAGTGATAAGAGCCGATGTTGGCAGAAGTAAACTGAATATCGTTATGACCAGAGATGATGGTGAAGTAGTGGGGACGTACGAGATTAAACGATAGTTGCTTGAACTTTCAAATACTTTGAATGTGCGGTCAGTGTCATGAGTAATGAAGATAATATTACCGATTGGTTCGCCGCCCAAGCCCAAGCGGCGGGGTGGGCCGTGCCCACGCGGTTAATAAAAAAAGCCCTAAGCGCCGGGATGATCGATCTCCCATTTGCCCGGGTTATTTTTTTACAAGATGTGGGTTTTGTTCCCGGCGTTTTGCGAGTATTTCTTCTCCGATCTTTACGGGGACCATTGCGTATCTTGCCATTTCCATTGAGAATGTTCCCATTCCCTTTGTCATGCCGCGAATGACGGTTGCGTATCCGAACATGCTCGACAGGGGTACTTCGGCTTGGACGACGGTGTAATTGTCGCGGTTTTCAGTTGAGAGGATCATGCCTCTTCTTGCATTGAGGTCGCCAATGACCTGCCCCTGGAATTCGGCGGGCATTTCAAGTTCGACCGACATGATCGGTTCGAGCAGTCTTGGTTTTGACTTCTTAAATGCTTCAGTGAACGCATCTCGTCCGGCGGTTTTAAAGGCCATTTCGCTTGAGTCTACAGAGTGGTAAGATCCGTCATCGAGACACATTTTGCAGCCGACGATCTCGTAACCTGCCAGCGGTCCTTTTTCCATAGCGGCTTTGAATCCCTTATTGACAGACGGAATGTATTCGCTTGGGATCCTGCCGTTTTTGACGTTATCCTCAAATTCATAATATGACTCGGCGTCTTTGTCGAGCGGGATAAGTCTCCCGACTACATGAGCGAATTGGCCCGAACCGCCGGTCTGTTTTTTGTGTCTGTAGTTAAATTCAGCTTCAACGGTCGGTGCTTCGCGATAGCTGACGCTTGGGATGCCGACGTTAACGTTTGCTTTAAATTCGCGACGCATCCTTTCGATATAAATGTCAAGGTGAAGCTCTCCCATACCGGCTATGATCGTCTGGCCCGTTTCATGATCGGTTGAAACGCGGAACGTAGGATCTTCTTTCATGAATCGGTTAAGTGCCTTGCCCATGCGATCCTGGTCGCCAGAGCTTTCAGGTGTGATCGAAAGACTGATAACCGGATCAGCGACAAAGATACTCTCAAGTGAATAATTAACGCCGTTGTCGCAGAAGGTATCGCCGCTTGCACAATCGACAGCGATCAAGGCTACAATGTCACCAGGACCTGCATCATTAACATCTTCACGGTCGTTAGCGTGCATTCTTACGATCCGACCTACACGCTGCATGCGGTTTGTGCGGGCATTGCGATACTGCTGACCCTTGATCATCCTGCCCTGATATACGCGGACATAGCTCAACTGGCCGAAAGATTCGTCGGTGATCTTGAACACCATTGCGACGAGTTTTGCATCGGGGTCACTTGAAAGCGGAACTTCGGTCCCTTCGTTATCGTGGTCGCGTGCATAGGCAGGGCGGTCAAGCGGACTTGGGAGGTAACTGCATACCGCATCCATCAGCGGCTGAACGCCTTTGTTCTTAAATGCCGATCCCATCATCATCGGGACTATGTCGCGGTTGATCGTAGCTTCGCGGATCGTCCGCTTGATCATTTCCAACTCAATATCTTTTTCGTCCAGCAGCAGTTCCATCAAATCGTCATTGAACATACTGATCGCTTCAAGCATATCGTTACGAGCCATTTCGGCTTCATCGGCATACTCAGCGGATATTTCTTTGCGAACGATTTTTTCGCCGTTGTTACCTTCAAAAGTGAGAGCTTCCATTGTGACCAGATCGATAACGCCGACGAACGCGTCGCCTTCGCCCATATTGATCTGGATGGGTACTACGTTGAGGCCGAGCTTTTCCGCCATCTCTGTACGCACACGCTGCGGGTCGGCACCGACGCGGTCCATCTTGTTTACAAAGGCAATACGCGGTACACGGTATCGCTTCATCTGCTGGTCCACGGTGACGGACTGGCTCTGTACGCCGCCTACTGCACAAAGGACCATGATAGCCCCGTCGAGTACTCTCAGCGCTCTTTCAACTTCTACGGTGAAGTCGACGTGGCCTGGAGTGTCGATGAGGTTGACGCTTTTGTCGTTCCATGTTACCTGGGTCGCTGCCGAAGTAATGGTGATCCCTCGCTCACGTTCAAGCTCCATGAAGTCCATCGTCGCTCCGCCATTGGTGCCGTGTACTTCCTGGACCCTGTGTATGCGGCCTGCGTAATATAAGATTCGCTCGCTTAGCGTTGTTTTGCCGGAGTCGATGTGTGCTGATATACCAATGTTTCTGATTTTAACAATATTTTCCATTTTTCTTTGCTACTCTTTCTTTTACTCGAACAATGTTTAGGTACACTCTCCACCCGCTAATATAGTAATCTCAATCCTTCGGTATGCTACGTTTGATTACAGGTGAGTCTAAGCGTGTTATATCTTCCATGAACTACAAGAGCATAATACTATATCACAGTTATCGGGTGTAATGCAAGTAAAAAATACTTATTTCAAAAAAAATAGTAAAAATATCGTTAGATTTGGGCTTATCGATCGGTATTTGCGGTATTTGTGGTTTTGATCTAATGACTTGTAATCCTGCTTGAAACCATTAGAATGATGATCATGAGTACTAATGAAGACAATATTACCGATTGGTTCGCCGCCCAAGGCCAGGCGGCGCCGGGGCTGGATCGTTTTCCTATCGGGATCGGGGATGATATGGCTCAGGTTTCGCTTTCGGGCGATGCGTCCGTGCTTGTTACTACGGATATGCTATTAGATGGCAGTCATTTCGACTTGAATACCACGAGTATCACCCAAGCTGCATATAAGGCAATGTCTGCCAGTCTCAGCGATTGTGCGGCTATGGCGACGGTTCCTTTGTGTGCGGTTGCAGCCGTGGGGTTGCCTGATGGTTTCGGCGAAGAGCAGCTAAAGGAACTTCACGCGGGTATTGTCCGGTCAGGCAGGGCGTTTGATTGTACTTTGATCGGCGGTGATATTACGAAGTGGAAAGGCCCGGGCAAGCTTGCTATTTGCGTTACTATGCTGAGTAAGCCCTCGCCCCATCATCCGCCCGTTCGGCGCGATGGCGCAAAGGACGGCGACGTTATATGCGTTACCGGAACGCTGGGCGGATCGTTAGCGGGGAAGCATTTGGCATTTACCCCGCGAGTGAATGAAGCCCTTGCCCTTACGAAGATAACCGTTATAAACGCTATGATCGATATAACCGACGGGCTAAGCAGTGACCTTAATAGGATATGCAGCAAGTCGCAGGTCAGTGCCGTGATAGAGGCGGCTGCGATACCTCTATCGGACGAAGCGAAAAATGCGGCGGATCCGCTAAAGGCAGCTTTAAATGACGGTGAGGATTTTGAATTGCTGTTTACGCTTAGCGCGGATGGCTATGAGCGACTTTGCGAAAAATGGGATAACGCAACGGCAATCACGAAGATCGGAACGGTAACGGCAGCCGAGGCTGAGCGGATGCGGATAATAGGCTCTGACGGGCAGGGGAGTATATTGGAACCGGGAGGGTTTGACCATTTATGAAAGAGCAAACGGAAAACAAGGCATGGGAAGTAATAACCGATTCGCCTGCGGAGACGATAGCGTTGGGTGAAAGGATCGGATCGCAGCTCAAGGGCGGTGAGGTCATCGCGCTGATCGGCAATCTCGGTACCGGCAAGACGCACCTTATTAAAGGGATCGCCAAAGGAGCAGGCGCCGCAGATCAGAGTAGCGTCAACAGTCCGACGTTCGTGCTGGTAAACGAATACTCATCGGAGGCAGGGGGCCTGGAGTTGTATCATATAGATGCGTATCGGATCGATTCCGTTGCCGAGTTTGAGGCCCTGGGCTTCGATGACTTTTGCTATCCGACGTCGGTGGTGCTGATCGAATGGGCCGATAAAATATTGCCGGTTCTAAAGAACGTAGATCACATTACGATACGTTTATCGCACGTCACCGAGAACCAGCGGAAAATCAGTTTTAAGTGTTGAGTTTTTAGTGTTTAGTTAGTGGATAGTCTTTAGTTAGCAACGATATTATCGGCACATCGAAGTACTCAAGTTTTTTTCAAAATAATCACCATCTCATTTTGAATCCACGTTTTTACTTCTTATCCTTTCTGTAGCAAATGTGATGTTCATTGAAAACTCAATACAGTTTTTTGTACAAGTTTGTGCCGGTTGCCAGGCTGCAACTATCGATACTTCGAGTTGTTTACGCAATCTCGAGGCGAAGAACTAACCGTTCTCCGCGGCTGTGACGGCGGCATCTACTTTAGTGCATCAAATTGCGAGAGTGATCGTTGAATGTCATAACGCGAAATTTTCAAGGACGGCAATTTGTTTTGAACGGTTCAAAACATTACCCCGAAGGAAGAAAACTTTTTTGTTTAAGTATGGGAGTAGAATTATGAAATCGAGAAAAGGGTTTACATTAGTAGAAATTCTGATCGTGGTGGTTATCCTGGGTATTTTGGCAGCCATCGTAATTCCTCAGTTCAGTCAGGCAAGTACTGAGGCCCGTGAAGCTAACCTTACCAGTTCTTTGCAGTCTATGCGTGCACAGATCGAGTTGTACGCTATGCAGCATCTTGACAATGAGCCCGGTACTGGTACAGCCTCATTCATTCTGTGCATGACAGGACAGACAGATGTTAATGGTGCTGTATGGGCTACAGGCGTTGCTTATGGTCCTTACATGAGGTCAATTCCTTTGAATCCCTTTAACCAGCTTATGGATGCCAATAGAGATGGTACTGTTACTGTCGTAGCTACTGGCGCAAGAGTTGCTGCTGGTCTCGATGTTACTTCATGGACCTATGACACTACAAATGGCGATTTCTATGCGGATGACAGCAAGGTCTCTCCTGACCTTACTCCTCATATTGATTACTAAGACCAGTCAGACATGTATTAAATCTTCGGCTAGCGACATGAACCGAAGTAAAACGCAGAATGGAGCTGGCTGGTTACGACTGGCCGGCTCTATTTTTTATTCTGGAAAAGAACAATGAAAAATGAAACCAAAAAAATTACAAAGATCGACCTTGCTGTCATAGCAGTATGCCTCGGAGTTGTCGCCGCTATCATTATACCTAAATACTCTCTTGCTTCGACGAACGCAAAGACTACCGAACTTATCGGCACTCTGCAAACGATCCGCTGCCAGATAGAACTCTATAAGATCCAGCACAACGATCTGTTCCCCGGACAGTTGTATCCCGGCGATAACATTCGGCGCAGAGATTTTACCCAGGCTCTTACTACACGAG
>DRGS01000062.1 GCA_011053245.1 Phycisphaerales bacterium
GAAGATGGATGAGTCGGTGCGGACGGGGTTGGGGGCTGGTGCGGGGGTGCTGGTGGGGACGGTGAGTAAGCTTGTTCTTGGCGGGTTGATATGGGTAATAATTGCGGTTGCGGCGTTTTGGCTTTGATTGGCTTTATTGGCTTTAATTGGGTTCGTTTGGGTTCGTTTCCTTTTTGTTTTTTTGGAAAAAAAGCGTTGCAAGTCATTATAGAACGAGAGTTTATAAATGTTAAACAAGTGTTTGAATTGGGTTCGTTTTCCATAAAAAAGGTTTTGTAGATTTACGGATTCTCGCAAAAATTCTGAGGGTTTTATATCAAATTTAAAAGATTGGCTTTTTGTCATTTTTTCACAGTTATTTACACTTTTGAACGGTTTATGTCCGCGAGATCGCGGACTAACAGGTTTTTTTTTGAACCACGAAGCCCACGAAACACACGAAGAACAGATTAAATTGTTGATGTCTGGCTGGGTTGGTTCTTTGAACCGACTATTGCGATATGAAAAGACCCTGCTACGAAGCAAGCTTCTATCACGGCCTTTCCTTACCGCAAGACAGCTACGCTGTCCCATCCATATGACCTCTAAACTACTTACTTTAAGTATATATTTCATATTATGTTTATGCTCTTTCAAAAAAACATACCCCCTCTATACTTTGCACGAACTTGCGCGTTTGATGCAAAAATCGGTGATTTTTTTTGGGGTTGAAATCGGTAAGTCGTTGTTAGAAAAGGAGTAAAAAATTTTTATTTTTTTGCCCTATAGCCAGATAGTGCAAGCGCGTTTGGAAGATATTTTTGATGATAGGGGTTAGGGACAGGCGGGTTTTGGAGGGTTTTCTGTGAAATTTTGATATTTTGTAAGTTTTGTTGTGGACAAAGGAGTTATATCTTGTTATTATGGGTTTAAGCTACATACGCACGACTTTCTTAAGGAGAGCAGGATGAAAAGATCATTGTTAATAATTGTTTTTGTTGGGATGTGCGCATCGGCTTCGTTTGCTACCGTAATCAATCCTCCTGACTGGCGGGGTTCGGTTGGCTCTACTTATCAGGAATGGGATTTTTCTACTTCCGATACTTCTCCAATCTCTGATGATTATAATAATCCCTACGGCACTCCTGAGGTAGACACCTCAATTAGCGGTGACTGGTATGCCGAAAGTCACGGGCATCAGGGCCTGTGGGATGCTCTGAGTATTAATTTATCCGTTCCAGCAGACACAACAACTACGAATGATATTAAGTATCAGATTCAGATGGTATGGCTTGGGTTGTCATCTTCGCCTGTAGAATTGAGTCTCTATGTGTGGGATGAGCTTAACTCCGCATCCGCCGTGGAGGCGGTTATTATTGAAGATGAATCTATTCTGGACTTTTGGAACTATACAACTTTTGAGGTTACAACTTCTGCTTTTGATTCAACTCCACTGTTATACTATGAGGCAGAAATAACAAGCATTTCCCGAATTATACCTGTTTTTGTTGACAAAATAGTCGTCGATGCTATTATTGTCCCGGAGCCTGCGAGTTTGCTTTTGTTCGGAGCAGGGCTGGTTTTGTTGGGACGACGGAATGGTAAAGTAAGGGTTCACTAAATCGTTGGATCAAGATTCCAGCCTGCGCTGGAATGACAAGAATTATTAATTTAACAAATCTAATCGACCTTGCGGACGGGGTTCATCTAAAGGAGAGAATTATGCAGCGCGGGAACATTTTATCAGTAGTAGCGATTGTTGTTTGTTTTTCAATTGTGCTTTTGGCTACTTCAATCGTATTGGCAGTTGACGAGCCGGATAGCGAGATCATTATCAGTTCGGCGGGAACCTATTCAGTTAGCTCAGAGCAGGGTACTTCTCCGGATACTGTATTTGCTCAAAACTCCCGATCTCAGCAGGCCGCTGCAAACGATGCTTTAATTACATTTGATGATCCCTCCGTTGGGACTTCTATCACAAACCAGTATGCCGATCTGGGTATTATTTTTGGCGGCGACAGTCCCTATATTGAATTTGATCTCTCTAATCCCACAAGTCCGGTTTTGTCAGGGTCGCCTACATTTCAGGGGGAGATCGAAGGGTATTTTGTAAATCCAGATGACGGAACAACTCCAATGTTCATATCTTCATTTTCACTGGATGCGGGAAATTTCGATGAACTTGAAACGACTCGCATTCAATGGTTTGATCGCTATGGCAATAAGATCGGGGAGGTATTTAATTCTGAACTCGGCATTCAGCATTTCGACATAAATGGAATCGATATTGTCAGTTGGAGCATTGACGTGGTAACAACGGATCCTGCGGGCTTTGCCATTGACAATGTTGACTTCGATCCCAATGACCTGTTATATTTAATGGAGTTTACGAAAGTAGATGATGTTAACGACTTCGACTGTGTCGGGCCGGGGGAGGATATTACCTATACGATCTGCTGGGAGGAGCCTGACTATTTGACGCTTGAAGACGCGAAGATCATTGACTACTTGCCTGCTGAGGTTTCCTACATAGGCGGGCACTGGTCAACGGACCCGAATTGCATACTTTGCTGGGTAGAGGATACTAATTATGACCCGAATACACATAGCTATACCTGGGATATCGGTACATTAGAGCCTAACGATGTTGGCTGTGTGAGTCTTACGGTAACGGTTAACGGGGGGGTCGAGCCGGGTATGAAAATATATAACGATGCCGAGTTAGTTTCCGGGGGTGTTGTCCATGCGTGGGCTGATGAAGAAACGGTTGTGTGCTGCTGGGATACGGTCGATCCGAATATTATTTATGTCGATAAGCGGGCGATAGGAAATGATAACGGTACAAGCTGGGACGATGCTTATGTCGACTTGCAGGACGCTCTTTACCGCGCGGCTGACTCAAATTGTGTCGACGGGGGGTTTACGATCCTCGTTGCGCAAGGGACATATTCGCCCGGCTATGATACTGCGGACACATACGAGCTACTCGCAGGGGTGAAAGTATTCGGCGGGTACAGGACCGGGGGCGGCGGGCGCAACCCGGACCGATATGAAACTATTTTGACAGGCGTTGCCGATCCGAACTCGATCAACAATGACGCAGTCGTTACGATGGGCGCAGATACATTGTTAGATGGCTTTACGGTAACGGAATCCGCCGACTACGGTATTTATGGCGATGGAGCGGACTTTACCGTCAGAAACTGCATCGTTACGGACAACCAGCAATACGGCATCTACACACTCGATGGCGATATAACAATCGCATGGTGCAACATAACGGACAGTGGAGAACATGGGATTCGTCACGAGGGCGATGGTTTCTCGTTAACCGTTGAAAATTCGCAGGTAAAGCGGAACAAACGACATGGAATATTTACCAACGGATCGATACTGATAGTTAAGAACTGCATCATTTCAAGTAACGGTTCCGTTGGTCAAACATATTATGGAATTCATATTGAAAACCCGGCTGACGATCCTGTGCTGTATAACAATACAATTGTCTATAACGCTATTGAGGGTATCTCATTCGTAGATAACGGCGACAGCGGCGGCGATCCGAACGGCAATGACTGGCCAGACATACAGAACTGTATCGTCTATTTCAATAACGATAGCGGCGATCAGATGGCAGGGATGTATTCGGACGATGTATCGGCTTATTCGTGTGTTCAGGATTGCAACGAGCTTAACAATAACATAAATGATTTTCCGGGCTTTGCATATACTATCGACCCAAACGAGACAATGCCGTATCCTGATAACTATCACTTAGCTTACGACTCGGTGTGTGTCGATGCTGGCGACCCCAACTTAGTTACCGATCCCGATGCGCAGGACATTGACGGTGAGGATCGGGAGTACGGCGGCTCTGTGGATATGGGAGCGGATGAAGCTTATTCGTGTGACGAGCCTTTGAGTGAAGATGACATTTACAACGCTCTGGACTGGAACGCTGACGGGATTGTTAATTATGAGGAGTTTGAGTATTTTTCATTAGCGTGGTTGAGTCATGACCCGAACGACCCGGCTGTGCAGGATCCGAACGATCCTGTCAATGACCCCGACGACCCGGCCTACATACATCCTGATCGTTTAATAGATTGGTACGAGTGGAAGTATATGTGCAATCTGGATGATTCGGGTGACAGTCAATATGAGATCGATCTGGCGGACCTGACGGAGTTTATTGATAACGGTTATTGGTTGTGGATCGCGTGCTGGAAGCAGAGCGATATGGACAGGGTTGAAAGTATGATGATGGCGATGGGCGGCGGTGAAAGTATGGAGATGACCATGTCGATCCCAATGGAGTATTCTTCGCAGGTAGCAATTCCAACCGAAGAAGTTGCTATACCCGAAGAAAGCCTTGAAGATATCCTCGGATATCTGGATGTCTTCATCAAAGAAGATCCCACGAATGTCGAGAATCTATATGACATGAAAGACTACCTTGAAGAATTATTGATAGAGATACAGGAATAATCTTGACTTTTTGAGACAGATTTGATATTCTATTAGAAGAGATATTGTAATTAATGGAGAGATGAATTTATGAAGAACCCCAGAGCTTTTACCCTCATTGAATTACTTGTTGTGATCGCGATTATCGCTTTGCTACTGTCAATAATGGTGCCCGCACTGAGTATGGCGAAGGAAAAGGCCCATAACCTTTTATGTCGCACGAATGTACGTGCCCTTTCATTAGGCTTTAGAGTTTACGCCGAATCAAATGATGGGAAGATTTTTGGTTACGGATCTGGTGGAAGTAACAATTTGTGGTTGATGCAAATTGCAGATATGCTTGGCGAGGTCGACAAGGTACGCTATTGTCCCTCGACAAAACGCAATCCAACACCCATCCCAATCATCCCCCCCGACAATAATTGGGGCAGTGCCAGCGAAACCTGGATTTGGCTTGCAGATGTTACTGAGCCAGAGCATGGCTCTTTCGGAATTAATGGTTACTTTTATTCCAGCACTTCACCTTCTTATGTACCTGCCGCCGAGTGGGAAGCGAGTGCATGGGGGAATGTAAATGTGGCAGGCCGTGCCTCAGCTATCCCGGTTTTTGTCGATTCGATATGGGTTGACTTCTGGCTGCAGGATGATGATGTTGTGCCGGCTGGGCACGATTTGGAAACAGGAGATGATGGTGGCAATGGTGCGACCAGAAACCATATGCTCCGATGTATGGTTGACCGTCACGGCGGCAAGCTCAGTGTAGCGTTTCTGGATGGACATGTCGAGCCTGTTGCTTTGAAGAAAATGTGGTCCCTGAAATGGAGCAAGGGGTTTAAGACCGATAGCGAGGATCATCTCCGATCAGACGGTACACCGATTTATAAAAAGTAATTCATGATCATTCTACATACACCGCCTTCATAGACGCAATGATAAACATAGCCGAAACCGCTGCCCAAGACCCCTTCGACTTCGCTCAGGACAAGCGGGGCTAAACGAGGGGGATCGCTTTGCGATGCTTATTTAATGTGGATTCGGCGCCTGCGCGGGAATGACCCGTCTTCGTCAGAGGCTACGACGCGGCAGGCAGGGGGGGAGTTAGTTATTAGTTTTTGGTTTTTGGTATTTAGTTAACGGCAACTGGTTATCGTTATCTTACCTATGCCTGGACCGCCCCCAATTCACAGAGATTGATGAAATCTCGCTGTCTTTTATTGAGGGTCGCGATGCCGCCCATGCGATCTGCATTAGTGCGTATGAAAAGCGAACTGGTTACAATGTCCCGCACTGTAATCGCCATCTTTTTTTTGCCGGTAGCGAAGAGTCCCATGCCTTTTACGAGAAATGCTACCGGAGTTTTTTGGCCCTTGTCTATAAGCGAACGTATCCTGGCGGTTATTTTTTTGGCATCTGGTTTTTCCAGCCACAACGGCGGACCGTTCGAATAAATCAATTCCTGGGGAGTCAAAACACCTCTTAACAACCGTTGGCAATCTTTCTTTCGCAGAAAAGAGGCTATGGTGTCATTTGTGAAATAGCTGACAGACTCATAGTTGCCGCAGGCATCGTAAATACCCTTTCGAAGGCATAGGGCCGCTTGCTGTATCTTAGCGTTATCTATCGGTTTGGCTTTGAGGGCTGGTGGTTGCTTTAGACGGTCATTGCATTTTTTTACAACTTTTCTCGTAAGTTGTAAAGAGCTGTTCGGGCTGGATGTTGAGATGATCAAACCGTGCTTTTCGAGGAAAAGAATCCGCGGTTTTACTCCGTGTTGGTCCTGGTATTTTGCTGTTAGTGCAGTGATCTTTTTAGCCACCATATATCCGGGATCGGCACAAGGTACCCACAGGAACGGCTTGCGCAGATCCTTAAAAAGTTTTTCGAGTTTTGCTTTGCCATCTTTGGCATTTACATAGGCACCTACCGCATTTGGGTGAATATGGATCACACACTTGTCGAGATAGGCATGCAAATGTGCTTCGACGGACGGACGCGAGCGGTCGCTAATATTGTCATCGCAGGCTAAAAGAAGACGATTAACCACTTCCGGCTCACGAATATGGACCGGCAATTTGGCCAGCGATCCATCCTGCAAAAGTGCGATAACAGATGCAAGCTTCATTCTTCGCCAACCCTTTTTGGGGTCCATGTCCTTGAGCGCGGTGCCGCTTGCCTTTATGTACATGAATTTTCCATCGTCAGTCTTGATCGAGGTGTTACCGCCGCCGCCCTGTACAAAAGAAGGGTTCTTACCGGCTGCGTTAGAAATTCTGACGAGATCAGATATCGCCTTGTTCATTCGTTGTAACTCTAAAAGATACTTTAATTATTTATCGCGGTTCTTTTTCGGCCGAGGTTTGCCCGTAACCGCTACGGACATCGCTGCTGTTTTTGAAAAATCTCTTCTGTTCGTAATTGGTGCCTTAAGAATTCGTAATGATCTGTGCGTGTTTATGTACCAGTTTTCGGGGCGAAAGTCAAAAAGATACTTCCAATTACATCGAGATGTTGTATAATTGTAATTATAGGTATATACTACAAGGCTATTGGCAGGGGTATATGTGGAAATATCGTATGATAGTTGAGCTAAACAACTAAATAGAGGTTATTTGTGATGCGAACGATAAGGATAGCAACGAGGGCAAGCAAGCTTGCTTTGACTCAATCGAACTATGTGGCGGACCTGATCAGGGGCGTGAGCGGCGAAGTTGAGGTCGAATTAGTGCGGATATCGACCAAGGGGGACAGGGATAAATCTGAATTCCTTTATAAGGGCAGCTCGGTTGGATATTTTACTTCCGAGGTTGAAAACGCGCTGCTGGACGGCAGGGGGGATGTGGCGGTTCACAGCCTGAAGGATCTTCCGACGGCGATTACCGAAGGGCTGGTTGTCGCTGCGATACCGACGCGAGAATCGGTTGCCGATGTGATCGTTGCCGGTGACAGTGTCAAAAGCGTTGCTGACCTTGCGGCTGGGGCGACGGTGGGGACATCGAGTCTTCGACGTATCGCACAGCTTCAGCATATGCGAAACGATCTGAAAAGTGTCCCGCTTCGGGGCAATGTCGAGACGCGGGTTGGCAAGGTAGCCAGCGGCGAAGTAGATGCTATCATTATCGCTCATGCAGGGCTTAATCGCCTTGGGCTTTCGGATAATATATCCGTTGTGCTTTCGCCGGACGAGTTTGTGCCGGCACCTGCTCAAGGCGCGCTTGCGATCCAGACCCGCAGCGACGATTCGGAGATATTGAAGATCATATCGCAACTCGACGATGCCGAGGCGAGGTTAACGGCTGAGACGGAGCGGCATATATTGGCTGCGATGCATGGCGGATGCAGCATACCGTTAGGGGCATACTCACATATTGACGGCGATGTGATGACGATCTGCGCGGTTATCTCGGATCCGGAAGGCGAGCGGTATATCAAACGCGTCGAGTCCTGTCCTGTCAGCGAGGCGAAAGCGACCGCTGAGAAACTGGTCGAACAACTCTTCGAAGCCGGAGCGCAACAAATCCTCGATGGTATACGGAAAGAAGGTTAAGAAGTGGTCGTTTAGTCTGCTGCGAATTTGGCAGTTAACAACAATCGAATTTATGAATTTTGTGCAGTAGAGGTTTTCAGGAAGAGTTTTATGGAAATTATCTTTTTTGTTTACGGTTTGGCGTTTTTTCTCCCTGGCTTTGCGATACTTTATTACCCTAAGAAGGGTAGCGAGTTTCGGCTTGCAAGAAAAATAAATTGTGTAGCATGGTTCGGGGTCATTCATGGGATCAACGAGTGGATTGATCTATTTATTTTGATCCATGCTCTGGATGTTACGCCTGTACTGCAATATATCCGCATGATCACCTTGCCGCTTTCGTTTATGTTCCTTGTGTATTTCGGGGTTGAGGTCATTTTCGCTGAGAAAAAGAACTACCGCATGTGCAGGATATTTAGTCCGGCGATTTTGGCTATCTGGGCAGTTATATTTCTGCTGGGCGAGCATAATGGGTTGATGTGGGATATTACATCGAGATATTTATTGTGCTCCGTGGGTGCTTTCATGACAGGCCTGGCGTTGGTGAGGTATGTTCCAGCGGTTGAAATAACCAGGAACTTCAAATTGGCAGTAAATCTTAAGATCGCCGGTATTACTTTTATGGTTTATGCTTTTCTTGCAGGCCTGATAGTTCCCGATGCCGATTTTGGCCCGGCTTCATTTTTGAATTACTCACTCTTCTCAGAAAAACTTGGCATTCCGGTACAAGTCTTCAGGAGCATGTGTGCTGTAGTGATCGCTTATAATATCATACGCGTGCTGGGAATATTCCGTTGGGAAACAGAGCAGGCTATTTTTAGTAGCGAAATGCGTTTCAGGACCGTTGCCGGTGCTGCTCCGGTAATCTTTTTCATTGAGAACAGGGACCAGGAGATAATCTTTATTGAAGGCAGGGGGCTTGCGGATCTGGACATTAGATCATCAGAGGTTATGGGCAAGCCGATAGATCAAGTATTTACCGACGCCCCTGAGTTGTGTGAAAACCGCAAGAAGGCTTTGTCCGGGCAAGACCTTACTTTTACACTGTCAGTTGGCGGTGTCCATTACGAGGTTTTCATTGGTCCGTATAAAGATGACGCGGGAAATATTGACGGTGTTATCGGTGTAGCAGTGGATATAACACAGCAGAAGAACGCAAGAGCCGAGATTCAGAAGTACCGCAGTGAAATGGAAAAGAACAGAACTCTTGCGGCTTTAGGGACAGTTAGCAAGAAGATCGCCAACGAGATCATAGAGCCACTGGATGTTTCGCGGATCGTGCTTTCAAGAGCACTTAGCGGGCTTCGAAAAACCATTGGCGTTGAAGAAGTTAAGGGCGATATAGGAGAAGGTATATTAAAGGTTTCGGATGCTATTAAGGTTCTTGACGGTTTTTATGAACAGGCGGATATGAAGCCAGCGCGTCATGGAGAACCTGTAGATGTCGGGCAAATACTCGAACGGATCGTATCGGTATTTCATGAAAGCGCCCAGACGGTGATGCTGCGTATAATGCCGGAGGGTGGAAATATTGTTCCGGCGATGTTTATTCAGCCCCGGGAGTTAGAGCAGGTGTTTTTTATAGTTGTTCAGAACGCGATCCAGGCGGCGGATGGCGCTGAGTTTCGAGAGTTGAAGATCAACTGTAGCATTGAGGACGATAAGCTGAAATTGCGATTTTCCGGCACCGTTGGCGATGGCTTGGTTGTGGATGGCAAAAGTATATTCGGGGTCAATTTCGACGATCAATCAGGTCAGATCGACAATTTTGGTTTTTCCATCCTCAAAGGCATAGTTGCTGCTTATGAGGGCGTGATGGCTATCAGGAGAAGCGATGAAATCGGGCATATTATTGAAATTACCCTTCCGGTGTTACTTTAGGGCGTGTTGCCCTTTAGCCTTTCGTGATAAGAAAGCTGAAAATCCTACTGACAGGCAATAAAATATTCTCAATAGCTTTCACCCCTTGATTGTAAGTTGTGAATATAGTATCCTTTGGGGAAAGTCTCAGTTTTGAAAAAATTGTTTTTGGCACTGATTTCTGGATTCTCAAAATATGGAAAACGCATTAAGCGGTACTGAACGGAAGCTATTGGCAGCTATTCAGCATGGAATGCCAAATTCCCTTACTCCCTACAAGGATCTGGCAGAAGAAACAGGTATGCCGACGGAGAGTTTGCTGGCAATTCTTCGTGATTGGCAGAAAACGGGGAAAATCAGGCGTCTTGGTGCGATAGTCAATCATTTTCAGTTGGGTCGCGGAGCAGGCGCTATGGTTGTCTGGGCCGTACCGGAAGAAGATGTCGAGAAAATCGGTGAAATGTTTGCATCTTTTTCCGATGTCTCCCACGCGTACCAACGGCCAACCAGCAAAGCGTGGCCGTATAGTTTATATACGATGGTTCACGCTTCGTCTGATGAGGAGTTGGAGTCGACTTTAGAGAAAATGCGTGAAAGCAGTGGAATAACGAACTATTCGGCACTGAAAACAGTACGAGAGCTGAAGAAAGTTCCGCCAACGTACATTGTAGACCGATGATGATTATTTTGGAGTATATATGCAGCAGTTGCCTCTATTAGAGCGATATATTTTTTCAGGGATTTTTCTTTGTTCCCTTTTGTCCGCTTTTCTGGGTTTTTTGCAGGTCAGAACGGAGAAAGTGTGGCTTCGCCGTTTCCTGATAGCTTTTTCGGCGCTTATCATATCGCTGTCCGCGATCCTGCTTGTCTTTAGAGCCAGCCATATTGGTGCGTTGCCGATAACCAATATTTTCGAGTCTATGCTGTTTTTGCTGATATTTATTGGCGTGACCTTTCTTTTTCTTTCTGCGTTTCTCCAGCAGGTCTGGTTTTCTTCAGTGATGACGTGGGTTCTCTTTGCGATAGTCATGCTCGCGGCAATGGTGATAAAGCCTACTTCAACATTCAGGGCCAATGCCCAAACACCGTGGGTGATCTTTCATGCTTTATCTATGTCTTTGTCTGGTGCGATGATAGTCTTTTCGACAGCTATGAGTTCGCTGGTTTTAGTTAGCTGCAATCGTCTTAAAAATAAACAGATGTCAAAACTTTTCGGTAAGATGCCGAATATCGAGAGGCTTGAATTTTTTAATCTCGTCGGTCTTCGACTGACATTTATCGCGATGACCTTCGGTCTTGTCAGCGGTATTGGTATGGCAGCGGTGAAATCTGCTGGCGCCAATATTACATTTATGGATTGGCTGGTCGATTCGATGATAGTAATGACCGCCGGTTCGTGGTTGATGCTTATGGTTGTGCTGCTGTTGAGTCGCTTCATTGCCTTTAGCGGCAAAACACAGGCGCGCTTGACATTGGTAGTTTGTTTTTTGATCATTTTTACATTCGTCGGTACGAGGGTTTTCTGTAAGTCGTCGCATACTTTTGTCAATAATGTGGTTAAGGTTTGTGATGCGGCTGAGTGTTGACGTCCTTGATCCGGACGATTTGGGACGTATTGAGATATATTTTGAAATATAAACTGGAATACCCTTATAGGGTAATAAATTTCCGCGTTGGAAATCGTAACAGTTTGTTGTAAGAATTTTAACCGCGAATCAAAGCGTATTTTTTATGCGGATTGGTGTGATATGCAAGTAGTACTTGTCGGACTAAATCATAAGACTGCTCCTGTTGAGGTTCGTGAACAAATGGCATTTGATCCACGGGCCAGCGAGGGTTGTCTGCGCCGATTAAAAGCTCAATGGCCCTCGGGTGAGTTCGTTTTGCTGTCTACCTGCAATCGAGTCGAATGTTATGCGGCGATGGAAAGGGGGGATGGTTCCAGTCCTTCCGATCTTGCGGCGTTTCTTTCGCAACTGAGAGACGTCGATCATGATGAGATCAGTTCGCATTTTTATATCTATACCGGCGAAGAGGTCGTTCGTCATCTTATGACGGTCGCTTCCAGTCTTGACAGTATGGTTATAGGTGAAAATCAGATCGTCACGCAGGTCAAAGAGAGTTTCAAACTTGCCAGTAAACTGAATGCCTCCGGTAAGATACTCAACCATCTTTTCCATATTGCTTTTCATACAACCAAGGAGATCTTCAGCTCTACATCCATTTCAAAGCGAAGGGTCAGTGTCGCAGGTGTGGCGGTCGAGTTAGCGAGGCAGTTATTTTCTGATATTCGGTCGGCCAAGATAGTTGTTACCGGTGCCGGTGAGATGGGCGAATTGCTCGTCGAGCATTTTCAGCACATAAAGTGCAATGACATTACCGTTGTAAACCGCTCAGAGCATCGCGGCAGTATGGTTGCTGAGCGGCATAACATTATTTACAAGCCGTGGGATCATCTTGATGAGGAAATTGCATCCGCGAATATTGTTCTTGGCGCCGCTACTGCTCAGGAGGGTTATCTTTTCAATAAAGATCAGTTCAAGAAGCTCATGGCTAAGAGACGCAACAAGCTGCTCCTTGCGATAGATATTACAGTGCCCAGAAGTTTTGACCCTGCGATAAACGACATCAATGGCGTTTACCTGTATAGTATCGACGATCTTGGTAAGGTTATCGAAGATAATATAAAACTTCGCGAAGGCGATCTCGAGCAGGCTATCGAAATAATCTGCAAGCATGTAATTGAATTTACCGATTGGTTCGAAAGCAGGGATCTCGGGCCGATGGTCGGTCGGATCAAAAACGCTTTCGATCAGATCAGGGATAACGAACTGGATAAGTTTTTCACAGGCGAAAGGCGACACGCGGGATGCAGGGCTCAAATGGAGTCATCCGTTCGGAATGTTGTCAACAAGCTGCTGCATTGCGTGGTAAAAAACATTGACGCTCTTGCAAAAGAACAGGGCGCTTCCGAGGCTCAACGATTTGCTCAGGGCGTAGTCGAGCATGCAGAGGATATAATCTGCGAAATAAGAACAAAGGAAAACGATCAATAGTGAATTCAAATAATGAAAACAAACGCATACTGAGGC
Organism: Phycisphaerales bacterium; assembly: GCA_011053245.1. The sequence goes on from DRGS01000062.1 coordinate 12,922, forward strand.
TTTTATTCTGGGAGAGCACGATTCGCTGTAATCTGACTTGCGCTCATTGCAGAAGGGTCGAGGGCGATGAGGCGGCCGGTTCCGACCTTAGTACGCAGCATGCAAAAACGCTTATAGATCAATTGGCGGCTATCGGGGTCAAGCAGGGTTTTATGTCTATTCTGGTTTTTAGCGGCGGGGAACCTCTGTGCAGAGATGACATCTTTGAGCTTATTCAATACGCAGCGGAAAAGGAAATTAAATGCGCCCTTGCCACGAATGGGACGCTGATCACCGATAAGCTCGCAGCGAGGATCAAGTCAGTCGGCGTCCAGCGAGTTTCTGTGAGCCTTGACGGCGCTACCAGCGAGATCCATAACAAGCTTCGCAAGCTGGAAGGGTCCTTTGAAGATGCTGTCGCGGGGATCAATTCTCTTAGAGAATGTGGTGTTCCTTTTCAGGTCAACATGACTGTGACGCGGTATAATCGACATCAGCTTGACGACCTGTTCGTGCTGGCCAAGGAGTTAGGTGCTGTTGCTGTGCATCTGTTTATGCTTGTGCCGGTCGGATGCGGGCAGGAGTTTGCCGACGGGGATATGCTTTCGCCCGAAGAGTACGAGCAGGTTCTTATCAGCACCGCCAAGAGGTCGGCGACCGAGAGCCTTGAGATAAAAGTTACCTGCGGGCCGCATTATGAACGTGTTATTCGCCAGGAGAAGATCGCGGTCGCAAAGCCGCAAGGTCATCCGCATGGTAAGACTACCAAGGGCTGTCTTGCCGGGTCGGGTGTGATCTTTGTCGGTCATGATGGCGACGTTTTTCCGTGCGGGTATTTGCCGGTCAATTGCGGTAATGTTGTTGAAAGCTCTCTTGAGGAGATATGGACCGGCAGTGAGGATCTCGCCAGGATGCGGGACATCAAAGAATTAAAGGGTAAATGTGGTATATGCGGATACAAGGGCGTTTGCGGCGGGTGCCGGGCACGAGCTTTTGCCGCTACGGGTGACTATATGGAGCAGGAACCGACGTGTAACTACGTTCCTCCATCGAAATAATTAACTGAGAATATGTTCAAAAGGTAAAAACATGATCAACATTAGCAAACTATATTGCGATGAAGTAACTCCGGGTGACTGGCTCCGCTATGGCAAAGAAGGCTCTGGCGAAAGAGAAGGCGAGATAGTACCTAAGAAGGCGTCGGAACGAAAACCTATCGTCGTCTGGAACATCACGCGAAACTGCAACCTTAAATGCGTTCACTGCTATAACGACAGCGGTGCCGGCAAAAAGTGTAATGACGCAAGCACCGAAGAAGCCAAAGCCGTCCTCGACGACCTTGCCGCTTTCGGCATACCATCCGTTCTTTTCTCCGGCGGCGAACCTTTTATGCGGCATGACCTCTTTGAGTTGATAAAGTATGCAACCGGCAAGGGTCTTCGTGCCGTTATCTCAACGAACGGGACGCTTATCACACCCGAGGCAGCAGCCACGATAAAAGAATACGGCGTTTCGTACGTTGGTATAAGTCTTGACGGTATCGGTGAGATAAACGATAAGTTTCGCGGCGTAGACGGCGCTTTTGATCGGACAGTCGAAGGGATCAAGAACTGCCAGGCTGTGGGACAGAGGATCGGTTTAAGACTTACTCTAACCAAGCGAAACGTAGCCGACCTTGAAGCGCTCTTTGATTTTTTCGAGGAATATGGCATCGAACGAGCATGTTTTTACCATCTTGTTCCAAGCGGCAGAGGACAGGTTATTTCCGATGACGATCTTACACACGCTCAGAGCAGAGAAGCTATTGAGATGATCATGGCCAGGACAAAAGCTTTCAAAGAAGCTGGCAGAAAAACGGATATTCTGACAGTGGACAATCACGTTGACGGCATATATCTTTATCTTAAACTTTTGAAAGAGGATCCTGAAAAAGCAAAAGATATATGGAAGCTGCTAACCTGGAACGGCGGCGGCCTGAACAGCAGCGGCGTAGGTATTGGCTGTCTCGATTTTAATGGCAAGGTACACGCCAACCAGTTCTGGGGTCATTACGACCTCGGCGATATTCATGACAAACCTTTTAGTGAGATATGGTCGAACAATGAAGAGCCTTTGCTTAAAGGGCTGAGAAATCGCAGAGATTATGTCAAGGGTAGATGCCGCTTGTGTAAGTTCTTCGATGGCTGCGGCGGAAGTTTGCGCGTACGAGCTGATCTTCATTTCGGCGACACATGGGCACCGGATCCGGGCTGCTATTTGACCGACGAAGAGATCGGTCTCGATGATGAAAAGAAGCAAGAGCTTGTCGATAGCGGTGAAGTCTTTACGATGCCGGAATGAGCCTATCGAGTGATATAAAGTTTGGTACGAAATTAATTGTGAGCGGTAATGATAACAAAAAGAGATATTTTTCTTGCGGACAACCAGAAACTGCCTGAAATGAGCAGGGACATCCTTGTCGATCAGTTGAGGTGGCTGATCACTTTGCGTTGGTTTGCTGTTTCGGGTATCGTTGTGGTTGGTTTTATCTGTAGCAGCAATCTGTTTCCTGTTCTGCAATCTGCGGTTCCGATATATGTTTGCGCCGCTATTCTGTTGGCCTGCAATATCTTAAACCTGCTACTGCTGAAACGGAAGGTTTTCGGACGAAGCGGGCTGGATGCCGTTTTTGCGGTGATCCAGTTGGTGTTTGACCTGCTGCTGCTTACAACGCTTATTCATTTTTCCGGCGGTGTGACGAATCCGTTTGTGCTGTTCTATGTTTTTCATATTATTATCGCTACGATCATTTTGCCGCAAAACCTATCGTTTGTGGTTGGGATATCGGCGGTTTGCATGTACGGATTTATGGTGTTTTGCGAGTTGAATGATTTCTGGTGGTTTTCGCATCACCCGCTTACTCTTTCGACAATGTCTTCGCTGGTGAAAAATCCTGTATATGCTTTGGGTGTTTTTGTCGCGTTTTCCTCGATGGTGGTTCTTACGCAGTATTTGACCCGTACGGTCATTGTAAGGCTGACGGCCAAGGAACTTGAAGCGAACCGGAACCGTGATGTTCTTGAAGCGGTTGTTGGCACGATGAGCGAGGGTTTGATCTTTCTTGATAATGACGGGAATGTTTCGATCTGTAATCCGGCCGCGGAGAAGTGGGCCGAAGGCATTTGGCATTCGATAGATAATTTTCCGGAAAAGTTACGTACGCATGTCCGGCAGTTTCTTGACTCTGAGAGATTAGACGATACGCACGCAAACAGTGTAAGTTTTAATTTAGACGGCGGTTCGGGACGGTATATCGAAGCTAAGAGCTACCCTGTCGCCGGGCTGGACGACGACAAGCTCGGGTTTGTAATAATCGGGCAGGATCTTACCGAGCACAAGAAGCTCGAACAGAATCTGAGGACCAGAACGGAAGAGACATCCGAGATCAATGAAATGCTCAAGATGTCGCGTGTTCAGATGGCTCACCGTGAAAAGATGGTTGCGATAGGTCAGATGGCAACAGGTATAGCCCATGAGATCGGCAATCCGCTGGCGAGTCTGTCTTCGGTTGTGCAATACCTTTCTCGTAAGATAACCGATCCTGAGCATGTCGAGCAGCTTTCGACTATCAACCATCAGATCGACCGGATATCCACTATTCTAAAGCGGATGCTCGGTTTGTCCAGGCCCGCGACAAGCGAGTATCGATGGACGGATGTTAACGATGTCATTGACCGGACGTTGGCACTTGTAAAGTATGACAGAAGGGCCAGGAATCTTCAAATAAAGAACGAGTCTAACTTTGATCTGCCGATGGTATGGCTAAACCCCTTGCATTTCGAGCAGGTTGTTTTGAATATTGTGATCAATGCACTCGATGCTATGGATGCCAATGAAAAGGATGAAAATGTCCTTACGATCACACGGCACTTTGAAGGTGACAAAATTACGATTCATGTAATCGATACCGGTGTCGGGATGGAGCCGGAAATCTGCAGGCGTGCCTTTGAGTCGTTCTTTACGACGAAGGAATTGGGTAAGGGTACCGGGCTGGGTCTGTTTATCAGCTATAATATTATCGCTGAGATCGATGGGAGTATTCAGCTTGAATCGGAGCTTGGTAAGGGCACCACTGTGTCTATAACGATACCACAACGGCCCAAGAAAGATCTTATCAGTTCCGAAGGCGCCCAGGAAAATTCTGCGGGTAAAGAGATTCCAGATAATTGACAGTATTAGTGAAGATAAATAATTAATAGAGTTCGGAGCCAAAAAATGAAAGTCTTATTAGCTGACGATGAAAAAACGTTTCGACTTACCTTTGCGAAGGTACTCGAAGAAGAGGGGATAGATGCTATTGCTGTTGACGATGGTCTTAAGGCTATGGCTGCGGCAAGGGATGACTCTTTTGATGTAGCCGTTCTGGATATCCAGATGCCGGGCGCTGACGGTATAAAGGTTCTCAAGGAGATAATGAAGGTCAGCCCAAAGACGCGGGTGATAATGGTCACAGCCTACGGTACGGTTGAAATGGCAGTTGAGGCGATCAAACTCGGGGCCTGCGAATATGTGATGAAGCCGGTGATCTTCGACGATATTATCATAAAGATCAGGCAGCAGTATCGCTATAGAGCCCTCCAGGAAGAGAATGTCGAGCTGAAAAACGAACTCGGCGGTAAGTTCAATATCTCGCAGATAATCGGCGATTCTTCGCCAATGAAAAAGATATTTGAGACGGTCTATAAGGTTGCCAATACCAAAAGCAATATCCTTGTTACCGGCGAAAGCGGGACAGGGAAAGAAATGGTCGCTCATGCGATACATGCGTTGAGCAGCAATTCGCAGGGGCGTTTCGTTGCGATCAACTGCAGCGCTATACCCGAAGGGCTTATCGAAAGTGAATTGTTCGGCCATAAAAAGGGCAGTTTCACTTCTGCTCATGAAGATAAGAAGGGGCTGTTTGAAGTTGCCGAAGGCGGGACTCTTTTTCTCGATGAGATCGGGCACATGCCGCTGTCTTGTCAGGTGAAATTGCTCCGGGCCGTCGAAGAGAAAAGAATACTGCCTGTAGGCGCAACGGAGATGATCCCGATCAATCTTCGCATCGTAGCGGCAACCAACCAAATCCTTTTGAATCAGATAAAGGCCGGTCAATTCAGAGAGGATCTTTACTATCGGCTCAATGTTGTGGGTATTCACCTGCCGCCGCTGAAAGAACGCAGAGTAGATATTCCCAAGCTCATCGATCACTTCATAGCCAAGTTCAATAAAGAGATGGGTAAGCATTGCAGCGGTATTTCCGATAAAGCCTTGCATATTCTGACGAATTGCGAATGGAAGGGCAATATCAGGGAACTTCAGAACGTGATCGAAAGGGCCATTATATTTGCCGAGGGCGATATGATCGAGCTTTTCGACATAGGTTTTGTAGGTACCTCTGAAGGGATGGAAGGGGCCGACAACGAAGATCTGCAAGCGGCTCTGAGGGATTTCGAGCGGCAGCATATTATAAAAATATTGCGAAAGAACAATGGCGATAAGGTCCAGGCGGCCAAAGCTCTTGGCGTTGGCGTTTCTACCCTTTACCGTAAGATATCCGAACTTGAAATGATCGTCGACAAAGATTGAGATCGACAGAATAAATGAGGCTGTAAATGAAACTTAAAATTACTAATTCTTATGCTCTTCACGCACTTATGTACATGGTCAGGCACAGTACTCAATTGCCGGTGCAGCTAAGTACCATCGCAAAAGCCGAAGGCATTTCCCTTTCGCAGTTGACGAAAATATTTCATATACTCACTGAAGCTGGTTTTGTCATAAAATCCGAGAATGGCCGCAGCGCATATAACTTTGCAAGGCCACCTCATGAATTGACACTGCTGGAACTTATTGAGACCCTTGAAGGGTATAAGCTTTTCGATGAATGTTTCATGAAGCATTGTGATTGCAGCGGTACTGTCGAAAATTGCGATATTTACAAGTGTTGGCACGATGCAACGCGGGTGCTCACGAAAAAACTGGCCGAAACCACTATCCAGGACGCTGCATGGCGACACCCAGAGCACTACTTTGGGGGAAAATAAAACCCAATGGACCAAATGCAGGGAGGGCTGTGGCCATCTGCGGTAAGTTATAGTTTTAGTCTTTCGACGGTGAGGGTCGTTTTGTCGAAGTCTCTCTGTGTGTGCTTAGTCGAAATGAAGTTCGCCTCGAATTGCGATGGCGGCAGATATATTCCGGATTTTAGCATCTGGCCGAAATATTTTGCATACAACTTCGTATCTGATTTAATCGCAGATTTGTAATCCGTCACGGGTCCTGGATTAAAGAACAACGTAAACATCGATCCAATCTGATTTATCGTGTGGCTTGTGCCGGTGTCGTCGAGAGTTTCGGAGATCGCTTTGCAAAGTTGTTTCGTCCGGCGGGCAAGTTTCGGGTATGGGTTTTGCGACTTTAGCGTTTTCAACGTCGCTATGCCTGCGGCGACACATACAGGGTTGCCGGACAATGTTCCGGCTTGGTAGATGCTTCCCTGCGGCGAAAGGTTGTCCATGATCTTAGCTTTGCCGCCGACTGCTCCTATCGGGAAACCGCCGCCGATGATCTTGCCCATGCATGTAAGATCGGAATTTATTCCAAGCAGTTTCTGCACGCCGCCGTATGTCAATCTGAATCCTGAGATCACTTCATCGAATATAAGTATGCTGTCGTTGCGGTTGCAAAGTGAGCGAAGACCGTGGAGGAAGCTCTTCTCTGCGGAGATTACGCCCATGTTCCCGGCGACCGGCTCAATAATAACGGCGGCGATCTTGTCGCTGTACTTTTCGAAAGCCTTTTTCGTTGCCTCAAGATCGTTATACGGTACGAGGATCGTATGCCTGGTAAAGTCCTTCGGTACGCCCGGGCTGCTGGGGGATCCCAACGTGGTAAGCCCGGAGCCTGCTTGGACGAGCATGTGGTCGACGTGTCCGTGATAACATCCGATGAACTTTATAATCTTGTCTCTACCCGTAGTTCCCCGTGCAAGGCGTATGGCTGTCATGACCGCTTCGGTGCCGGAACTTACCAAGCGGACCTTTTCGACGGATTCGAACGCGTTGACGATCATTTTTGCCAGTACGGTCTCATTTTCTGTGGGTATGCCGTAACTGGTTCCTTTGACCATTGCTTTCCTGACTTCGTCGAGGATGAGTTTGTTGGCATGGCCCAGGATCATCGGGCCCCATGAAAGACAATAGTCGAGATATTTGTTGCCGTCGGCGTCGTAGAGATATTGGGCCTTGGCTTTTTCTATGAATATAGGTGTTGCTCCAACGGATTTGAAGGCACGAACAGGACTGTTGACACCGCCGGGGATGACCTTCTTTGCTTCCTGAAACAGTTTGGCATTTTTTTGTGTTCTCATACGACTTTTTCCCACGAATAGATATAAGATTTATACCCTTAAGGGTAGTAAATGCCCGCGAGTAAAATGGTAACTATTTATTAACAAGCAAATTACCGCGAACAAAACGGGAATTTTCAATCGTGATCAGTGTACTTAGGCAAGACCTCACCTTCGATATTATTTTCTCGTGCAACCGCTAATGTCGGCTCGCCAAGACAATAGACCTTAACATTGCCGGGCACCTTTCCGAAATGCTTTACGAACGCACGAACGGTGGATCCGCTTGTGAAAAGTATCTGGTCGATGTAATCGAAATCGACATCGCCCGGCTCAATATCTACGGTTTTGTAAACAGTTACCTTTTCAACGCCTGCGCCCATAGCTTGCAAACCATCCGGCAATTCCTTTGAAGAAATTTCCGCTTGCGGGAGCAGGAACTTTTTGCCCTTTACGTCAATTTTTGAAAACTCTTCCACCAGCCCCTTGCTTGACTCGTTATCAGGGATCAGGTCCGCGGCGATACCGAAGTCCTTTAGTCTGGCTGCGGTACTCTTACCGATAGCTGCTATCTTCAGGCTGGCTAATGACCTTGCGTCCAGTCCGGCTTTGTATAAGCGGTCAAAGAGGTACTTTGCGCCATTGACGCTGGTAAAGACGATCCAGTTGAATTCCGAGATTCGTTTTACGATCTCATCTGTTTTTGAGTAGTCGTCAATCGCAACGCAATCAATGATGCGTCTGTGAACGATATTGCCGAGGCGTCTGTAACGGTCAGGATGATTGCCCAATATCAGCACGTTGGGGCGTTTCATGAACCAGTCGAGTTTGTCCTGAAGTTTTACGACTTCGCCGACTATAAATAATCCGGGTGTTCTAAGTACCGCTTTTTCGGCGATGTCGAGAAAATTATCGAGCGTTCCCTTTACGACTCGTTGATCGTAAAATGTGCCATGCTCTACGGCTGCGATAGGTGTATCTTTCGCCCAGCCCTGTTCAATTAGTGACGCTACGATATTCTTGATGTTGCTAACGGACATGAGAAAGATAACCGTCCCGGCTTTGGGGATGTTTATCGGGCGCGTGTCACCTGCTTTGCGATGGCCGGTTACGACTGCTACTTCGGAGGTGCAGTCCCTGTGTGTCGGCGGTATTCCGGCATAACACGGAGCGGCAAGTGCGCTTGTAACTCCGGGGACAACCTCAAATTCGACGCCGGCTTTGAAGCATTCCTCCACTTCTTCTCCGCCTCTGCCAAACATGTAACAATCTCCGCCCTTAAGTCTTACGACCATATTGCCTTCTTTGGCTTTTTCAACGAGCAGGGCGTTTATTTTTTCCTGCCGAAGTGTGTGATCACCGGCAAATTTCCCCACCGATATCAACTCGGCACCGTGTTTTGCATGTGAGAGGACTTCCATCGGTATCAGATGGTCATAGAGCACCACATCAGCTTCGCAAATGAGCCGATAACCCTTGAGCGTCATTAATTCAAGATCACCTGGGCCTGCACCTATAAGATAAACTTTAGATTTTGACAATTTTTGTATCCCTAAATAGTACTGTCTGGCAAAAAAAAAGTGATTCTCAATATCAAGAGAAAGATTCTTTTTTGTGGGAAATCGGCTATATTTTGCTTTTTTTATAAAATTCGTATTTATCAAAACATAAATATTGTATGATGCTGAATATAGATATAGTATTTTAGGGCCTCGGAGTCAATCGAAAAGTGTCTTTGTGTTTCTTTTTAATTCGCAGGTTAGCTGTTCAGTAGCAAGGGAGTCAATTTATGGATGATCTTGATCGCAGAATATTAACGGAGCTTCAAGAGAGGTTCCCTCTTGAGGAAGATCCGTACTCGGTCATTGCTGTCAATCTTAAAATCACAAAGGAAGAACTCTGGCAGCGGGTCTCAAACCTTATTGATACGGGTATGATAAGGAGGATAGGTTTCAGTATTGATTCCAGAAGGATCGGTTATGCCAGTACGCTGGCGGCTGTGCGAGTTGCAGATGACCGTGTGGATGAAGCGGCGAAGGTGATCTCTGATTACCCGCAGGTTACACACAGCTATCTCCGCGAAAACGAATACAATATATGGTTTACCGTGATCGCGGAGGGTACCTCGCAGGTATCGGACATTCTCGGCCAGATAAGAATCAAACTTGGCATCAACGAGTGCGATGTGCTTGATCTGCCGGTGGAAAAATTGTTTAAATTAGATGCTCGTTTCAAATAATTTTTTCATCTTTTCCGTGTTCTTGTGCCAAAATTACAAGTGCGGGAAGCAGTTGTCGTCACTATGGTGTTTGGGGGATTACTTCTCAAAAGTGAGACAGGTACTCTCCAGACAGTTTTTGTATGCCCAATTTTGAGATTTTATTGTTGAATTCTTGTAAGTCCCTTATTACACTGGTATTGAGAAGGGTGACTTTGTTTAAGAGAATAGCAAACATTATTACCGATAGTTTTGAAAACGGAGTAGATAACATTGAAATTTCATGGCGGTTACAACGTATCATTAGAGGGCAGGCCAGTCCGTAAGGTTAAAGTTACACCCCTTCCGGAGAAGCTATACCTGCCTCTTGGCAGTCAACGTTTCAACTTTACCGATGTTTGTGTTTCTGAAGGCGATCATGTCCGTATCGGTGAGATAATTGCAAAAGATACGGACAATTATGATGTGCCGCTGCTTGCGCCTTTGTCCGGCACTGTCAAACTCAACGAGGTTGAAGGCCATATAGTTATTGCCAATACCGGGACTGACGAGGATGAGGATCATGGTCACTATGAGGATGGCGACTCCGACCGTCAGCATATCGCCGAGGAGTTGGGAGCGGCTGGGATAAAGCGTTACCGGCTGTTGTCGCTCGGTGCGTGGCAGTTCTTTACCGAGGCTTTTTCTGGTACACTCCCGGATCCGCTTGGCAAGCCGCAGGCGATCATAGTATCTACGCTTGCGCTTGAACCGTTTCTTGCACGAGGTGATGTGCAATTGCGAAATCGCATGCTACAGTTTACACGCGGTCTTGAGCAGCTTCAGTCGCTGCTTGAGTACCAGCCTATCTATCTTATCGTTCCGAAAACAAAATCAGATCTTATAGGTCTTATTCAAAATCATATCCGCGGTCACGCCTGGGCCAAGATCATAACTATTCCAATGAAGTACGGGTACGAACATCCGAAAGTGTTAGCCAGGGCGTTGGGGTTGAAAAGTGCCGACGGTCCTGTCTGGACGCTTCGTACGGAAGGTGTTCTCGCTGTTGACAGAGCCCTTACGCATTCAAAACCCTGCACTGTGAGGATCGTTGCAGTTGGCGGTCCCGGGGCAAAGTCCCCAATCCATATTAAGGCTTTTGCCGGCTATCCGATAGAGACTATCAAGCAGATGTTCATGGCTGATGAGAATGTCAAGCTTATCAAAGGCGGATTTCTTACCGGTGATGCTTTAACTGACAAGGATGTAGGTCTTGAGGCTGATTGCATGGGAATTACGATGCTTCCTGAACTGCAAAGCCGTGAGTTTTTAGGTTTTATGCGACCGGGTTTCGACAGGCAATCTTATTCTGAGTGCTTTATGAGTACTCTTTGCGGTTCTTTTGCGGAGAGACTGACGGATGCGATCCACGGTGAAGGCAGGCCGTGTATTTCCTGTAACTATTGCGAGGAAGTGTGCCCGGCGCAGATCATGCCTCATCTTATACATAAGTACTTATATCGCGATTTGCTCGAAGAAGTCGATCAAGCCCGTGTTGACCTTTGCGTTCAGTGCGGTCTGTGTTCATTTGTCTGCCCGTCCAAGATCGAACTTCGCCAGCAGTTCAGCGATGCCCTGGTACAGATCGCCGAAGAAAAAGAGCAGATACGACTGGAAGAAGTCAGGCAGCAAAAGCTTCGCGCCGAAGAAGAACAACGTAAACAGGAGAACAGTTAGTGAAGTTACTACTTAACATATTTAAGAAGGTCCGTCCGATTTTTGAAGACGACGGCAAGTTAGGTGCATTTAAGCCCCTTTACGAGGCGATAGAGAATTTTTGTTTTGCGCCTTCATGTACCACATTGGTAGCTCCTTTTGCCCGTGACCCCCTTGATGTGAAACGATACATGTCAATGGTTATCATAGCGTTGCTTCCGGCTTTGGCGGCGTCGGTGTATTTTTTCGGGCTTCGTGTTCTTGCCATGGTTATTGTTTCTTACATAGCCGGTGGTGTCGTCGAGGTTACCTTTGCAATGATACGAAAAGAGCCTATTGCCGAGGGTTTCCTTGTTACAGGAATGATATTTCCGATGGTGCTGCCGCCGACGACCCCGCTTTGGATGGTGGCCGTCGGTGTTATGTTCGGCGTATTCGCCGGCAAAGAACTTTTTGGCGGGACGGGTAGAAATGTGTTCAATCCCGCTATCGTTGGCAGATGCTTTCTGGTGCTTGCTTACCCTAATATTATGTCCAGCAACTGGGTCATTGCCGGTCACGGTGTGGGGGGACGTTTGCTGCAATACATAACGGCGTCGAGTGCAGATGCTTTAACTGCGGCGACCCCTCTTGTCAATGCCAAAGGCGGACATCTGGAAGATCTCTCGCATATGGTAATGGGTGGTATTTCGGGATGTGTCGCTGAGACTTCGGGTTTGATGATAATTTTCGGCGGTATATTCCTTGTTCTTACGAAAGTGGCCAACTGGCGGACCGTTGTTGGGATTCTCTTTTCGGCATTTGTCCTGGCATCAATCTTACAGTTTAATGATCCGGAAAGATTCGCTCCTGCCATCTGGCATATTTTCGCGGGTGGTTTGCTTTTCGGTGCGTTCTTTATGGCGACCGATCCGGTATCCAGCCCGATAACCAATGCCGGCAAGTGGATCTACGGGATATTGATCGGCACCATAACAATTCTTATTCGCAATTTCACGGGGTATGTCGAAGGGATGATGTTCGCCATACTGCTTGGCAATATCTTCGCTCCTATCCTGGACGAAATTGTTTTCAAATTCAGTATTGGGAGGCTCAAAAGTGAAGGGTAACATTTATACGCTTAGTTATGCTGCTATTCTCAGCACGGTCTGCGCCCTTCTTTTGGCTGGGGCGGCAAGCTTTACCAGACCGTATCAGGAAGCGAACAAAGAAGCCGAAGAAACTCTGAACATTCTTACCGCTTTGAAGGTTCCTCTTGGCGAAAAAGTCTCGTCAATGGAACTTGGCGAGATATACGAAGCAAACATCAAAGTGCAGGAGCAAGGTAAAATAACACTTTATGTCTACTCTCCGGCAGATGCAGGGGGCAAGACAGAGGCAGTTGTTGTTCGCTTTGAGGGGCCTGCTCTCTGGGGACCGGTTAAGGGTTTTCTTGCACTCGAAGCCGACATGAGAACCATTCGTGGGATAACTTTCTATGAGCAGGAAGAGACCCCGGGCCTTGGCGGCGAGATCGTAACCGATTGGTTCCGTCAGCAATTTGAGGGCAAATCCATATTAGATGCCGACGGAAAACCAGGCATCATTATAAAGGGCAAAGGAGTGACCGCCCAAAATCAGGTAGATGCAATCTCCGGAGCTACGATGACCTGCGACAAGATCCAGGAGATGATAAATAAAACAATAGATGCTTTAACTGCTGCTACTAAGTAGTAGAAATGAATGTATAGGAGACAGTAATGTCAGCTAATCAATTAGGCGGTTGCGGGCCATGTGGCGGTAAGGGTCTTTGCGGGGGCAAAGGTATTGCCACCCTCAAGGATGGCGCATGGACAAGCAATCCGCTGGCGATCCAGGTCCTTGGTATATGTTCGGCTCTTGCGGTTACCAACAAACTGGAAAACTCGATCGTTATGGGCATTGCCCTTATTTTCGTATGCGTAGGTTCAAACCTCTTTGTGTCGCTGCTGCGAAAGGTGACCCCGCACCGTATTCGCATGATCGCCGAAGTTGCCATCATCGCAACTTTCGTAATACTTTTCGATCAGTTCCTGAAAGCATTCTATTGGGACATGTCCAAACAGCTTGGCCCTTATGTAGGTCTCATCATAACCAACTGTATCGTCATGGGACGAGCAGAAGCCTTTGCCTTGCAGAACCCGCCGCTCCTTTCGATAGTCGACGGATTCGCGAACGGCTTAGGTTATGCGGTTGCCCTTGCCATAATCGGCTTTTTCAGAGAATTGTTGGGAACCGGTGAGGTAATGGGTTTTACGATATTTGCCGATGTCGCAAACGGCGGGTGGTACACTCCGAACCAGTTGATGGTCCTGGCGCCGGGAGCGTTTTTCGCTCTTGGAATTGTTATCGGCGTATTTAACTACTTTAAGGGCCCGGACCCGGAGGAGGCAAAGAAATGAGTGAAACCTCTGTATTCGTAATTATAATCGCAGCGATATTTACTAATAATATTCTGTTAGCTAATTTTTTAGGCATGTGTTCTTTTATCGCATGCTCCGGCCAGATAGGAACCGCCTTAGGATTAGGCACAGCCGTTACGTTCGTAATGACAATGACGACTATGCTCAACTATGCGATCTATTATTTGGTCCTGGTCAAGTTTCATCTTGAGCATCTGCAGTTTA
>DRGS01000063.1 GCA_011053245.1 Phycisphaerales bacterium
AGACACAGGAGCATGACAAATGGACAGGCCTATACTGGCGATTAAGGCAGATGAAAGTATTCCGGAGAACGAGATACACTACCGGCTCCCTCCTGGGCGGGAGTATAAGGTCTTTCGTCTTATCAATATCGGAGTTGCAAAACAGGCCGAACCGGGGAAATGCATATTCTCGGAGGATTCGCTGGAAACGCTGCTTTCCGGGTTCCTTGGACTCGAAAACAGCCCAAAAACGAGGGTATCTCCAACGTAGGTAGGCGGGACATGAACATGATCATCGTCGCATAGATGCCATTGAGCAGGTATTACGGGAGCATGACAAATGGAAAATATAACTATACTTGAGTGGGTTATTATTGGCGTTATCGGCCTTAATGGCTTTGTCTGGCTGGTTTTACCGTTCATTTTTTGCCCCAGGATGTTTGACGGGTACTTTAGCAGCTCGCATTTGTCTTTTCCACCCCCAGGCGAGCGGGAAGGTACAGGAGAATGACAAATGAATCGTCGTGAATTAGCGAAAAGTTGTATTCGCCCGTATTTCCCGTCTCTCAGTGCGGTTTTTACCAACCGGAATTTATTTGTCTTGAAGCGTTTGGCCCTTATTTTTGGGCTGGAAAGCGGGTTAGGTAATGGCTCATGCTGAGAAATGTCCGCTGTGTAACGGAACCGGCAATGAGGATGGGCACGGAGGCATTGCGGACGGAACCGTGCCGACTTGTCATGGATGTCGTGGAAGTGGCTGGGTGTCGGTGCAGGATGCAAACCACTGGCCGGGCGACATGCATCGTCCAATGCACATGCCGGTTTTTCCTGATGAAGGTATTCCGATAGAGAGTACGTGGAAACAGATATTCCCGCCCCCGTCGTTTACGTCAAGTCCATATAGTAATTCATATACGGCGGTGATGTGATGGCTGAAAACGGCATAGTCAACAACCTGGGCGTATCCCGCCGGTCTTTGTCTGCTATTACGGCGATGGGCATGATAATGAAGTTAAGCGCTTCGGATGGCAAATATGTCGCTGGTGCTATGGTTGGGATTATTATTGTGGCTGTGGTTTACATGGTTTTGGATGAGATTAAGGACAGACGGAAAGTCATTGAGAAGAAATGAAATGGGATTTTAACCCAACCTGTTTTCAAGCGCCTTTTGTTATGAGTCCCGTGCGCTTTCCCGCTTTTGTGGGGGCGTGGGCAACGGGCAAGACAATGTGCCTGCTCGCCAAGGCGCTGATGCAGTCGTTTAACTTCCCACACAATAAGGGCCTTATCCTTCGTGAGAACTTTATCAACCTGAAGAACTCTACAATGAGTGATTTCACGCGATATACCGGTATAAAAGTCCCGGTCCAGAGCAAAGTTGTGAGGTTCCCCAACGGCTCGGAAATATTATTTTCTCACGCCGACGAGGTTGCGGGGGTGGTTCAGAATATCAATTTGGGCTGGTTCGCCATCGAACAGGCGGAGGAATTCGCTTCTTCGGAGGTATTTGATTTACTGGACGGCAGGTTAAGAAGAGATTTAACGCCCATCCCCCAAATTCAGGAGAAACTTGTTGCGCTCGGTACATTAAAAGAAGTGGTGGAAAACTTTGCTGAATTGAGCGAAGACGAGCGAAAAACCGCCGAGTGCTCGATGGTGAACACGCTGCATATACCCGTGCGTCAAGGTTTTTGTATTGCCAACACAAACGGCCATAACTGGATGTGGCGTCAATGGAAGAATCCGGGATCGACGGAATATATTTGCGGCCGCCAATTCATTATCCCGTCCAAGTCCGGCAAGGAATACGATATGGGGCCGTATGCCGAGTTGTTTGAAGCCAAGACGATGGACAACTACGATAACCTGCCCGGTGATTTCCTTGCTTCCCTTGGCATCAAAGAAGAAACCTCACCGTGTAACTACCGGCGCTTTGTCGAAAACTCATGGGACGATACCGACACGGCGGACAAGTGCATCCCTTACAGTAAGATACTCGCGGCTGTTGATTTGGACTTGAGGGAATACGACTACAGTCCCACGGTCTTAGCTGTTGACCCGGCCGAACATGGCGACGACAGGTTTCAGATGTATGTTCTTAAAGGCTACAAGGTCATTGACGAACATTCCACGGTCAAGAAGGAACTGATGGAAAGTGTCGGCCATATCGTAATGATGTGCGGTGAACATCATCCTGACGTTATCGCCATAGACGATATAGGGGTGGGGGCGGGGCCTCGTTCGCGTTTGATTGAATTGCGCAACGAAGGTGTTATTGATTGCCAGATCATGCCTATCAATACCGGCCGTTCATCCGAAGACCCTGCTCACTACCAAAGACTCAGAGACCAGATTGTTATGTTCGGCGCACAACTGTTCAAGGACGGGTATGTGGGTATTCCCAACGACACCGATTTGATAGAGGAGCTTGCCGCTTTTTCTTATGAACCGAACTCGTCGGGCAGGATTACGGTCCATCGCAAGAAAGATATTAAGAAGGCGATAAACCGGAGTCCCGACCGGGCGGATACATTGTTTATGGGCCTTTGGGCTGCCTCGAAAACCCGCAAGCCGATTGCTGTGGGTGCGGTGGAAGAAGAAGAAGATTGGAACGCATGGGAGACATTGAATGAGTAGTTTATTTTCAGCCCCGAAAGCAACGAAGCCGACACGGATTTCGCCTCGTGCCATACCTAAAGAGATAGATACGAGTGTACTGGCTGAAGAGCAGGACAAGCGAAAGCGCCTACAAGCCCTGGCGGGTCGGCAAGGGACTATTCTTGAGCCATTCGATTCACGTCGCGCTCGGGTACTCGGAAGGACCGGCAATGTCTGATATGAGGTCACAACTCGATACTTCCGATGCCCTTTACGGCAGTGCGGACGATTTAGCTTCGCAGTTGATTGTACGCCATGCGCAGCTAAAGAGAGTGAAACTTCAATATGAACCGCTTCATCAGGAGATCGCTAAATTTGTGAATCCCCGGAGAGAGGATATCCAGCGCACCGACCAGAAGGGTATAAAGCGCGGAAAAGATGTTTACGACGGCACGGCCTTAGGGGCGCTTAATACGTGGGTTGACGGTATGCAGGGCGCTATGGTGTCGGAGGCGATCCAGTGGTTTAGGACCCTCACTTCAATAAAGGAGTTGAAAGACGACAAAGAGGTGCTTCGCTGGCATCAGGAGTTCGATGAAGCGATGTACGATTCTTTTCGCAGGTCTAATTTTTATGATATGCTGCCTGAGTGGTTCCGTGATGCCGGGTCTGTCGGAACGGGCACACCTTATACTGAAGAAGACTTCGTTCTCCGTACTGCCCGGCACACGGTTATTCATCCCGGTGAATTGTATATAGCCGAAGATGCGTGGGGCCGGGTGGATACCGTCCACCGGGAGTTTAAGAAAACCGCCCGGCAGATAGTGCAGAAATTCACAAGAGATGCCCACCGGAACAATACAGGCAATATCCCCCCGGAGATACTCACATCCGCCAAAGACAATCCCGAAACCGAGTACACTATCCTTCATTGCGTATTCCCGAATACCGACAGGGACATAATAAAGTTAACGGCTTCGGGCAAAGTTTATAGTTCTGTCTATCTTTCAATTAAAGGCAAAAAGATTCTTCGGCTGGGTGGAAATAATATCAACCCCTATACTCCCTGGCGGTTGCGCAAGAACTCTGATGAAGTGTGGGGTTATTCTCAGGCTGCCGATGCGATTGTTGAGATACGGACACTTAATGGTATCGGTAAAACCAATTTGAAGGTTTCCCAGTTGCAGGCCGAACCGCCCATGAACATTCCGGAGGAAATGAGAGGCCGAACCCAAATCAAGCCGAGGGGCAGGAACTATTTCACCGATCCCCAAAGGGTGATGAGTGCTATCCGCGACAACATCAGGCTTGAGCCCAGTCTTGAAAGGGAGAAAAGACTTCAGGAATCGATAGAGGCCAAGTACGGAGTTGAGTTCTTTCTGATGTTGGCCCGGAGCGAACGGGAAATGACGCTTGGTGAAGTAATTGAGAAATTAGGCGAAAAAGCGGTCCTTATGGCCTCACAGGCCTCACAGATGATGCGCGAGGCCCTTATCCCGATTTTCAACAAGCAGGTTATCATCGAAGCCCGGTTCGGGAACCTGCCGGAAATTCCACCTCAGTTGGAACCGTACATAGGCCAGGAGGCTTACAGAATTGATTTCATAGGTGAACTGGCCCGTGCGCAAAGACGGTTGCTTGCCGTGAGGAATATTATGACGAGTATCGAGTCGGTAACTCCGGTTATGCAGATTGAACCGTCGGTGGTGGAAAGATTCGATTGGCATGAAATAGCGGAGGAACTGGCCGACCAAAATGGTATGCCGCGTAAGTTTATGCGGAGCGATGAAGAGGTGGACGCTATTCTTGCCGACAAGGCCAAACGCGCGGCCATTCAACAGGCGCTGGAACTTGCCGAAACCGCGTCCAAGGCGTCGAGGAATCTGGCAAAAGGCGCAGAAGAAGGTAGTCCTCTTGAAGCGTTGGTGGGAGCGGGTAAGTGAAACAGGAAGACAAATTCTTAGAAGATATGCGACTGAAATACGAAGTGGTGTTCGATAATGATGCGGGCCGGGAGGTTTTGGCGCACATGCTGCACGAACTGTATTTTTTCAATCCTGTCGAAACACAGGAGCAGCGGATTTTGAGCAACTACGCAAAGTCATTGTTAGGCCACATAGGTAAATGGGTTGGCGGCAATAAATTGCAGATAGTACAGAAACTAATGGAAATTCCAAACGAAAGGGAACCAGATGGCGAAGGAAAAGACGAAGAAGCCCGGTAAAGTTGACTTGTTGGAAAAGCGGGTCGCTAAACTGGAGCGCAAGATGGACGCGGTATTTGCCGCGGACAGGAAAAGTCAACCGTTGAAAAAGTACATGGCTATACAAGGAGAACCCAATGGCTAAGGCAAGAGACATGATGTTGAGGCGCGCCGAGATGATGAAGCAGATGTCGCCCGACAAGTGTAACACCTTCTCCAGGATAAGTGTATTCACTATTTCCAAATGTGAAATAGAAGTGCCGGGCGAAGGTGGTTCCATCCGCCAGCTTTTGGGCGGGTTGAATATCAAGATAGTGTTTGGCGGCGGTGAAATTAGCGAAACGGCGAAATGCACTGTCAAGAAAGATGCCGGTATCGAGGAAGAAGTAAAGATGCTGCGTTTTACCTTGAACGATGTACTGAGC
>DRGS01000064.1 GCA_011053245.1 Phycisphaerales bacterium
GATCGTCGGCAGCGTCAGATGTGTATAAGAGACAGGGCTATGAGACGTGCCGAAGATATGGGCCTGACCGAAAAGACCGCCATACTTCCGGGTATTATCATTCCGCGTTCGGCCGGAATGCTAAAATACATGAACAACAACGTACCCGGTATCGAGGTCCCCGATGAAATGATCCAGAGGATGAAAGACGCCGCTGACCCCAAAGCCGAGGGCATCAAAATAACCCTCGAACTTGTCGATGCCGTAAAGAACTTAAGCGGCGTCAAAGGCGTACACCTCCAGGCGATAGAAGCAGAAGGACTCTTGCCGGATGTGATCAAAGCCGCGGGTCTGCTCCCGCGTCCCAAAACCGATTAGTTTTTCGCGGACCTGATATCCGCATTAGATATGTGAGAAAGAAATATGCCAGGAAAATATCATTTAGAAGTTGAAGCGACAGAGCCGAGATTCTATCCCGTACCGCGGTTCAGCACGGTAGAAAGTGACGGGTGTCTCGGTTGTATGCAGTGCGTCAAACGCGATGCCTGCATCTACGATGTTTACAAGGATCGCAAATTTGACACTCCGCAAGTCGTTGACACCGCCGATGTGGACTGCATAAGCTGTATGCGATGCGTTCAGGAATGCAAAAAGAATATCATCTTCCGCATGCCGAACCCAGAATACGAAAATCTCGGCAACGAATACTGGCGGCCGGAGATAATAACAAACATCTGGAATCAGTCCGAAACCGGTAGGATCCCCGTCTCCGGCGCCGGCTATCGCGGCCTTTTCGCAAATACCGGATTCGATTCCGTGTGGACCGATATGTCCGAGATCGTTCGGCCAACAAGGGACGGCATACACGGCAGGGAATATATCTCAACCGTTATCGAACTCGGAAGACGTCCGGGTATGCTGCAATTCGACGACAACGGCGAGATGACAAATGACACCCCGGCTTTTACTGAGATACCCATCCCGATACTGCTGGACCTTCCAGAGAGCAATTTCGTCACCGATTCCACCAAAGAAGCGATAGCGGAGGCAGCCGTCAACGCAAATACATTCGCGGTCGCTTCTCTTGCCGATGCCAATGGCTTACTTGAAAAGCACAAGGGACATCTGATCGTGCGTTTCGACCCTGCCAATGATGACGTCAAGGACCTCCACGGTATTGCCATCGTCGAGATCGCATGGTCGCAGGATGCGATTTCTGTTGTTGAAAAAATAACCGCTTCAAATCCAGGTATAATAGTTTCAATAAGATTGCCACTCGATGAAGACGCCGTCGAAAACGCTACGGCTCTGACAGAGCAGGGACTCGGGATCATCCATCTTCAGGCAACTTACAACGGGAACGGTTTTGGAAAAAGAAGCGGCGATTTTCTGATAAAACTTTTGCAGGATGTTCACTTTGCCCTTATTGGCAAATCTCTCCGTGACCAGGTAACGCTTCTTATTACCGGCGGTATTGGTTTGGCCGAGCACGTTGCCAAAGCTATCGCCTGCGGTGCGGATGGCGTTGCACTTGACAGAGCTGAGTTGGTAGCGTTAGGTTGCAGGCTTTGCAAGGATTGCTCCGATAGAATGACCTGCCCCGTAAAGATCGACACGGCCCCGATAGATTGGGCTGCGCAAAGAATAACGAATCTCATCGGTGCATGGCACTCACAGTTGATAGAGGTCCTGGGCGCGATGGGCCTTCGAGAAGTACGACGCTTGCGGGGCGAACTCGGAAGGGTCATGTTTTTCGAGGATCTCGAACGCGATAACTTAGGGCCGTTCTTCGGTAAGAGGATACGCACCCTTGAAGAGTCACTTGACGCCGCTGCCAATGAAGAAGGCACTGACATGGCACAAGAGGCGAAGATACAAGCCGATTATCCACCTATAGATGAAAATTTCGTTTCACCATGCCCATCGAGATTCAGAAACGCCCTTGCGGTCTATAAAGTCGTAAGAACATCCGATTGTATCGCTTGCGGCAAATGCGCCGAAGTCTGCAGGTACGGCGTCCATGTAAAAGCAGGAAAAAGAATGCTCGCTCCCAAATCATATCTTTGCCGCGGCTCCCAACTGTGCCGCACGCAAGGTTCTTTCTGCGGAAACAACTGCCCGACAAACGCCATTCGTATAGGCCCCGATCCTATGTGGCGAGCATTCGGCGATCCGCGATGGACATCGGAACTGCTGCTAAGTACATGGCACCAAGCCGAAACCGGCATGCCCTCCGACAGGGACATCGAATACAAGAAAGGCGAATCGGGAGGCGGTTTCGACAGGATAAACATTGTCTTCCCCGACAAAGCACCTGATACAACATTCAAACCGGAAGATGTCGAACTCGGCATCACGCTCAATAAACGCAACGACGGACGGCCCGAAGTCCCAATAGGAATTCCATTCTATGGCGGCGGCATGAGTTACGGCTCGATCAGCCTTGACACTATCATCGCAAGAGCCAGAGCCTACAAAGCCTTTGACTCCTTTACATGCAGCGGTGAAGGCGGCTATCCGGATGAACTGAAAGAATACGACGACAATGTGATCACCCAGGTCGCAACGGGCCTCTTCGGGGTTCGCGAAGAGACCATCCAAAGAGTAAGGATCGTGGAGTTCAAATACGCACAGGGTGCAAAACCCGGACTCGGCGGCCATCTCTTAGGTGACAAGAACACACCCGTCGTCGCGAAAATGCGCGAAGCCGTTCAGGGGACATCGCTGTTTTCACCGTTCCCGTTCCACTCGGTGTACTCCATTGAGGACCACAAAAAACACGTTGACTGGATCAAGGAAATAAATTCCAAGGCTATCGTTTCCGTAAAGGTATCGGGTGCAAGCGACGTTGACATGGTAGCCGTCGGCAGTTACTACGCAGGCGCTCATATAATTCATCTCGACGGAAGCTACGGCGGAACCGGTGCCGCACCCGACATTGCCAAGAAGAACATCGCAATGCCTATCGAATACGCCGTCGGAAAAGTACACAACTTCCTCAAAGCCGAAGGCGTTCGCGACGAAATGACGATCATTGCATCCGGCGGAATTCGCAGCGCATGGGATATGGCGAAGACGATCGCAATGGGTGCCGACGGTATTGTAGTTGGAACCGTCGAAGTTGTCGCCCTCGAATGTATCAGATGCGGAGCATGTGAAAGCGGACGCGGATGCCCGAGAGGTATCGCCAGCACCGACCCGGAACTGTCGAAACAGTATGACGTAGAATGGGCAACCCAGAGACTGATGAACATCTTCCATTCGTGGTCGAAACAGATCCAGTACATTTGCTGGCGTCTCGGACTGAAAAGCGTTAAAGAATTAGTGGGCCGTTCGGACTTGCTTATGCACCTTGATTATGACAACAAACCGGAAATTTCGAAAAGTTGATCGGCCAAACTCAAAGCAGATAAAGTGAGAGCAAAAGAAATGAACGAATTCGCAAAGAATATTTTTAATTCAAGAGCAAAGATCATAGAAGGTATAAATCCGCAGGACCTTTACGACGAAGATGTCGTTCAGGAAGGCGGCTGCGGTGTTGTAGGTTTCGCGGCCAGCGTACCCGTTGGAGGACGCCATATCTTCGAGCCGTCCATACAGATGCGAAACCGCGGCAACGGAAAAGGCGGCGGTATCGCAGCGGCAGGACTGGTCCCGGCTCAACTCGGCGTCGATGCCAAAACATTGAAAGAGGATTACCTTCTGCAAATTGCTCTTCTTGACTCGGGTGCTGCCGGTGAAGTGGAAAAATTCGTCACCGAAAACCTTCGCGTCGACCACATGGAAAAACTCGCACATATCGACGACCACCGCGACGTGGGCCTTGAGGTTTGCCCGCCCGACATAGTACGGTATTTCGTTCGCGTAAAGGACGACAAACTCAATCGATTCGCCGAAGAAAACAACCTGACCGACCAGCCGGCAAGAGCCGTCGAAGATGAATTCATCTATCAGAACACTTTCAACTTCAACAATAAGTACTACGCTTCGCTTGGCGAAAAACGTGCCTTCGTATTAAGTCACGCCCGCAACCTGGCGATCTTTAAAGTTGTCGGTTACGCCGAGCAGGTCGTTCAGTACTACGGCCTCGAGGATTTCAAATCGAATATCTGGATCGCCCACCAGCGGTACCCGACCAAGGGGAGAGTCTGGCATCCGGCTGGGGCACATCCCTTTATAGGCATGAACGAAGCCCTCGTCCATAATGGCGACTTCGCAAACTATTTCAGCATCTCGAAATACCTGCACCAGCATAACGTCATGCCGCTGTTCCTGACCGATACCGAAGTGTCGGTGCTGCTGTTCGACCTCTGGCACCGCGTATGGGGCTATCCGGTCGAATATGTTATCGAAGCGCTTGCCCCGACAATGGAAATAGATTTCGACAGCCTGCCCGAAGAAAAGAAAAAGATATACCGCGCCATTCAGGCATCGCACATGCACGCCTCGCCCGACGGTCCATGGTTCTTCATTATCGCCCGAAGCAACCCTGACGCCGACAGCCTCCAATTACTCGGCATTACCGATACAGCCATGTTACGACCGCAGGTCTTTGCCCTTCAGGAAGGCGATGTCTCTATCGGCTTGATCGGTTCCGAAAAGCAGGCCATCGACGCTACGCTTCATTCACTCAGCCAGGAGGACTCGCGTTTCCGTCCCATTGCTGACAGTTACTGGAACGCACGCGGTGGCAGCCATACCGACGGTGGCGCATTTTCATTCACTATAGATAATGCAAGTAACGGAAACGCCCGACTGTCCTGTGCCGACAAATTTGGAAAGTCCATCAAGTCTCCTGGCGGCGATTGGGTCGTCGACCTTAGCGTAAAACCTGCTGCCGACAAGGTACCTGCCGGTATTGATATAAAACTTCAGGACTCGGCAAAGCAAAACGATGCTATGAGCCTGTTCGCGGAGATTTCGTCACTCTTAGCCGATTGGGATTTCGAGGCGGTTCGCTGCGTTGCTTCTCAGATAGAAGAGATCGCGTCACAAGGACAGATCCAATTCCGCTGGGCACTGGAAATACTTTCTCTTCTTAACAATCGCCGCTATGACTGCGGTAAAAAGAAACGCTCGGTGATCTTACAGATCGTACGCGAAGCTATCGACTCTATCCTCGGTTCGGTTCCGTCAATTGCCGCTAACAGCTCCGCTCACGCAAGGCTAATCGACTGGGATACCCGCGACAAGCTCCGTGCTCCTAAGGACAAAGAAGAAACTCTCGTAATTTACGCTCGCGGCTTTCCCCCGGAAGGCGAAGAATGCGATGCAAAGCTAATAGTTCACGCATACGAACATGGCTGGAAACAATTCATCCTATACGGCCTCAGGGGCCAGCGTTTCCAGGGCTGCGGATTGGGCCCGGATACATCGGATGTACGCATCGATATTTACGGTCCGTCCGGCGACTACATCGCATCCGGCATCGACGGCATGGAGATCAACATCCACGACAGCGCCCAGGATCAACTTGGCCAGATCATGAAAGCGGGCCGCCTCGTCATCTACGGCGACGTCGGACAGGCGTTCATGTACGGTGCAAAAGGCGGCGAAGTCTACATACTCGGTAACGGTGCGGGCCGGCCCCTTATCAATGCCGTAGGAAAACCGCGCGTCGTCATAAACGGAACTTGTCTGGACTTCTTAGCGGAATCCTTCATGGCAGGTGACCCGCTAAACGGTGGAGGCTTTGTCGTACTAAACGGCATAGAGTTTGATAACAGGGGCAATGTCATCCCGCAGGAATCGCCATACCCCGGCTCGAACCTTTTCTCGCTCGCATCAGGCGGAGCGATCTATGTAAGGGACCCGCATCACAAATTAGTACCCGAGCAGTTAAACGGCGGCTACTTCAACAAGCTAACGGAGCAGGACTGGCAGCTTATCCTGCCATATCTCGAAAATAACGAAAGGCTCTTCGGCATATCAATCGACCGCGACCTCCTCACCGTAGACGGAGTGCGACGCGCCCCCGAAGATGTCTACCGCAAAGTAAGCGTCCATAAAACCGTCGAGAAAGAACCGGACCTGGATATGGATGCCGTCCCCGAGTAAAAACAGGTAGTGTCAATAATCTTTCGGACATTCGAAAAGTAGATAAAAAAACCCGGCAAGAATTCCTCTCACCGGGCTTTAATCACATCTTATACAGCTTCTTGATCCCAGCCAAGGTTAACTTAGCTGGCCATGATCTCCATCGCTTCGTTGCGATAGGCATCCATCACATAAGGAATGCCGCTGACCTTGGAGGCTTCTTCGGTTAGGGCTGCTAAATCATTACGTGTAATAGTATCGACACGGAATTTCCGAGCACCAGCCATTAACTGTTGGAGGCCGATCCTGAGCTTTTCACTTAAGCTGTAAACACCAATAGCACCTAATGGTATCTGGTCGATATCTTTGCCATACTTAGCTTTGAGCTCTTCATAGCACACAAATATCTCTTCTTTGGTTTTGCCAAATGGAGCGATACTCTTAGGCACTTTCTTGGTTTTGATCCATTCCTCAAGGTTTTTGCCAACCATACCGGGTATCATCATTGCCCGGCCCATACATACCGCCTTAGTGTAAGGTGCACCCATTGCCAGAACTTTGAAGATGTGGTCCTCAGTGGAGAAACCGCCGGCGATGGAAATATCGGGTATATATGCTCCCTTTGCGGCCAACATCCCACAAAGTTCGTTCGTCATGCATTGCAGATAGAATGTTGGAATACCCCATTCCACCATCATTCGCCAGGGACTCATACCTGTACCGCCGCCCGAACCGTCGATAGTTAACATATCGATCTTGGCATCTGATGACCATTTAATGGCCATAGCCAATTCACGCATCGCATAAGCACCGGTCTTGAGAGTTACTCGCTTTGCTCCGAGTTTACGCAGACGCTCAACTTCGTCCATAAAACCTTGTTGATCGACAAATCCCAACCGAGAGTGCCTCTCAAATTCCTTTATAGCGCCATCTTTGAAAGCTGCTTGAGTCGCTTCACAGGATGGATCCGGGGTAACAATGTAGCCGCGCTTTTGAAGTTCAAGAGCACGCTCAAGAGTATCTACTTTGATCTCGCCACCGATACATTTGGCACCCTGACCCCATTTCAGTTCTATGGTCTCGACGCCTAACTTGTCGATTACATACTCAGCCACTCCAAAACGGGTATCCTCAACATTCATCTGAACAAGGATATCACCATATGGCGCCTCACGGAAGCGGCGATATACCTCAACCCGGCGGCGCATATCAGGAGCTTCGGTAATCTTGCCATTGCCATCAAGTTCAAGTTCGGGGTCAATACCACAAACATTTTCGCCACAAACCAGTGTAATACCGCTAATGGCAGCACCTATGGCAAAATGCTCCCAATTCTTTCTTGCGATCTCGGTTGAACCAAGAGCGCCGGTAAACACAGGAACTTTCATCTTTATTTTATTTTCGTAGCCGAACTCTGTCTCCGTATTAACTGATGTAAACTTAGCGTGATCCGGGTCACCCGGCACGCCATCCGGCAAGCCTTCGGCACCCAATGCATATCCCATGATATTCAAATGGGAATAATCAATCGGATATTCCTTGTCGGCACCGGCCGTAAGTGTACCAAAGGGCCCTGGATAGATCACTTCACGGCTGCGGAAAGAAGATTTAAAAACCTCACACATTCCTTTGCAACCGTCTATACATCGGGTACAGAGTCCCGACTGAGGCGCAACATTGGGAGACCTATTTTCGGTCTCGGTAACATCGTTTGAATTTGGTCGTTGTAGGTTCACTATTTTTCTCCTAAAATTATACGATTAACAAACTTTCTAATGTAACATAACATTATTAAAATCTATCAGCCAAATACACATAACAAGGCCGAAGATCAACGCCATTTATTGGTTAGTCCAACTCGCAATCTTCACATATCTCTGGTATCTCATCATTTGTAGACAACTCTGAGCCACACACACCGCAGGGATCTCTTCTGGATTGTGGCAATATT
The DNA here is from genome assembly GCA_011053245.1 of Phycisphaerales bacterium. The sequence goes on from DRGS01000064.1 coordinate 7,967, forward strand.
TCCATGGGACAGCGGTCCCTGCACTCGTAACATTTCTGACAATATTCTTCCTTATAAAACGGCAAACCTATATGACGATTAATACCGCGGCCAATGGCTCCCTTGGCTCCAGTCTTTGCAATTTCAGCACAAGCCACTACGCATCTGCCGCAAAGTATACATTCATTGTCCCGCTCAGGATAACGGACTTCGTAAACTTCGAGTCGTTCGGCAAGTGTTTGAAGTACTTCAGACTCCGGGGCCTCTGCAAGTAATAGCTCAACAATATTTCGCCTTGCTCGAAGCACGTCTTCCGAATGAGCATGTATTACCATGCCTTCTTTTGCCTCAAGGGTGCACGAAGTTGTCATTTTCTTTCGCCCATTTTTTTCGATTTCAACGATGCAGATTCGGCAAGCACCGGTTGGCTTTGCTTCCGGAATATAGCAAAGATTTGGGATACAAATACCTGCATCGAGTGCCGCCTTTAGAACACTCGTACCTTCCTCGGTTTCAATTGTCTCATCATCAACTGTTATGGTTACCATTTCAGGCATGGTTAACTCCTAATTACGACCTGATTATCGCCTCAAATTTACAACTCTCTATGCAAATACCGCATCGACTGCAAATCCCATCGTTTATTTTATAACCGCTTTCCTTGTCACCTGTTATCGCGGTATGGGGGCAGTTCTTCGCACAAAGCCCGCAATTCTTACATAACTCAGGATCGATCGAATACCGAATCAGTTCCCTGCAAACACCGGCAGGGCATTTTTTGTCGTTAATGTGCGCCTCGTATTCGTCTCGGAAATACTTTAAAGTTGACATGACCGGGTTAGGTGCGGTTTTACCCAAGGCACAAAGTGAACCGACCGAAATTGTCCAGGCAAGATCATCCAATAGTTCCAATTGCTCCATGGTACCGTTACCTTGAGAAATATCGGTAACAATTTCCAGCATTCTATCGATGCCGATACGGCATGTTACGCACTTGCCGCAGGACTCATCCTGGAGAAAGGTCAGAAAATATTTGGCCACATCCACCATACAGGCTGAATCGTCCATAACCACCATTCCACCGGAACCAACCATGGAGCCGGCTTCGTAAAGAACATCAAAGTCTACTGGCAGATCGAATTGTTCGACCGGCAGGCATCCGCCGGAAGGGCCTCCTGTTTGAACGGCTTTTATTTGCCGTCCATCCTTGGCTCCTCCGCCAATATCGAAGATGATCTCTCGCAGTGTAGTGCCCATATTAACTTCAACCAGTCCGGTATTCTTAATCTGGCCAGTCAGGGTGAATATCTTCGTACCTTTACTGTTATCAGTACCCTTCGAACTAAACCATTTAGAACCGTTAAGTATTATTTTGGGGATATTGGCCCAAGTCTCAACATTGTTCAAAGTTGTAGGCTGATCTTTATACCCCTTCTCGACAGTATGGACATCCTTAGCACGAGGTTCGCCGACTTTACCTTCCAGTGATGCCATCAGGGCGGTAGATTCCCCACAAACAAAAGCTCCACCGCCTCTTACAACTTTAACATCAAAATTAAAATCGCTGCCGAGGATCTCTCCTCCTAATAAGCCAAACTCCTTTGCTTGTTCTACCGCCTTGTTGATATTGACTACTGCAAGGGGATATTCTTTTCGTACATATACAAAACCCTGCCCTGAGCCTATGGCATAAGCACCGATCAGCATTCCTTCCAGAACAGAATGCGGATTGCCTTCCAAAAGACTGCGGTCCATGTATGCACCAGGGTCACCCTCATCAGCATTACAAATTACATAACGCTCCTGGCACGAAACGGCTTTACATTGCTCCCATTTCTTACCTGTTGGATAACCCCCGCCTCCTCGTCCCCGTAAACAAGAAGCTTTTACTTCTTCTACAACTTCATCGGCAGACATACCAGAAAGAACCTTTTCCAGTGCCGAATAACCACCATTGGCAATATAGGCTTCGATATCGGCCGGGGAGATCCGGGGGTTATCGGCGAGCAATATACGATCCTGTGCCGAATAGAAAGGTATGTCTTTCTCCTTTTCTATCCTTTCACCCGAAACAGGATCTGTGTAGAATAATCGCTCGACGACCTCGCTGCCTTTGAGAGTAGAGGCCACGATGTCTTTTACATCGTCTGGCGTAACATGACAATAAAAGATATTTTCGGGCTCTATGATGATCATCGGGCCCTGTTCACAAAAACCATGGCAGCCGCTTGTAAAGAAATGAACCTGATCAAGGAGTTCATGTTTGGCCAACTCCTCCTTCATTGCTTTTGCTACCGGCAGACAGCCGCATGCCTGACATGCGGTACCTGCACACATGGTTATTGTATGTGTGTAACTCTTACGAACTTTTTTAAGCTTATCACGCAAGGCTGCGAGGGCATTTGTATCTTCAAGCTTAGTCATTACTCTAACCCTCCTCTACTGTATCAGCTTTTCGAGTATCCTCTATAAGGCTCCTGAGTTTTCCAGGGGTCATATGGTCATGGTATTTGCCGTCAATGATAAGCACAGGTGCAAGGGCACATGCTCCAAGGCAATTAACTGTTTCAACAGTGAACATACCATCACTGGTTGTCTCACCTGGATCTACTTTAAGTTGTCCAAGAACCTCGTCCACGAGTTTTAGCGCGCCGCCAACATGACAAGCCGTACCCATACAAACCGTGATAAGATGCCGACCTCGTGGTTTTAAGCAAAAAGTTTTGTAAAAATTCACAAGGCGGAACACTTCGATAAGTGGCACATCAAGTGATTCCGAAACCTGGCACATCGCTTCTTCGGGAAGATATCCGCATTGCTCCTGAATATCCTGAAGAGCCTCCATAACATCAAAGGGCTCTTTTCCCTTGCCTTCCAAAACTTTTTCTACAATTGCTAAATCCATACTATCTTCCTGTCGCAACCTTTCTTAGCGCAAATGTCTTGCCAATAATCCAAATTTATTTTGCCTATTCAGCTATGGCTTTCAACTAAGCAAATTGTTCTTAAGAATACTTCCTCCAGAACGATCTTATGCGACAATTTACACAGCCTCTTTTGACGGCAACGATTTGCCATAAAACGAGTCTAATGGCCTGTCGGTTCGATGTCAAGCCTTAATCCAGCCTGTATAATCGGCAGTTTTGCCGACTCGACACTTTTTTCGGCAAAAATTTGCACTTTTGCCAACGGTGTAGTATAATTACACCTATAATCAGGTGGGACTCTTTGCGAAACGGCCAATTTGCCATTTATGGAAGTAAAAAAATATGGAAAAAAAATATAATAAAAAAATTGCGATCCTCCGGGTGCTTCAGGGACAAAGCCAACCACTCAGTTCCACAAAGATCGCCAAACTGCTTTCCTTAGGCGGTTTTGACGCCAAAGAGAGAACCATAAGATTCTATCTCAAGGAGCTTGACGAGGAAGGTCTTACCATCGCCGACGGCAAAAAAGGTAGAAAGATCACCGAAGCCGGCCAAACCGAATTGCAATCCTCCCAGATAACCAGAAGACCGGGCTACCTCTCTGCAAAAATAGATCGCATGATCTATCAAATGACCTTTGATCTGCCTATGAGAAGTGGAACCGTAGTGGTAAATACTTCGCTCGTCGATCCTTACCAACTCACAAGCTGCGCAGAAAAGATTTGCAAAGTATTCGACAAAAACTTTGGTATGGGCAAATTGACCGCCCTTGTCCCGCCGGGCGAATCAATAGGCGATCTTGCCATACCAATGGACAAAGTCGGTTTCTGTACAGTTTGCTCTATTACGTTAAACGGCATCCTGCTAAAGCACGGAATACCAATGACCTCACGTTTCGGCGGCCTCTTGAAACTCAAAGACGGCAAAGCCTACAGATTCACGGAGATGATACATTACGATGGAACCAGTATCGATCCACTCGAAGTCTTTATCCGAAGCGGAATGACAGATTACCACGGCGCCATAACAGATGGCAACGGGCTGATCGGCGCAAGCTTTAGGGAAGTTCCAGGCGAGAGCAGGCAGCGACTGATCAATATAGGCCAGCGACTTGACGAGGTAGGGCTCGGCGCGATCATGGAAATCGGCTTGACCGGCCAACCCCTTCTGGAAATACCCGTATCTCACGGTCTGGCAGGCGTTATTGTTGTTGGCGGACTAAATCCAATAGCGATCCTCGAAGAACGCCAGCACCGCATCTTTTCACGTGCGCTATCAGGCCTGATCGAATATGACAGACTCTTCCGTTTTGAAGAGTTTCCCGCCAGACTGCAAAAGTATCTGTAAATGAGACGATGGAGTTACCTTTCCCTTATCTGTAGTCAATTTATTTCTTGACAAGGGCTGAAAATGCCGATATGCATGTATTGTCCGCACAAACAATATGGCTGTTTATTGCCTAAAAATAGGATAAAGGCATGTTTCAAGCAAAAAAGATTATGAAAACCAATCTGATCACCGTCAAAAAGGACACCCCGATATATGAGGCCATAAGGATACTGGTCGACTGCAATATCACCGGCTTGCCCGTCGTAAATGACGATAAGACCTTAGCCGGCATCATTTCTGAAAAAGATGTGCTGAAACTGTTGTACGAAAACGAAGATCAGCCAGATACCGTTGAGCAGTTCATGACGAAAGATGTCGTAACTTTCGATCAGGATGACAACATCATAGACATTACAGACAGCTTCTTAGAACACCACTTTCGCAGGGTTCCCATCCTGGCAGATGGCAAATTAGTCGGTATCATAAGCAGGAAAGACATCATCTCGTACATCGTAAAACTCCGGCGCAAAGGCAAATAAGCTCTCTGAGAATGTTTCCAATGAATGTTAAGAAAGCCCAGCGAACATGAACGAGACAAAAACCATCATGACCACAAATGTCGTTACGGTCAAAAGCGATACGCCCATCGACCGGGCTTTGGAACTTCTGATAGAAAAAAATATTACCGGCCTGCCGGTGGTCGATGACGATAGGACGCTGATCGGTATCATCTCCGAAAAGGACATGCTAAAACTGCTGCCAGACCTGGAGGACGAATCCGCCACCGTTGCCGACTTCATGACAAAAAAGATTACCTGTTTCGACCAGGACGAGGATCTGATCGCGATCTGCGAGTGTCTTATGAATAACAATTTCCGCCGGGTCCCGATAGTATCAAACGGAAAACTCGTAGGGGTCATCAGCAGAAGAGACATCATCAAGTACATCATCGAACCGATCGGGTAATTTGACCGCCATTTATTTAAAACCATCACAAAAACGCTAAGTCATGCTTTTCCAGACAGTTATAAGCAAAAACCGCCCAGGAACATACCCGAAAACTGCGCAATTCAAATATCTGCGACAAAATCACCGACTTTACGATTTTTCCCTTGCATTGAGCCACATTTTCGTCTAAAATCTTCCGCTTATCTTTAGGGAGTCTCTGCGCAGTCAGGAGCCCTAAGTGAAATGTACGAGAAAATGTGAAAAACTATGTTCGAAGCACTAACAGACAAATTTAGTTCGGTTTTTAAGTCCCTCTCAGGCAGGGGCCGAATAACCGAGTCCAACATCGCCGACGCTATGCGCGACGTCAAAAAGGCGCTCCTCGCCGCTGACGTTAACTACAGCGTAGTAAAGCAGTTCTGTAAAGACTGCACGCAAGCGGCGATGGGCGCAAACGTCGTATCTTCGCTTCATCCAGGCCAGGTAATGGTCAAGATCGTAAACGACGAACTGACGAAACTTATGGGTCCGGTCGACAGCAAGATATATTACGTCTCCCCCGGCCCCACTATTATCATGTTAGCGGGCCTCCAGGGCTGCGGTAAAACTACAACCGCCGCCAAACTCGGAAAATATCTCGTCTCAAAGGGCAAAAAGCCCCTCCTCGTCGCCGACGATCTCCAGAGACCTGCCGCCATAGACCAACTCATCACCTTAGGCGAACAACTCGATATACCCGTTTATAGCGAACGCATCAAAGACGCCGTAAAGGTCGCCCGCAACGCTGTCAAGCACGCCAACCGAACCGGCTGCGACGTCATCGTCATCGATACCGCCGGACGTTTGCACATAGACGAAGGTATGATGTCCGAGATCGCCGACGTCGCAAAAGCCGTAAACCCGCAGCAGATATACCTCGTCTGCGACGCGATGACAGGTCAGGACGCGGTAACCTCAGCAGGCGAATTCAACGCCCGTCTCGAACTTGACGGTATAATATTGACAAAACTCGACGGCGACGCACGCGGCGGTGCGGCCCTCAGCATAAAAGCGGTTACCGGCAAACCCATCAAGTTCATCGGCGTCGGCGAAAAACTCGACAAACTCGAAGAGTTCCATCCCGACCGCATGGCAAGCAGAATACTCGGTATGGGCGACGTCGTAACCCTCGTAGAACGAGCACAGGAACAGATCGATGAAAAAGAAGCTGCGAAAATGCAAACCAAAATGGCAAAGGGCACTTTCGGGTTCGACGATTTCCTAAAGCAAATGCACACCGTCAAGAAAATGGGGGGCCTCGGCGACATGCTAAAGATGATACCCGGTATGTCCAGCCAGCTCGGTGACCTCGACGTCGACGATAGCGAGATCGAAAAAATGGAAGGCATCGTCCACTCCATGACAGCCAAAGAAAGACGCGACCCCGACCTCCTCGATTCCTCACGCAGAAGACGCATCGCAAAAGGCTGCGGCAGAGAGGTACAGGACGTCGCATCCCTCATAAAAACTTTCAAACGAAGCCGCGACATGATGAAAGCCATGAGCGCAGGCGGAGCCGGAGGAATAAAGAATATGTTCGGCGGCGGCGGCACGGATATGTTCAGTGCTATGAACGCCGGCAGAAAAATAAAGCAAAGATCGAAGAGAAAAAGAACCGTAAGACGTAAAGGAAAAGCAAGACGGCGATAAAACATGAAATGTCGATCGATCTGTATCTGCAAAAGCTCGCCGTACTCGTTGACGACGAGTACGCTCAGCGGATCAGGCAGCAGTTCAAAGACAACAGGGGCTCCAGTGAACTGGCAATGCTTCAATCGCCCAACAGCAATGAACTTGAGCAGTTGAAAAAAGCGGTAGCGATAATGACGCCCGCCGAAAAGGAAAATGTAAGGAACTTAAACGACGAACAGATACAGAGAATTGCAGAAGACGCTACGGTCGACACCGGCCTCTTCGCGATATTTATTAACGGCTATATATTGGAATGTAAACGTGTTTTGTGATTTGCATTGGGCGAATCACGGAAATTAATCATATACAAAGAAAGGAACATGAAATGGCAGTAAAGATTAGAATGGCAAGATTCGGGAGGCGTCACAGACCCTTCTTCAGGATCAACGCCGTGGACTCGCGCACGCCGCGCGACGGACGCATCCTCGAAAAACTCGGTCACTACGACCCGCTCGAAAAAAATGTCGAAAAACAGGTCGTCCTGAACATCGAACGAATTAAGCACTGGCTTGACCTCGGCGCGGTACCATCCGATTCGGTATCCGATATACTTGCAAAGCACGGCATAAAGACGAAAGAAGCCGCAAAGAAAGCCAAACGCCGCGAAAAAGCAAAGTCTATCGCTCGTGCCAAGGGAAAACTATTTAACAAAGCCGAAAAAGTCGCTGCCGTAAAGGCCGAAGAAGCAGTCGAAGCTGAAAAGAAAGCAGCAGTCGAAAAAGTAGAAGCAGATAAAAAAGCAGCCGAAGCTGAAAAAGCCGCAGC
>DRGS01000065.1 GCA_011053245.1 Phycisphaerales bacterium
ACGCAAGGTACGAAGGCTATCTTGCGCGTCAAGCCAAACAGATCGAAAACATGCGGAATATGGAAAGGATCAAACTTCCGTCATGCCTTGACTATAACGCGATCACTCATTTGAGTAATGAGGGTAAGAGTAAGCTGTCGGCGATGCGGCCTGCCACTCTTGGCCAGGCAAGCCGTATAGGCGGGATAACACCAGCGGACATTACCATTGTCCATGTGCACTTGAAGACGGTCAGTAGTCAACAATGATCGTTAGTCAGTATGGTCACAGAAAGTCGCTTTATCTGCCGCGCCTACCGCCCATCATTCCATCCATCATCATTCCACCCATCATCATTTCCTCCATCATCATGTCATCCATTTCGTACCGCGGTTGCCGCTGTCTTCCTTTTCGTTTGTATCCAGTACCCCTTGGTACGATGGCAACGTCCTCCTGGGCCGCGTCTGCTATTTCACTGTATTTTTTTTGCATGTCAGAGGGCCAGTTTCTCCTCCTTATGGGCATGTGCAGAATATTCTCACCATCGCTGGTGTACAGCATTTCTGAATACTCTTTGGATGTTAAAACTTTAGTGCCGCTCCACAGGCTCATTTTTGCAATATCGATAACAACGGCCCCAGTAGTAAAATCAACAATTTCCACGTCACTGTCTGATTCATAAGTGGATACGGCGGACAGCGCGTACGAATCTTTTTGGGCTTCGATCTCAACGGGCTTGCCTATCCCTTCACTGGCAGCAACCTTGAATTCCTCATTACGCCACAATCCATGATAGTATTTTGAAACCTGTACATTAACTTTTCCGGTGGTTACATCCTGCGGGAAAAAATAGCTGCGTTCATCAATTGCTATCGGTTCCGTTACCTTGGAGTATTCACTCCAAAATACCAGATCGTCGTTATGCTCCTGGTCCTCTTCTCTTAGCCATTGGCGTCCTGCTATAGGATTAAATGTGCCGATTCGCATTCTATATCGATAAGTTCCGCCTGGTTCCGCAGTGTCGTCGTGTGCCCAGATCACGAGTCGTTCACGCAGACCTGCAAGATCAGTATCCTCTTCGATATACAACCCGTCAAGCTCATCGTAAAGAACGTCAATGGTTCGTTCTTTTTCTTTTTTCAGGGCCTCGCGTTTTCTTTCCGCTGACAGTCTCTCTCTATCGGTTCCATACTCGCCGTAGCCTCCTGTCGTATCTCCGCCTCGGCGTGTTCCTCTGGAAGATGGCGATCTTCTGCTGGTTCTGCTGCCAGTTGTTCTGCTGCCTCTGCCGCTGCTTCTGCCTCTGCTTCTGCCTCGATCCGTTCCTGCGGCGTTTTCCCGCTGTTCTTTTATCCTTTCGAGTTCCTCTCGTCTTTCTTTTTCCAGTTCCTTCTCGGCTAAAACTTCAAATTCCTGGTGTAGTTTAGGCGTAAGCCATTGAACGTTTGATGCAGCCAGATCATAAGGGTCCGGTTGTATAATTTCTTTTTGGACCTCATGATCGACAAACTTGAGTCTCAGAAGATCGATCGTATTCCTGTCCTGCACCTTGTCAGGGATATCGAGAATTGCCCTTAAATGGTCTATCTTCATCCTTGGGACTCGCTGCCATTGGGTGTTCGTTCCATCTTCAAGGATTTGCTGTCGCTCAAGAGATACCGCAGCGAAAATCGGTATGGCGAATTGCTCGTCTTTCCATTCCCGCTTTACCCTACTGACAAAACATCTCCGGAAGTCTTCGTAGAGAGCAGCTACATCAAATTTACCTTCAACGGTTATAAGGTCAATGTCGCCGAGTTCGGTTTTGGCGTCCTTGTAAGTCTTTTCGACGGAGATCTCTTCGATCGGAACATAGGCCACTGTCCTGATCGCTTCTGCCGATACATCGGTTATATCTCCGATATTAGGTATTCGATACTGCCTGGGACCCGATATTGCCTTTCCACCTCGTGGGGGCAGGGGGAACTGAACGTCATCACTGATCAGAGAGAGCGTGCAGGCAACTCGCTTAGCAAAGCTTTCCGCCTTTTGCCCGCTATAGGTTTTAAGCTCCGGCAACTTGGCCAACTTGTCTTGCAGTCTTTTGGCTTGACCGTCTTTTATGAGTTTGTTTATCTTGCCTGGACTGACTTTATTTTCGTTGTATTCGACCGAGTATGGGCTGACTATTACAAAAAACCATAATAGACACAAACACGCTATACTGGTAATACCAAGCACAGCCTTATCAATGTAACGCTCGAAAAGATTGCCTCTGTTTTTACTCATATACATTTGTCCCGCTATAAATAGTTTTCAAAATTCATTTAAGGTTCATGGAAAACCGCCTTGTTTTCAGGAGTCTCACATTTCTTCTTCTACTTCCTCTTCAGCCTGACCCAATAACATTTTGACCGAGAGTGGTTTTATCTGATCAATACCATTTCGGTTCAGTATGTACTCGCAGATCAGGTGGAGCTTTACGATGGCATCATCGCCGTACTGGTAGTTATCGTGGACCTCGTCGTCTAAAACAATAGGCTCTGTTTCACACTGAAGAATGGTTATCTGGTTGTGAGTGTATGTATTCTCTTTACCTTCGAGCAAGTATCCTTCACGATGTTTGTGTTCTTTCTGGCTGCACAGATTTTTCATGAACGGCATAACATGCTTTGAGCCAACAACGACCGCTACGCTGAAATGTATTACATCAATATCGTCATCGCATCGTCTTCCGGACCATGGGTATACTCCCAATTGCTGAATATCTTCATGCCAGACATAGATAGCTTCGTCGCCATTGGCAAAAACCCTCCGTCGCTGTTTGGTCTCGTAATCGACCAGATCCGCAAAACCTATACCGATAAGTCGTTTGATCGGCGAATCATAAACACATTTCGAGTCCGCATTCATCGTCCGGATCGTCGTTGCAATGTCACCATAAACCCAGTACGAAAGCTGGGAAAACCATGCATCTTCCAGAGCTATCTCCGGGCCTGGATAAACGTATCCGTCCCAGAAATCATACCATTTGAAAAGAGTAGGGTCGGCATAAACATGTGCCGACTCGGCACGTCTCCGGCAGATAGCGTCAATAAGTGCGGCTTTCGGATCATCTTCGGATGCGTTCTGCCTCCTGCCGCGTCTTGCTGAACTGCCACTGCCTGACAGATGCCCGGTTACCTCGGATATTGCCGCTTCACCGGGCGCATCGAGGGCATCCATGCTCTTAACCAGGCCTTCGATGGCCTTTCGGTAATCATTACCGAAATCGAGGTATAACTGACGAGATGTATCCTGCGGTTTGGGAAATATGTTATAGCTTATCAAATCCCTTAGAGCGCTCTGTTTTACTAACTGTTCGATGCTTCCGGCATCTTTTGCGTATGCATCCTGATAGCGTTTTTCCTGCTCATATTGCTTTTCCGCCGGAGTATTCCTGATCAGTGACTTGATCGCTTTGCTCTTCGAAAGACTGGTTTTCTCTATACTCTCTGCCAGTGACTTCTTGGTCATCGACGACATCACAATGAACACAATGGAAACAATAAATATTCCCGTCGGTATGATAAGCGATATATATTTCTTAATGAAAACAATTATCGAACCCATTTATATTACTCCCAACTGATTTTACCCGGTTTTTCGGGCGAGTTACTTTGTAACAATTACAATATCAACAGCATTAAATTTATTGTCCTTCACGGATGTTTTATGCTTTCAAAACACACGTGAGTATCATAGTCTAATTTTCTTTTGACCGGCTGGCGGAACTTCTTTTCGATTTCTTGCTTGTCTTGACGGGCGTCGCTGACTGGTCGCTTTTTGTCTGATTCAAAGGCGCACCGGCCCACTTGATCTTTGCGCTGAGACGGAACCAGTAGTCTCTCTCTATGAATTTCTCTTTGTCATAGTCATCCAATTTTTTCATGCCAAGATCCTTATCCGCCAGACGCGGGTCGTTGTCGATCTCTCCCTGTGTTATAATGTCGAATACCCTGCTCATCTCTTCTCCGGTCATCGGGTCGAGAAGAACTTTTTCCGTTTCGATGCGTGTTCTGTTTCCGGCATTGTAGTAGTTGGATGAACTGCTGAAGTATCTATTATCACCCTGCGGGACACGTTCAACGGTCTCTGAATCACCCATACCGACGGGCATGTCCTTGTCCATGAGATCAAGGGGTTTTATCTTCAACTGAAAATGGGCCGTTTTCTCTTTTTCATATATTTCAAAGCCTCTCTTACTGAGGTTGCCCAATCGAGTGACAAATCCCCACCTGTTCTTGTCATTTCCCACTCCGGCAGGGTCCATTAGTTCGGTTACATTCTTGTATGGGCAGTAACCTTCCATGATGACAATAAATCCGGCAGCATCGTCTTTGCCACGTTCTGTCAGACGTGACGCCGATGGCAAGCCGAAACCGCCGGGGCCGCCCATCATTCCGCCGCCCATCATTTCCCACATTTCGTTCATGTCCATGCCGACATCTTGCTTTTCTTGTCTTTTCTTCATTGCCTCGAACTTGGCGTTCAGGAGGCTGTCTGTATACGATATGAC
>DRGS01000066.1 GCA_011053245.1 Phycisphaerales bacterium
CGCCGGAGGATGAGTGGGAGCTTACGGGGTATGTGCATAATGTGGTGTTTGCCTGTGCGGCGGTTCCGGAAGACGATGGGAGTTTGAAGTTGTATTGGGGCGGAGCGGATAAGGTGATGTGCGCCGGGACGGCGAACATTGAAGAGCTTGTTGACTTTTGCCTGGATAACCCGCGGCCGGCGATGTGACTTTAATAATTGATAGGGACACTTATGGTTTTTATAGAAAGACGAATAAGCGGCGATGCTGTAAATAAATATATCCGAGAAAATCTCAACGAAGTGATCCCTTTATCAAGAGCATTACTTGATTTTGATATTGAATCGATGGAGAAAGTAACTTATTGCGAAGAAGATCGCCTTCTTGACACAGCAAATTCTTACGAATGCCTATTATATAAGGATTGCGACATAATTCCAAGTCCAACTGCCAGTGAATGGGCATATAGCAAGATTATAGAACTAATTGGCAACAACCCAAACAATTTTGCGTTGTTTGAGGATTGTGACTGTAGAACAGACCACAAATATATAATTGACTATGAATACGGATACCTAACTTTCAATGATTGGATTTACTATATCGCAAGCAATAAGGATGCCACGCGTGATCATGTGAGTTTGGCGCTTGGCGACACTGGGGTTGGGTGGTTTTCTTCAGGAGTAATTGTCAACTGCCCTGAAGATTTAATATTACCGGAAAAGGGTGCGATTACCGCTGAGACATTTGATGTCTTGTTGAATTCAATTGAACATCTCATCTTTGGAGCTTTTGACCTTGAAGGGTATATTATATGCACTGTGCCCAAGGGGTAAAATATGCATATAAAAGGGACCTGTGGATCTAAATAACAAAACAACGATACTGGTAACGTGCGGGCCGAGTCTTGAGGAGTTTTTGCAGGCGGAGCGGATAAGGTGATGTGCGCAGGGACGGCGAATATCGAAGAGCTTGTTGACTTCTGTCTGGATAATCCGAGGCCGGCGATGTAACTTTGCCGGTTATAACAGTCGCTCGAGATATTCGGGGGTTATAGCTGTAAAGTCCTGGTGTATGGCCTTTGCGTGTTTTGCGAATTTTAGTTCGCTGCTGTCGGCGCCGGCGGTTATGACGATGTAGGCCATTTCGGCATTTTCGGCGGCTTTGAAGCCCGATATGGAATCTTCGACAATGACGCATCTGTCCGGGGGTATGGCGAGTTTTTGGGCGGTCATAAAAAATATCTCAGGATCGGGCTTGCCAATGTTTACCTGGTCGTTGTCAATAATGACGTCGAAGTAGTTTCGTATGTCGAGCTTATCGAGTACGAGATCGACGTTGCCTCTGGGCGAATTGGACGCAGCGGCGCATTTAACGCCTTGCTGTTTTAAGCTGTCAAGCAGCACCTTAAGCCCTGCGATCTCCTTTGCGACCGGGCCGAAGGTTTGGCGGTAGATGGACTCTTTCTCGTCGCCGAATTTTTCGACATTGGCATCGGTAGTATCTTCGCCTAATAGTTTTCTGATATTTATGTCGTTACTTCGCGAGTGGATGTTCTTGCGGTAGTACTCTCCGTCGATGGGCAGGTCATGGCGGCGGCCAAACTCTATCCAGGCACCTTCGTGGAACTTCGCGTTATCTACCATGGTGCCGTCAACATCGAAAATGACCGCCCAGTCTGAATTTGTTTTGCCCTCATCCTTCATTGATATGTCCTTATGGATTGAATGGGAATATTTCTCGTTCGATCTGGCCGACGTAGAATCTGCCATTGGCTTTTATGAAATTTATTACGGTGTCCATCTGCTTATTGACGAACGCGCTTTCGTTGGCGATGACGGCGAGACCTATGACAGCTTGTACTTTGCTGTCGTGGGATTCGACCTCGGCGATGGAGAAGTTGTACCTCGATTTGACTTTGCCGATGACGCTCTTGACGATGCTGCGTTTGTCCTTGAGCGAGGCTATGCCATTTAGGTTCAACCGAATTTTTAAAAGTCCTACTATCACGATTTGTATTCTTCCAAGTCTACATTTCCACGAATTTTGTGCCACAAGCCGACAATACGCTTAGCTCCTAAGAAACACCAGCAGCCGATAGCAAGTTTTACGATAGCTGCAATAAATCTGGTAGTATGTCCCATCTGCAATGCTCTACGGCTCATGTCACCTGCTCCAATAGTCATAATATATGTTGTTGCTATATTTATCAATTCAGGTATGGCACCAGCTATAACCCAAAGCCCGATACAGGTAAACGCTATCAACATGATCTCATCTTTGGACATTGAGGTTGAAATCTGGACCATTTTATCTTCCTGGAATAACTTTGCCGCGATCTTATCGCTATAGATAATGAGAAGTACGCAGCCAGCAGGATAAATCAGTGACCCAAGCAGATACATTGCCGGGATGAAGAAATTCAGTGTATTACCCTTGATCATAAATGACCCTGCAAGCGAAGCAACTATCATGGGTATATAACCGATATACTTAACAACAGCAAGAACTCCCGCTAACTTTAATACCATCGAAGCTATTTCACGTTTTGTCATAATTGATTCCTTTCACAATTTTTATCTATCCTCTTGGGTGGAACTGTTTGTGGATCGATCTTAATCTATCGAGATCGACATGAGTATATATCTGGGTTGTTGAGATGTCAACATGTCCGAGCATTTCCTGGACGCTTCTGAGGTCGGCTCCGCCGGATAAGAGGTGGGTGGCGAAGCAGTGGCGGAGAGTATGGACGGTGACGTTTTTTGGTAGCCCGGCGCGTAGGGCGTACTTTTTCACTACTCGCCAGATATCTACTCGATCCATGCATTTTCCGGTGCGTGAAAGGAACAGGGAATCGCCGCTTTGGGGTTTGGCCAGTTGGGGTCTTAGATGTTCGATGTATTCGGCGGTAACGTGGCTTGCGACCTTGCCTACGGGGATGATCCTTTCCTTGCTGCCCTTGCCGAAGACTCGGACATATCCGATCTTGAGGTTGACGTTGGGGACCGTCATTTTCGCGACTTCGCTTGCTCTGGCGCCGGTGGCGTAGAGCATTTCGAGTATTGCTTTGTCGCGAAGGCAGTATGGGTCATCTTCGCAGGGGGCTTTGAGGAGTTTTATTACCTGCTCCTTGGCGGCGACGGCGGGGAGTCTTTTCCAGAGTTTCGGGCCTTCGAGCATTGAGGTGAAATCGTCTTTGATGGAGCCGGTGAGGATAGCGAATCTGAGCATCATTTTGACGGATACGAGTGCGCGGCTGATGGATGTTTCGGCTTTTCCGGCTTTGCTGATTTTGTGGAGGTAGGCGTATATCACGGTCGGCTGGACCTTTTCGATGGTGCGGACGCCTTCGGAGAGGCAGTGTTCGGTGAATCGGGCCAGGTCGCGGCCATAGGCTAAGATGGTGTTTTCTGCCAGACCGGCTTCGATGTTGAGATAGTCGAGGAATGCGCACACTGTCAGCCCCAAGGGGCCGAAACTGCGCAGTTTATCCCTTATTTGCCGTAATTGCACCGAAAGCATAGAGTTGTATCGACATGGGAGAGAAGCCAGCTTTAATTTACCGAGAAACAAAAAAACTGCGAATTACTACTTGTTCGGGCGGAAGATTCCGTATACAATCTTAGCCGATTATATCTATAAAAAAAGAGGTGGAAAACCATGAAGCGAGATATTTTGTTTGTTATTACGTTGACGCTGCTCTTTTTTGGCAGTTCGGGTTGCCAGAGGCTTGACGAAAGTGAGTTGACCCTGCCAGCCAGCGATGCGATCTATCTGGATGGCGTTGCAAGAGCCGATGCGATGGATGCCGGCGAGGCAGCACTTACGCGGATGCGTTTTGTGATAGATAAGTTTGACGTTGAACGGGGTCTTATCAGGACCCGATACCTCAGCGCAGGTCAGTTTCTCGAATTCTGGCGGAAGGATAACGTCGGAGCCGAAAGGACGGCGGAGGCAAACTTGCACAGTATTCAGCGGCAGGCGATACTGCATTTTACCGAGAGCAATGGAAAGTTGAGAATACAATGCCAGATCAATACCCGCAGGCTTTCGCTACCCGAGCAGGAGATCCACGGGATGAGTCGTGCTGCGGGAATGTTCACCGGCGGCAGCAGATCATTTCAGAGACTAAAGGTTGAGGGACCGGAACAGATGACATGGATGGAATTAGGACCGGACCCTGGTTTGGAGAATAAAATCCTTGAATCAATTACGAAGTATGCTCTTAAGGGCAAATTTTAACAGTAGTCATTATATTTGAAAGTGTACCCTTATAGGGTAATAAACTTCCGCGAGGCAATTGTAATATTTGTTGTAAAGAAACTTAACCACGCATCAAAGCGTATTCTATAATTGAGATTGGTATCAGATATGAAAGTATTAGTAGCCGGCGGCGCGGGATATATAGGGAGCAACATGACAGCCATGTTAGCAAGGCATGGTCACCGGGCCGTCGTTTTTGACAATCTGTCGAAGGGTCACAGGTCAGCGGTTAAAGATGCCGAGTTTGTCCTCGGCGACCTGGCCGATGGCGACCTGCTCGTTAAGACGCTTGTGGAAAATGAGATCGAAGCGGTGATGCACTTTGCGGCTTTCATTGAGGTTGGCGAATCCGTCACGGAACCGTTGAGATATTATCATAACAACTTCTGCAACGCTCACAATCTGCTTAGTGCAATGGAAACGGCGGGCGTTAAGAAATTCGTTTTCAGTTCCACGGCTGCGACGTACGGTATGCCGGAAGAGATTCCCATTACGGAAGAGACGGCCAAGAATCCGATCAATCCTTACGGCGAAAGCAAGTGGGCGGTTGAAAGGATGTGCCACTTCCAGAGTCAGGCGGGCAAGGTCAATTATGCGGCACTTAGATATTTTAACGCGTGCGGTGCAGGCGGAGACGGGACGATAGGTGAGGACCATAAGCCCGAATCGCATCTTATTCCGCTTATTATTCAAGCTGCGATGGGTAAACGTGCCGATATAAAGATATTCGGGACGGATTATCCGACCGATGACGGGACGTGCGTACGCGACTACATTCATGTAGAGGATCTTTGCGAGGCGCATCTTCTGGCACTTAACAAACTCGACAGTGAATCGGAACTGGTTTACAATCTTGGCAACGGTAAAGGTTATTCCGTGCGAGAGGTGATAGAGACGGTTAAAAAAGTTTCGGGTAAGGATTTTAAGGTTGTAGAGACTGGGCGGCGAGAGGGCGATCCGGCGGTTCTCACCGCTGACGCGACGAAGGCAAAAACCGAACTCGGCTGGGCAACTAAGATACCGGATATTAAGATGATCGTAGAGAGTGCATGGAAATGGCACACAGCTTGTCCGAATGGATACGGAGATTAACGTGACACAAATTTATTTAGGTATAGACTTTGGCGGTACGAATGTAAAGACGGGTATCTTTGATGAAGATATGAATCTTCTGTCAAAGACGTCGGTTCCGGCTGGTGTTGAAATGGAGCCTGAGGATGTCGTAAGCAATATCGTTAAGACATCCGAGTCGCTTATCGCTGATTCCGGCCATAAGCTTGCGGATGTTCTTGCGATAGGGATCGGTACTCCGGGACCTGCCGATTATCCAAATGGAATAGTTATAAAGGCCTCGAATCTGCCTACTTTCCATAACACGCCGCTGCGCGATATGATCGCGGACGGTTTGGGCAAACCGGCGGTGTTGGAAAATGACGCGAATGTTGCCTGTTGGGGTGAATTTATCGCAGGCGTCGGGAAAGATATTACCGACATGATCTTTTTTACTCTTGGTACGGGGATTGGCGGGGGCATCGTTTCCAGCGGTCGTCTCGTTCAGGGTTGTGACGGTAACGGAGCCGAACTCGGCCATTTGATAATCTATCCCGACGGGCGCGAATGCGGCTGCGGGCAGAAGGGTTGTGTCGAGGCGTATGCTTCGGCAAGCTCTACCGTCAAGCGTGCCGAAGAGGAACTTGAAAACAATCCGGGCTCTTCGTTATCGAAAGTGAAAGAACAAAACGGCGAAGTGACGTGTAAAGATGTTTTCGAGCATGCGGCGGCGGGCGATGCGTTCGCAAAAGATATTGTCGACGGGACGGCCAAAGCTCTTGCGGTATTATGTATTAATATGCTTCACACAACGGAACCGCAGAAGATAGTATTCAGCGGCGGGATGATCGCCGCCGGGCAAATTCTGCTTGACGGGATAAGGGGTCATTTCGACCGGCAGATATGGAAGCTGAAAAAGGAAAGTGTCGAGATATGCTTTGCCGCATTGAGCGAAGACACCGGCATAACAGGAGCGGCGGCTCTTGCCAAATATGAATTTGGTGCAAAGATCGCATAAATGGATTTAGAATTGTGATTGGCATAGTATAACGTGAAGATCAGTCGAAGATTTCTGATAATTGAAAGCGTCGTTCTTATTGGCGCCGTTCTTTTGGCGGTTAATGTTCAGATTGCCAGCCGCAAGAAACATAAGGCTCCTCTTTCGTGGGCGGAGTTTGCGGCTTCGAGAGTCCTGGTGCGATTGGACGCCTTTTATACATCTTTTTCCGGTATAACCAGCAGCAATGTAAACGACAAATTTACACTTTACATTGTGAACAAGCCTCGTTTTTCGTTTGAACCCATGCAAGGGCCCTCCAGATTTGAAGGCGATTGCGGTTTTTACCTGCTGTTGCCTTCAAGGCTTCAAAGCAGCGGCCAAAAACTGATAGCCTATACAGACCTGCGTCTTGACCGCAACGGAAATCAGGCGCGAATAGGGATTTTTTTGGACGGTCAAACTATTGATGCGTCAAGAATTACAGATCTTCAATTTGGCTCGCTCACAAGTTCCCGTAAGAATTTATCTTCGCAACCGTCCTTCTACTTCACTATGAACAAGAACTGATGCCGTATAGCATAATAACGCTATGCCGATTCCTTGCGTGCTTTTGCGTTGCTGTTAAACATATCCATATCGCCGGTTACGACA
>DRGS01000067.1 GCA_011053245.1 Phycisphaerales bacterium
CGGAGTTCAGATTCTATCTCACTGATGACACCGATAACACAAATATCATTCATCGCTTTGATGATATTGTGGTCAATGGTACGGTCAGTGTCATCTCTGGTCCTGATAGTAAATAGTGCTTCCGCTTTGAGGAGTATCCGCATACGACGTGATGTCGCTCAGGCTATCAGAAGACGTAAACCCGTCAACGCTCGTCAGTAGGTATGGAGTGAGGGATTTTGAAGTGTCTGTAGTATTATTAGTATACCCCGCCTCCAGCGTCATAGAAGTCAGGTCCATTTCATAGCCTGAATCAACGTCAATGGTGAATGATACATAGTCAACGTCAGTGATGGCACCGGCCAGATTGGTAATACCGGTACCACTGCATCTGGCGTAAAGACACCCACCGCCAGTTGCCGAGCGGGCCGCATAAGTTGTGAGGCCGGAGCCTATAACGATATCATTCGCCGTGACATTCGCATCCTGCGAGGTCGCAGTAAGGTCGGCTCCGAAATCATATCCCGCAATTACCGCTGCCTGTGAATCAGTTGTTGCACTTGCGCCACTCGAAGCTGTACCAACATTTGGCGTAGTTGCAGAATCACGCATCTGTACCGTGTAGGTGTACTGCGTGCTTGCATCCAAGCCGCTGTCAGTGTACGACGGGCTTGTCTGCCATGAACTGTCTGTTGCGCCTGGGCCGGAAGTAGTTTCATTGAAGTAGTACTCTACAGGACCGGTAGCATCTGAACCAGTTGTCGCCGTCATGCTAATAGCTGAAGAACTATCGGCACTTGGTGCAGAAGCAAACGTAGCAGGATTCGGAGTTGGAGCACTCGTATCCGGAGCATTAGTTGTTGCATTTGCGCCACTTGAAACGGTACCAACATTCGGAGTAGTTGCAGAGTCACGCATCTGAACCGTATAGGTGTACTGCGTACTTGCAGTCAAACCGCTGTCAGTGTACGACGGGCTTGTCTGCCATCCGCTGTCTGTTGACCCTGGGCCGAAAGTAGTCTCTGCGAAGTAGTACTCCACAGGACCTGTAGCATCTGAACCCGTTGTCGCAGTCATGCTGATAGCAGAAGAGTTATCGGCAGAAGGAGCAGACGAGAATGTCGCAGGATCCGGAGTTGGAGCAGTCGTATCCGGAGTCGTCCAGATTAACAGTTCATCGGAATCCTGCTTTTCGCCGGGATCAAACACAATCTGTTCGCCCAGGATTTCCGATAAAGGCTGACAATCGTTCGGCTCCGTGGCCAGTGCTGTGGGCACGACATAGCCCAGCAAACCTATCCATTCGGTGTTCTTGTCATAGGGCCGGTAGACCACGCGGTTCTGGTAGGTCGAGTACTCGGGATCCTGGGGATCGTACTGGTTTTCAAAAGGCATTTTGCTGCAAACGGCATATGGGTCAGTCGACAGCACATAGGTGCCGGATGAAATTTCCTTCATCTGGATTAGCGGAAGCGAGTTCTTCACCGGAACCGCATAGCTGTAAGCAACCGGGGAACCGTTTACCTCGGTTGTCAGGATGGTCTGGCTGGACACCGTCGTCTCGTACAACGGTAGAAGCTCCGCTGTTGCCTCGTCAAACTCAAGCCATCCATAATCCACATTGCCAACCATCTGCTCGGATGTAGCCACAACGTCGCCGAGCGTTCCCATCGTCATGTAAAAGCGGTAGAAAATCCCTTCGCCGGGCTTGAGATTGCAGTGCATATCCGTCGCCATAATCCTCCACCCGCCTGTGTCAAGATTGTAACCATTCATTCTTTGTGATTGTTCTTCGTAGCCCGGCTGCCCATAATGCTCGTCGAGGCCTTGAACCAGACTGTACGCCGCACTGTTTGTATTACCGGCGTCCTCTGTATGTCCAATCCATCCCCCGGTATTTATAAGAGCATATCTCCTTGTCTCGTAAGCGTATGGCAAAACGTCGAATCCGCCTCCGATTGCGCCCAGTATCTGCGTCCCGTAAACCGAACGGCGTAGACCCGTCCAGGGAGCTGTAGGTTGCGGTAGATCATAGGTGCCGAAGTTATAAAAATAATAGGTAATTTCTAGAACACCGTCCCCCAAATGCCGGTAGTTGGTGTAGAACAACGCATCCCCCCGGTTAACAGAGGGTTTCGGAACCAGTCCCCAGTTTATGACGGAATAGCTGCGGGCGTCAGGATCAAACGCTTCGGCCAACAACGGCGAATAGAACGGCTCGTCGTTCAACGGATCCAACCAGGGCCTGATATACATGCCGGCCTGATGTATGAAGCCGTCCCCAAGGCCCTGCATTTCCGGATCATCATTACGCCTATCGCTAAAAAGTGTCGCCGTACATAGATCATCATTCCAGGGACTGAGGTCGCGATTCTGCGGCGGCATGATTTCACCCGTGCCTGGCAGCAAGATGGAATACAATTGCCCGCCCTTGCCGATTTTGATCCGCCAATCCAGACCAGTGCTGTCGTCATAATCCAATTGTGTCTGGAAAACATCCGTCTCATCCCAAAGGGACGTATCGTACCAGGTTCCCGCGGACGATTCCGTCCAGCTTTCTTGTTCCATGGTCAACGTGCCGGTGGACAACAACCCCGGAGCGCCAAGCCTATCGAAAACCTTAAATAGCGGCGGCCTCACAGTCGCTACATCAGTTGTTGCACTTGCGCCACTTGAAGCGCTACCAACATTTGGCGTAGGTATCACAGCGTCACGCATCTGGACCGTGTAGGTGTACTGCGTATCCGCATCCAAACCGCTGTCGGTGTAGGAAACGCTTGTCTGCCATCCGCTGTCTGTTGCGCCTGGGCCGGAAGTAGTCTCACTGAAGTAGTACTCGATAGGACCGGGGGTAGCATCTGAACCAGTTGTCGCCGTCATGTGGATAACTGAAGAACCATTGGCACTTGGTGCAGAAGCAAACGTAGCAGGATTCGGAGTTGGAGCAGTCGTATCCGGATCAGCATTAGTTGTTACATTTGCGCCACTTGAAGCGCTACCAACATTCGGCGTAGTTACAGAGTCACGCATCTGCACCGTGTAGGTGTACTGCGTATCCGCATCCAGACCGCTGTCGGAGTAGGAAGCGCTTGTCTGCCATCCGCTGTCTGTTGCCCCTGGGCCGGAAGTAGTTTCATTGAAGTAGTACTCGACAGGACCGGTTTGATCTGAACCCGTTGTCGCCGTCATGATGATAGCTGTATCGCTATAGGGACTTGGAGCAGATGAGAACGTAGCAGGATTCGGAGTTGGCGGTATGACATCAAGCACCACCTCCGAAACAATCACATTGTCAATACCAAAACGCTGTTGCCCCCCCCAATCCGTCATAGGTAAACTCAAAGCTCACCTGCAGATCATAACCAACGGATCCCGCGGTTGCAGTCACTAACAGATATCCCAGACCGTTATTCCAGCCACCAGGAACATCACCATCATCATATCCAACGCTGTCCAGCACAACATCGCCGGCACCGGCATTGTAAAAGAGCGTTCCAATGACTAGTTCGCCAGTGGCGATCTCATCATCCATGTCCCTAATATCAAACACCAATTCCAGATTATCGCCGGATTGGATGGCATAGCCTGTATCCTTCGTAGTGGTTCCCTTATCTCCCGCGCTCCAGATGTAGTTGGCCGGGTTGCCATAGGTAGCACCAGAAAAATTCCAAGCTCCGGTCCATCCATTGCCTGCGAGGGTTTCGGCGGCCTCAAAGCCATCATTCATAATCACCGCTCCCTGTGACAGCCCAACACAGGCCACCATCAGCGCAACACAAGCAACTAAAATTGATTTTTTACACATAATCATGTTCTCCTTCATTTTCTTTCCTTTCGATTTAGTTACGATTTTAATTTTTCACGTCTTTTCTTTGATCCTGCTCCGCTCCTTTCTAATCAAAGTTTTAAACTTTTTCTCCTGTTTTTTTGCCTCCATACATTACGTAAAAATCCTATTAATTGCGCGCAGCGCAAATGAATTTAATATTGATAGAAAAAATAAATGTGCAGACAGTGCATGCATCTCCAAAATTCTCTTTCGGCGACACATCCGAATACAACAGATTTCGTTTGCTCCGTACCATAAACGTCCCTATTCAGGTAGAGAAACCAGCCTACTGTACTATGTTGATAAACAAGTTTGCGACATCAAGCGGTGTAAGAAGTATGAAAAGCAAAGACTTTTCACACACCCAAAAATCCCCCTTGGCTGATTAGACAACATGATGTTCAATAAAATTGCTTTGTGCGGCACCAGCCTAAGATATATTACCTTGTATTCTATAAATGGTTACGAGAATCAACCTCACCATTTATAATCGCAATATTACTACAAGAGGAATGCCGTGCAAGTAAAAAATCCCAAAAAACTAAGTATTTAGAATATTTTTATGAGCCGTTGGGAATGTCGGGCTGTTTGCTCGAAAAATGAGGAGGAAATTAAAGGTCCGGCGGACATTTTTTTTATAATACATCTTTCCTTTGCGCCTCTGCGCCTTTGCGGGATAAAAAAATTACGACTTAGCGAGCAGAAAAAACTTGACATTTGACACTGACCTTTGTATAATGTTCATCTAACAATGCAATACAATTTAATCTTTTATTCGTGTTTATTGGTGTTCATTCGTGGTTCCCAATAATCCTGTAATCCGTGAAATTCGTGGTTAAAAATGAAAATATTTGCAAATAAGTGTGAATTTATGACAAAAACGAGAGCATTAAAATTCGACACAATACCCTCACTCTTTTCGGGAGAACCCGCACTTTTGCGAAACCTTTTTTTGAGGAACAAAGCCAATTTAAGCAACCAAAAATTCACCGCAAACCCTTGCGGTATTGAGGTTTACAACGATTTACAAACAAAACCCAAAAACGGAGCAAACCCAAACAAACCCAATCAAAGCCAATTTCAAAAACCCCATTTTAGTAGTTCTCTGTGGCCCTCAGTGTTCCTCTTTTTCCTCTGTGGCAAAGTAGTTAAAGCGAAAAACAAAAAAATGAAAAGCAAACCCAATCCACCTGTCGCGGCGAAACGCAGCGAAGACGGAAACCCAATTTTAGACCAGTTTTCGGAGGATATCGATGCCCTGCTGGATCTTCTCATCTGTGGTCGCATAGCTAATGCGGAAGTGCGTATCTCGTTCGCTGAAGACGTTTCCGGGGATGATCAGGACGTTATTTTCTATTGCTTTTTTGACGAATTCCGTTCCGGTTCCACAGCCTTCGGGAACCTTTACGAAAGTATAGAATGCTCCGCCGGGTTTTACGACCTGGAATTTATCTTTGAGTCCGTCGCAGATCATGTCGCGTTTTTTCTTATACGCAGCTACATATTCGCTCATGTCGGTATCGAGAGCTGTGACCGAAGCGTACTGGAAAGGTTTAGGTGCGCAGACGAATGTGTACTGCTGGATCTTTGTCATTGCGTCGATAAGATCTTTGAGGCAATCGTTTGCGGCGGCATAGCCCATTCGCCAGCCGGTCATTGCGTAAGCCTTACTGAAACCCTTGAGCAGGAGCGTCTTGTCATAGTACCTTGCGATAGAGGGGCACTTTCCGTCATAGCAGAATGTATCGTATATCTCGTCGCTCATTACGAGGATGTCGTTTTTGGCGGCGACGGCGGCAATAGCTTTTATCTCGGCCTCGGAATAGACGACGCCGGTCGGGTTGGCCGGGGAATTGACAATGATCAGCTTGGTCCTTTCGGTTACAGCGTTTGCAATGCCGTCGACCGGGAGCTTGAAATCGGGATAGCTGTCGACGTAAACGCATTTGCCGCCGAGGAGGTTTATGACGTGCTTGTATATGACGAAGTAGGGATCGGCGAGGATGACCTCGTCGCCTGGATCGATGATCGACATGAAGGCAAGCAATATGCCTCCGCTTACGCCGCTGGTGACGAGTACGTTGGGATCGGACCATTGGTAATCGGCTGCGAGCTGCGAAGTGATCTTATCGACAAGCAGAGTTTCGCCGGCAGTTTGTGAATAACTGTTTTGGCCTGCGTTGATCGCGTCGATAGCCGCTGCCTTTATTGCGTCCGGGACGTCGAAATCCGGCTGACCGATAGAAAGATTTACCGGATCCTTGAGCGAAGCAGCGAGTGCGAAAACTTTTCGTATCCCGCTTGCGTCGATCAAGCCGGTTCGTTCGGCGAGTATGTTTTTCATGGCTATGCCCTTTTTTAATTATGCGCAAAGAAATGCCGCTTCGGCAGTTGGTCGTCATCGCCATAAAGCGGCATTTAATTTTTGTAAGCGTCGCTAAGCCGCTACTTGGAATCTTCGGCAGTTTCCTCGGTGCCCTCAGCTGCTGCGGCTGCTTCTTCTTCGGCGGTCTTCTCGTCGTCTCCGCCTTTTTTGCCGGAATGACTCTTACGATGGCCAACCTTTTGCAAACCCGTTACCGGATCGCCTTCTTCCCAGTTGCCCTCTTCGGCGAGCATTTCAATGCGTTCGGCACGCGAAAGAACATTACGGTGCCTGCTGAGAGCGCCTTTGATCTTCAATGAAGGATCCATTGACATAACATCTTCTCCTGTAATCTTTTAATTTTTACCTGTTTTAATTATCGTATCCTGTCACCATACGCATCCTGAAACGGCATGGCACCGAAACCATGATAACCATCTGGTGCTACATAAGTTCCGCCAATCTGCTTTATCCATTTTAGAGCAATATTTCCGTCTGATCCTACTTTTTTAGGACTCTGATATTTCTTCTTGGTAACGAGAAAGTAATCGCTGCCTCTTTTGTCGATCAGCGTCTCAATACCATTATCGGCGAAATATTCTATTACCGGGTCAAGATCCCGCGACTCCGTACACATGGCGATAATGATTATATGGTCGCCTACGGGACCAAGCAATATCTGATCCTCTTTTTTTTTCTCTATTTTGTCTTTGGCCTCTGCTGTTGCGGCCCGGTCATCTTCTTCGCCAAAAACCTGATCTCTGGTATAAACTTCTTCATAATCAGCTTTTGCAGCCGCTGCGGCCGCTTTTTCAGCGTTTGATCCGCTGATCTGGCCGACCTTAAACAATGCCACGCCAATCAAAATCGCGACAATGACAACCATCGCCGCCATCGGATATGGCAAAGAAACCTCTATTCTACCAGAAATCGCAGCTACCGGCTGCCTCTGGGGCGGCCATGCTTCAATATCGTCATCATGGACAATATTTTCGGCATTGCTGCCGGTTATTCGCGTTTTTGCAGGTTCAGGATAACGCAGATTGCGAGTTACATGCCCCTTCGCGATCCTATCCTGACCCTTCTTTAGAGCCTCAAACAGTGCTTTTCGTCCAACATTTCGGCTCATGGGACCTCGCCAATCAATACTTATACGCGTTTTTAATGTATTTTCAGGCTCTTGCCTGTACATCCGATGTCACCTGATCCGGCTGCAAAAGGTTATTAGACAATACTTTGGGGTAAATTTCAACCCTAAAATGGAAAAAAGTTCAGCTTTATGGGGCAAATCTGTTGACCGGGTAAAAGAATTTCACTATTTAGGCGTGTTTTGAGATATTTTCCTTTACTCAGGGGCCGGATTTTGATAAAAACTCGCTTTGCGGTACTGTTAATTGGAAGCTGTAACAGCATAAAGCCACTTATATTTATGTAGATTGTGCGTCTTTTGCGGCTTTGTTTTCAGGTTACGATGTTTTTATTTGTAAGATGGAGTTTTAGTGCATTGTGTTTGAAGTTATTTGTATGGGAATGGAGTATTAGTTTATGTTGCCAAAAAAGAAAATCAGTAAGACACGAACCCGCACACGCAGGAGTCATTTGGCTCTGAGTGCGACGAACTATTCAGTTTGTAAGAAGTGCGGTAATTCGAAACTGTCACATGCTGCTTGCGATAAGTGCGGTTATGTGAACTCGAAAATCACGCTCAAGCTCGGTCAGGAGGAAACGAGCTAAATGCGTATTGCCTTAGACGCCATGGGTGGCGACTATGCGCCTGACGAGATCATTAAGGGCGCAGTAGAAGCCTGCGAATTGCTTGACACGGATGACGAGCTGATCCTCGTTGGAGTTGAGGATTCTATCGAATCTCAGTTGTCACTATTGAAAGCTGACAGGGCGAAGCTGCGTATCGTTCATGCCCCGGATATAATCGGTATGGATGAGGCTCCGATCGAATCACTGCGAAAGAAGCGCAAAAGCTCGATCGCTGTAATGGTGAGGATGGCATCGCACGGGCAAACGGATGCGGTGATCTCGGCAGGTAATACGGGTGCGTGCGTTGCGGCATGTCAACTTCGTATGCGAAATCTCGAGGGTATAAACCGTCCCGGTATCGCGGCGGTTCTTCCGACATTAGGCGGGCCGGTTACAACGTGTGATGTCGGGGCCAATGTCGCTTGCAGGCCGATCAACCTTTATCAGTACGCCGTAATGGCAACTATCTACTCGCGTCAAATGTTCGGTATAGATAACCCGCGGGTGGGGATTATGAGCATTGGCGAAGAGGCGGCAAAAGGCAATGAACTTGTCAAAAAGACGAGGGAACTTTTGGAATCCGACTCGAAAATAAATTTCATCGGCAACCTTGAAGGGCGTGATATATTTGAAGGCGTCTGTGATGTAGCGATATGCGAAGGTTTTGTGGGCAACATCATTTTGAAACTTACCGAAGGTCTTGTCGATATGCTCTTTAAGGCAATAAAGACAGAACTTATGAGCGAGGATCTGAAACTTGCCGTACAATTCAAACCGATAATGACACAGATATATAAGAAGTACGACTATCATGAATATGGCGGAGCTCCCCTGCTTGGGGCCAATGGAAACGCGATGATCTGTCACGGTTCGAGCAAGAGCCGTACCATTAAAAATGCCATTGCCGCTTCAAAGAAGTTTTACACTCTGAAGATCAACGAGAGGATCATCAAACATCTTTCTAACTCGTCCGTGAGGCCCAATAGTGACTAAATTAAACGCTCCCTTTACGAGCCAATGCAATGCTGTCATAGCCGGTACGGGTTCTTTTCTGCCCGCCAAGACACTGACAAACAAAGAACTTGCCAAGATCGTCGAGACCTCTGACGAGTGGATCGTCACGCGAACGGGCATAAAGACCCGTCATGTTGCATCCGATGGTGAGACGACGGCTACTTTGGCGACCGAGGCAGCGAAAAATGCTCTTGCGAACGCCAACCTCAGCCCGATGGATATTGACATGCTAATGGTTGCAACTGTCACTCCGGAAATGGGATTTCCGTCAACGGCGTGTTTCGTACAGGACGCGATCGGCGCTAAAAACGCATGGGCGTTTGACCTGGCAGCTGCATGCAGCGGATTTGTATATGGACTTTCGATCGCTCAACAGTTTGTCTGTTCTGGACGGCATAAAAATATCATGGTGATAGGAGCGGAAACGCTGACCAAGATCACCAATTACGAAGACAGGAGCAGTTGCATCCTTTTCGGAGATGGTGCAGGTGCGGTAATCGTGCAGGGCCGGGAAGGCGGACCTAAAGGTATCGTTTACAGTTGCGCATCGGCTGACGGGGCCGGCTGGACGAGCTTAAACTGCAAGGCATACGGGTCACGTTACCCGGCAGATAAACCGTTAGAGGATCCGAAAGAAATATATATGACCATCAACGGCAAAGAGGTTTATCATCTGGCCATCAGACGCATAGTCGAAATGGTCAATGAATGCCTCGAAAAATGCAACCTCACCGTAGAGGACGTGGATGTTTTTATCCCCCACCAGATGAACGCACGGATCATAGAGTCGGTCGGGAAACGCCTGAAGTTCCGTGATGAGAGCATATTTATTAATATTGATAAATGCGGCAATACATCGGCGGCTTCGATCCCAATTGCTATCGACGATTGCAATAGACAAGGTAAAATAAAACCGGGCGACATAGTTTTACTCGCTGCTTTCGGCGGCGGATTAACCTGGGGCGCCAACGTAATTCAATTCTAACACCCTTATAGGGTGATAACTTTTCGCGTTGGAAATCGTAATAAGTGTGTAAAGAAACTTAACCGCGCATCAAAGCGCATTTTATAATTGTATAGGTACAATGCTTGTGTGAGGCCTTTATATGAAAACCGCATTTTTATTTCCCGGTCAGGGAGCACAGATCACAGGCATGGGAGAGGATGTCGC
>DRGS01000068.1 GCA_011053245.1 Phycisphaerales bacterium
ACCTTTACGACGCTGGCTTCGATGTCGGCGACATTCTTGATGAAACCGATGCCGCGAATGAAATACTCTACGCGATTTAACTCTATGGCTTTTGCGCCTACGTCGATGTTGGATGATTTGACGGCGCGGTAAACGTCGGCGAAGTTTACGCCGTAGGCTCGCATGGCGTCGGGGTCGAGATCGACCTGGTATTCGCGTACGAATCCGCCGACCGATGCGACTTCGCTGATGCCGTCTGCGGCGAGCAGGGCGTAGCGGACGTACCAATCCTGTATGGTTCTTAATTCCTCAAGATCCCATCCACCGGTAGGTTTGCCTTCGGGGTCGCGTCCCTCTAATGTGTACCAGAATATCTGGCCGAGCGCGGTAGCGTCGGGGCCGAGTGCGGGGCGGATATTCGGGGGTAAGGTTCCGGCAGGGAGAGAGTTTAGCTTTTCGAGGACTCTGCTGCGTGACCAGTAGAAATCAATGTTCTCCTTGAAGATTATGTAGATGGAGGAGAAACCGAAAAATGAATAGCTGCGGATGGTTTTTACGCCGGGTACGCCCAGGAGAGATACGGTAAGAGGGTATGAAATCTGGTCCTCGACGTCTTCGGGGGAGCGTCCCATCCATTCGGTGAAGACGATCTGCTGGTTTTCGCCGATGTCTGGGATGGCGTCGACGGGTATGGGTTTGCGAATAAGTCCGCCTATTTCCCAATCGAAAGGGGCGACTATCAGGCCGCAGACAACTACGAATATGACGAGCAGGGCGACTACGAGTTTGTTGGTAAGGCAGAAGAGAAGGAGTTTGCCCATCGGGGATCGCTGTTCGGGAGTTTGCGTAGAGAGGAGATTATCGTCCATGTTATTTGTCTTCCTTTTTCCAGATATTCTTGACGGCGACAACGTCCTCGACACCTCCGCATTGCAACATCATGTGGCCGAAATACGGATTTCTTGTTTGCTTATTGTCCTGAAGCCAGCTTGCACCGGTGTTGTCGAATGCCATCGGGCAATGCAATACATAAAAGGGCAGCTCGCCGGTCGAACCGAAGTGTTTTGCTGTTTTGGTTAATTGCTGTGAGAGCAGATGGAAATCTTCACGAAGCAGCTTTATGTCCTTATTGTCATTAGCTTTGGAAAGTATTTTCTGCAATTGCATAGAAGTTTTCATCCATTTATCGTGGCCTGCGCCGCTTAGCAGTTTCATGTCGACGACTTTGAGCGCAGCTAAGGTTTTTTTTGCGGATGCAACGGCCGATTTTACGTTGTCATCGGCAAGAGCCTGCTGCATTGCAAAATAACCATCAAATACTTTAGCTAACTGTTTGCGGAAGCTGCTGTCTATAACCGGCGTTTCGAGACGGGTATGTTTTTTATGTTCTACGGGTTCAGTTGAAGCTGGCGGGCTCATCATGCTTGGTTTTGCTAATATCTGCAGGCTGCTGTCGATCTTGAAATTTCCCTTTACGACAACAAGTTCACCTTCGCCGAGTCCCTGGCGGACAATGTAATAATCTCCGGCTCTGGGTCCCAGCGCGATCTCTCTGCCTTCATAAGTCGGTTTGTCGGTATCGGGCAACTGCACATATACGACGGCACGTTTGCCCGTTACCAGTGCGGCGGTTACCGGTATTACCAGCGGCATTTCGGCTGAAGCACGATCGTCACTGAGGTATCCTAATGTTTCGGTTCGGACCAGCGGCATTTTACAGATGTCGCATTTTCCGGAGGTGTCCTTGACGATCTCCGGATGCATGGGGCATATCCATTTGTCTGCAAGGCTTGCGTCCATGATGCGTCCGCCGCCTGCCACCTGGGATCGGACGATGGCTTTTACGAACATGCCGGGTTTCAGCCTGCCGTCGATATTGGAGACGTTTACACGGATCTTTACTGTTCGGGTTCTGTCGTTTAATATCGGATCGATGAAGCTTATCGTCCCTTTGAATATATGGCCGGGGTAGGAGATGGTTGTGAATTCGATCGCCTGACCGTAACGCAGCCATTCAAGGTCGGATTCGTAAGCGTCGAGTTGTACCCAGACTTTTGAAAGGTCGGCGATGGTGTAGATCTTTGTGCCGGTCTGAACATACATTCCCTCGACGGCGTTTTTGTGGATAACGATGCCGCT
Source organism: Phycisphaerales bacterium (assembly GCA_011053245.1). The sequence goes on from DRGS01000068.1 coordinate 2,119, forward strand.
TGTTTTTGAGTATATTGTCATGTGGTCGGCGACTTTGCCGGTTGATTCAATTTCGGCGATCTGTTCGGGGGTCAGTCCCCAGAGCCTGAGTTTTTCACGGACGGCGGTAACGGTAGACTCGGACATTTCACGCATGATCCCAAGTTCGGTCTTCCGGGTGTTTTTGACCGATTCGAGGGCTTGTAGTAATTCTTCCTGAGCGCTTATCAATTCGGGACTGTAAAGATGAACCATGTGGTCGCCTTTGTTGACCGGCACGCCGGTATAATCGACGTATAGCTTATCGAGCCTGCCCGGTACCCAGGCGGTTATATATGAAAGGTTTGTTTCGTCGTAATCGATCTTGCCGGACATGCGAACGACGGCGGTTACGAATTTGCGCTCTACGGGGGCAACTTCGATGTCCATTAACGCTTTGGCATTTTCGCTGACCGTAAGCCGCGGGATAGTATCGTCGGCTCCGCTGTCATCGGTCACAAGTAGTATGAGATCCATATTGCAGATCGGGCACAAACCGGGTTTGGGCAATTTTATCTGCGGATGCATCGAACATGTCCAGACCTCGGGTTTTGCTTCGGCTTTAGTGACAGTTGTCTCTGTTTTGGACTTTTCAGGCCCGGCAGACTTACCAAGCCAAAAGCCCACTGCCAGTACAACGACTAAAAGCACCAGTATCTGCGGCTTGCTCCCAAATTTAAATGTCTTGGTAAGAACTTTACGTTCAAATCCAAAATATTTTTTTATAAAATCTTTCATATATTGCGTCCTAAAAGTTATTGAACTTTTTTGTTATTTGATTTCGCGCCCGACCAGCAATTCGAGTTTGGCCAGCCATTTGGCTTTGTCGGTAAGTGCCCGCTCGTTTGAAAGTGCAAACTCGAGCAGGATACGCTGGGCATCTATCAGGTCGGTAAAGCTGCTTGTGCCTGCTCTGAATCCGGATTCTGTTACCTTGAGCGATTCCTTAGCCTTTGGGAGCAGGGCGTTTGTGTAAAGATCGACCTTGCGTTCGGCATCTCTGAACCGGTATGTCGCCATCTGTAAATCTGCACTAAGAGAGTTGGTTTTGTGCGTCTTGTTCTGTATTGCCGCATGGTACAGACTCTTGGCCTGACGAACCGACGCATCGTATTTTTCACGCCAGAGCGGAATAGTCATCGACACCGAAGCAATGACCGGATCCTTACCGTTATCGTTCGGGTTTCCGGCCAGCGAATTACTGGTATCTATGAAACTTACGCCGAACGTGAAATCAGGATAGTAATCCTTACCCGCAAGGGCGATGGCCTTTTCGTTACGGGCGACTTCAAAATCCAAAACTTTAAGTTCCGGGTTGGCCTCTGTGAGCATGGCAAACAAGCGGTCGTCATCGATCTGAACATTTTCGATGTCAATGTTTTTTGGCCAGGGTATCTCGGCAGCGGCGGGGCGATTCAATGCCGCATTCAATCTGGCGGCGAGCGGTGCGGTCATATCGAGCAGCGAGCGGTAGCGATCCTCGACCTTGCCCATTTCGACTTGTGCGCGAATAACGTCCGGATGCGATCCTGCGTCTGTCTTGTAGCGACTCCTTGCGACGCTTTCGAGGTGCTTGATCAGGCTGACGTTTTCCTTTGTGATGTCAATGCTCTTTGCGAGGTAGTAGTATTCGTAATAGGCGTCCTTGACCTCATAGAAAAGCTTTAGCTTTGCGGCTTCGTATCGCTGTTTGGCGGCGTTGGCGGCTTGGAGAGCAATATCGCCTTTGAGGTCGAGTTTACCGAACCATGGAAAAGCCTGCGAGATAGCAAAACTCTGCTGCTGGGGCCCGACGCGCGTTTCAACCTCTTCAATGAAATACTTGTATGTGAATCGCGGATCCGGTAGTGCCGTGACCTGATCGATCTTTTCAAACTCAGCCTTGAAGCGGTTAAATGCAGCATGGAGGCCGGGATTATGGAGGGCCGCATAGGCGAGATAATCCGAAAGACCGGAAGCAGCGTTCAGTTCCAAGGCGCTGGAAGTTTCCGCTGTTGCGATTTTCGAGATTTTTGCGTCAATATTTACGCGGTGATACTCATAGAGGCCGGTTTGGGCGTTTTCCGGTTGACAGCTTGAACCGAACAAACAAGCCAACAGTCCCATAATTGTTATCATTTTCAGTCTTTTCATTCTTTACACCTTAAATGGAACAATTCAATATAACCGTCAATACCACAACAGATAACACTTTGCACCTACAAATATCGGTTATTTCTACTTTACCACTCAAAAAAAGAGGGCCGGGAGGCTGGACTTCAACCGCCCGACCCTACAAAATGCCACAAACACCAGCGATTCACCTGCTTAATGTTTGTGCATGGAATGGTCCTCTGTTGGTTTTGGCTTTACTTTTGCTAATTTTGCGTCTTTTTCAGCATCGGTAAGCTTGTCCCACGGTCCGGGACATCCTCCACAACAAAAAGCGATTTTTTGTCCCTTGTAGTCGCGTATGAGGCTGTCGGTGACCCTGTCCGGTATGATGGGCGAACCCATGATCGGGCAGCGAACATTAGCAAATTTAGGTTTTACGAGTTTGCCGATGCCGTTTTTAATCGCGGCAAGCATCTTTTGTGCTTTATGCAGTTCTGCCAATGCGGTTTTCTTATTACCGGCTTCGATAGCTTTAATGGCTTTGTCCATTGATTTCGATACCATTGGGAGATGGCTGGAATGTATCTTCTCAAGGCTTAAAGGTTTTGTTCTCATGTTCTTCATGGCCATCTTGCTATGATCGCCATGGGCGGTTTCAGCCTTTGCCGATGTCAGCGGTAGGGCGACGGCTAATATTGCGACAACACCGATGATGCTGACTATTGTTACTAATCTTGCTTTACTCATTTTTGTTCTCCAGAATAATGTTAGATCTTCGTGAATATTTTGCGACGGTACGCTCCGTCAGTTTCTATAACGAATCAATAAGTTAAAACGTTCCATAAATATTATAGGGTAGCCAATTCACAGGTTTACAGGGCTTGTCTGGCTATTACTTATTTTCAGGGATGAGTTTGCTGAGCAGATCCGTCAGATACTCATGTGAGATCTCGCCGACGGCACAATATGTATAATCTCCGATACGCACAGAAACCATATCACATTTTGCGAAGGCGCTTTTCCAGTATGTGTGCCCGTCCCGGGTGAATTTGTCCCCGATACCGAGCGATTTTGCTTTATCGGTTACTACCACAATGCTTATAACACCTTCCGGCGTATCGACAACGTAGCTGCCGACAACTTTCCCCTGAAAATGCCGAACACAGCAGCCCCGCAGCTTTAGTCCTTGTCCGGCTTTTGGAATACGAAGATCGAACCCGAGCTTTTCATTGAAATACGCAGCCAGCTTTTCGGGCTCGGATTCGCTATGGAACTCATGGTCGCCGGAGAGGTTTTCTTCATGGATATGGGCAATCTCGGCTTGTCTTTCAATCGCCATTGCCGGCTGATAGGATGCCTGCATCATCAAAAGCGGAATCAACACCATCATTGCCGCCGCCGCCGATATCCCCGTTGCCCATCCTCGCCAATGCGCGTGCAGATCAAATATGTTTTGTGAAATGCCTTTTCTTTCGGGATCGGCTTGGGCGTTTATCTCTGTACGGATGTTGTTGAGCAACTCTTGCCTTGGTTTGACGTTCTCAAAAGCGGCAGTCAGGCGGCTGGCCAACGCCCGCATCTCCGTCAGCCGCATCTGGCACAACTGGCAGCTTTTGAGGTGATCCGGTTCGGACTCATACCCGCCCATTATCTGCTCTAATTGTTCATCAGTAAGGTGTTTCATAGTTCACCTCCAGCAAGGCCCATCTCTCTGGCATATACTAACAACTCACTCTTAAGTTTCATTCGCCCCCGGCTTGTTCTGCTCTTAATCGTTCCGACGGCGACATCCGTTATTTCGGCTGCCTCATCCTGACTGAATCCTTCCACGTCGACGAGATAAAGCGTAAGCCTTTGCTCGTCCGGAAGACTTTGCAAAGCCTTGATGACCTGTTCGTCCGAAAAGTTCTCCAGCAGGTCCGTCGAATCGGTCCATTGGGTTTCGTTTACCTGGGCCGCTTCAATCGCAATATTCTCATCAAGCGGAACCTGCGTGCCTGCGGTTCTCTGATGTCGAAGCTGATCGAACCATGTATTTCGGAGGATACGCATCAGCCACGCCTTGCAGTTCGTACCTTTTTTAAAAGAACCAAAACTCTTAAACGCTTTCAGAAACGTTATTTGCACGACGTCCTCAGCCGTATCCTTGTTCCCGCAAAGGGCGAAGGCCGCTCGGTACATCGCATCCAGATGTACCAGTGCACTCTTTTCAAAGTCGTTTTTTGCATTCATAAGCTGCTGCAACCCTGTGTCTATACTCTAAACGTCTATTGCCGCCGATTCGTTCCATGTTTTTTTGGGCATGGACGCTCGTTTATAGCTCATTAGCCCGAAAATGTCAAATCTTGACAGTTCAAGGTAATTTTTGTAGTATCGGCGGTGTGGTTC
>DRGS01000069.1 GCA_011053245.1 Phycisphaerales bacterium
CGTCAGATGTGTATAAGAGACAGGTATCTTATTACTCCGAAGACGGTCGAACAGTTGACGAGGGTGGTTAAGAGGTGCGATGAATACGGGGTACCGATACGCGTACTTGGTTACGGATCCAATCTTCTGGTCGATGACGATGGTGTAAAGGGCGCGGTGATCAAACTCGAAGACGGAGACTTTGGCAAAACCGAGTTTGACGGCAATGTGCTGACGGCCTACGCCGGTGCGAATCTGGGTAAGCTTGTTCTGGGCTGTGTTAAGAAAGGACTTGGCGGGATCGAGGCTCTTACGGGGATACCCGGTTCGGTAGGAGGGGCGATCAGGATGAATGCGGGCGGAACGTTTGGCGATATCGGTTCGGCGGTCGAGAGTGTTACACTGATCGATTCGCAGGGTAACATTTTCGAAAAGAGTAAACCGGAACTTGTTTTTGGCTATAGAACTTCAAATATCACAGCGAAGGTGATCGTAAGCGCGAAGATGGAGCTTGCCGAATCCGAACCGGAGCAACTTCTACGGACCATTAAGGAAATATGGATATACAAAAAGAACTCGCAGCCTTTGAGTACGAAGAACGCGGGATGTGTGTTTAAGAATCCGCGCGGGATGTCGGCTGGGGCACTTATCGATAGGGCCGGACTTAAGGGCTTGCAGGTGGGCGGAGCGATGGTAAGCGAAAAACACGCCAATTTCATCGTTAGTGAAAAAGGGTGCAAAAGCTGTGACGTTAAACAACTGATCAAAGATGTTCAGGAAAAAGTCAATAGTGAATTTGACGTCGAACTGGAATTAGAGTTGGAGATCTGGTAGCCGGCCACCCTATGAATAACGATAACAATATCAAGGTTGCGGTTCTTACAGGAGGGATCAGTTCCGAGCGCGAGATCAGCTTGCAAAGCGGTAGTACCATTGCCGAGGCATTGAAAGAAGCGGGCGCCGAAGTTGTTCTTTTCGATGTTGCGCCGGACAGGTTAAGTATCCTTGACGATGAGAGTATCGATGTGTTTTTTCCGGCATTGCACGGTGAGTTCGGAGAAGATGGTAAATTGCAGGAGATACTCGAATCCAGAAAGCTCTGTTATACGGGTTCGGGGCCTGCGGCCAGCAGGTGCGCGATGGATAAGCTTGCATGTAAGGAAATAATAGCGAACCAAACAGATGTTGCGGTTGCCTGGCACACTGCGGTAAAGGGCAGCGATGACGCCGAAGCTATTATTCAACGATTGAGCGAAGCGGGCGAAAAGTTCGCGGTCAAACCCATCTCACACGGCAGCAGTATCGGAGTAGAGATAACAGAGGGAAAAAAAGCGACCGCTGAGGCGGCGATTAAAACTTTCGCCGAATTTGGCGAGTGCATGATAGAGGAGTTCATCGAAGGCAGAGAAATCACGTCAGGTGTTGTAGACGGGAAGGCGCTGCCGATAATAGAGATAAGGAGCAAGACGGGTTTTTATGACTATCACGCAAAGTATGTCGACGATGCGACGGAGTATCTGTTCGATACGATAGACGATAGCGGGCTTGTTGAGCGGATAGGTAAGATGGCGATCGAATGCTTCAACGCAACGGGGTGCAGGCATTGGGGACGGGTTGATTTTATATTGTCGAAAGAGAATGTGCCTTACTTTTTAGAGATCAATACACTTCCGGGCTTTACGTCGCATTCACTTGTGCCGATGGCCGCAGCGAAAGCAGGAATGAACCGAGGCGAACTGTGTATGAAGATCGTAGAGGCGGCAATAAGAAAATAAATAAGCGGACTAAAGAATTGGCAAAACGAAAAACGAAAAAGAAGGCTGGGCCATGGCAGGGATTTAGCTTTGGCAAGGCTAAGAAGACCAAAGCCAGGGGCAGGGGTAAAAAGGCTGCGAAGACCAGCAGTGGAGGTCTGCGGGCGATCCTTGTGATATTCGCTGTGATCGTGGTTTTAGCCGGAGGAGCTGCGGGTTTTATGTGGCTTGAGGGTTATGTAGGATCCGCGGAATTAGCCGGTGGTAAATCCGGTCCGCTTGAACTGATAAATCCTCCCGGCTGGATGAGCGAGGAGCTTTCGGAAGCGATCCTGTCGGCTGCTGGCGGGGGAAGTTTTGCTTTAGATAAAAACACCGCCCATGGGGTGGCGCAAAATCTTCAGTCTCTGCCGTGGCTTTACGATATTCGGGTTCGTACGTCAAACGAAACGGTGCTGGTAGCGGCGAAGTATCGCAAGCCGGTGGCGATGGTGAAGCAGAGAAAAGAAAAATACTATGTCGCCGAAGATATGATGGTGCTTAGGTCTCTGGCGGTAAGTAAGCTTGCAGTCATAGAGGTCAAGGGGTTCTCTCGAAAGGAGAAACTGACACCCGGACAGCAGTGGAGGGGTGACGATATCGCGGCGGCGGTGAAGTTATTGCGGATGCTGGGGAAGATGGATGACATCGCAAGCGCCGACAAGCCGCTGCTCAATGAGATCGCAAGCGTTGACGTAAGTAACTTAGGGGGCCGGAGGAGTTCGCGGCAGGCGCATATTGTTCTCAATGCCAAAGACAATACGAAGATATTCTGGGGAGCCGAACCCGGCAGTTCCCAGCGGTATATGGAGCCTGTCGACAAAGATAAGATCGCCGCTCTTTATGAATTCTACAAAACCAACGGCACAGTTCAGGGTAAGGTTAAGTATATCGAACTTCGGCAGCCGTAGTAGCCTGTGGCTCAAATACGAAATACGAATGTCGAAATACGAAACAAATTCAAAATACTAATATCAAAATTAGAAAACCCGATTCTAACGCAGTCGCCAACAGTTTTGGTCATTTGAATTTTGGTTATTAGTGCTTGTTTAGGATTTCGAATTTCGTGCTTAGGATTTGAGTTTACTGTGTGGCGAGTTCGTTGAGGGCTACTGAGAGTTCGGTGTAGGTGTAGGGGATATCGAATTTTTCGCATATTTCTTTGAATTTTTTTATCGATCTTTCGCTGAGGTCGGATTGCATTTCGGGGCTGTCCTTGCATGAGAATATTCGGCATCCGGCGAAACGATGGTCGTAGATGGTGCAATTGCCTTCAACTCTGTACGGGCATACGCCTTTTTGCATCGGAAGGATACCTTTTTCTCCGAGGGCTGTTTTGAAGTAGATCATTTCGGGTGAGGTTACGAATAGGCGGTGGTCGTAATCGCCGAAGCTACAGCAGTTGCCGCAGGCCTGGCATCTTCCATTGTCGGATGCGACTTTGGCGTCTATTGTGACGTAGACGGTGACGACTGCTTCGATTATTTCAGGTAAGTGATCCATGCTACCACCATTTCTTTTGTTTTCGTATTTTTTCGATCTCTTCAAAGGTGCAGAGTTTGCCTCGGTTTATTCCCGGGCAGATCGTCGCTGCCATGTTCCAGTCGTTCGGGCTTTGAAGATTCGACGTCCAGAATGGCCATGTCCTGCACTGGTTCGGGCGGGCAGGGTATACGCAGCAGCCTCGCTGGCCGGCTATCTTCGTAAGAAAGATGCAGTCTTTGGTGAACGGTTCTTCGATAATCGTGGTCCGGTTGTCTATGCGTCTGAGGAACCTCTGGCGGAGCGTGCCGAGAGGTAGCTCCAGATGGTCCGCGAGCATTTCGGTCTCCGGCTTGGATATCCATATAAAGCCTTCGTCGGGGCCAGCGCAGCAGTTGCCGCACTGGGAACACTCAAAGTGCAGACCGCCGATGTACCACTTCTGTTTTGTTGCTTCTTGTTTAGTCATTTGTTAATCGCCCAGCCGTCGCATCAACATCTCTATTTTTAATAGTAAACGCCCACCATGTAATGGCAACATACAAAATGGCAAGAGGACTTACAAAAATTAGATATATCGGCCAGAGATTCCACTCTTGCTGATATCCATAAAAACTAACAGCTATCACTATCAACATTACAGGTGCAGGCAACAAAACTATAATACGCCCAAGCCCTCGTAGCTTCATAGCTGCAATTATTTGGATAATTATATAACCCGTAAATGATGCGCCCCAGGAAACTGTGAAAAAGCCAAGCCAATTTAACATTTCCAGTTACTCCTTATGCCGCCCTCTTCGAGGGCTCATTTTATTTTTAGAAAAGAATTTTTTTGCATTCCTCTACCACGCCCTCACGGGCGAGGCTACACTATGCCGCCCTTCGGGCTCTTTTTAGAGTCAAGGGCACCTTCAGACTCCATCCACGGCCAAGCACAGCTTGACCGTGCCACCCATATTTTAGCACCCACAAGCTTCGCTTGAAGGTGCCACACATTTACGGTTTTTCTGTTTTTGCCCACCCAACATTGGTCACCACTTTAGTATTGCGCCGGTGTCTGCGCTGGTTGCCATTGAGGCGTACTTTGCGAGGTAGCCCGTTGTTATGCTTGGGGTGCGGGGCTTGAAGTTTTTCTTTCGCTTGGCGAGTTCGGCATCTGAGAGGTCAACGCTGAGTTTGCTGTTGGGGATGTCGATCTCTATGATGTCGCCATCGTTTACCAAGGCAATGGGTCCGCCGACGGCAGCTTCGGGGCTGACATGGCCGATGCATGCACCGCGGGTTCCGCCGGAAAAGCGTCCGTCGGTGAGAAGCGCGACGGATTCGCCGAGTCCGGCTCCCATGATGTAGCTGGTCGGCGAGAGCATTTCCTGCATTCCCGGTCCGCCTTTGGGGCCCTCATAGCGGATGATAACGACGTCGCCGGATTTGACCTTACCGGCGAGGATGCCTTCGCAAGCATCTTCCTGGCTTTCGAATATCACGGCTGGGCCCTTGTGAGTGAGCATCGCTTTGGCGACGCCTGCACTTTTTACGACGCTGCCCTGCGGGGCGAGATTGCCGCTGAGGATCGCCAGGCCGCCGGTCTTCGAATAGGCATTTTCTAAAAGATGGATGCAATCGGGGTCTGTGATCTCGACACCTGCGATGTTTTCGCCGATGGTTTTGCCGGTAACGGATCTGCATTCGGTATTGAGGAGACCGTCAACTTTGGCGATCTCGTTTAATATCGCGCTGATGCCGCCGGCTGCGTCGACGTCTTCCATGTGCCAATCGCTCGAAGGTGAAACTTTGCAGATGTTGGGGCATCTGGCGGAGATGGCGTTTATCTTTTCGAGGCTGTAGTCGATGCCGGCTTCGCTGGCGACAGCGAGTGTGTGCAGGACGGTGTTGGTCGAGCCGCCCATGGCCATATCGAGTATGAACGCGTTGTCGAGAGACTTTTCGGTTACAATGTCGAGGGGTTTGAGGTCGACGGCGACGAGTTCGACGATGGTTTTGCCAGCTTGTTTGTAGAGGTCCTGTCGTTTCGGGTCAATGGCGAGTATCGTGCCGTTACCGGGCAGAGCCATACCGATCGCTTCGCAGAGGCAGTTCATGCTGTTGGCGGTGAACATTCCCGAGCAGCTTCCCTCGCCGGGACAGCCGGAACATTCGAGTTCCTTGAGTTCATCTTCGCCAATATTACCTGCATTGAAAGCGGCGATGCCCTCAAAAATGCTGATCAGGTCAACGGTTTTGCCGTCTTTTGTCTTTCCGGCTGCCATGGGGCCGCCGGAGACGAAGATCGTCGGAATATTCAGACGCATCGTGGCCATTAGCATGCCGGGTATGACTTTGTCGCAGTTCGGAATACATACC
>DRGS01000070.1 GCA_011053245.1 Phycisphaerales bacterium
CTGATGGTCACTATCGGCTGTCCCATAGCATTATTGACAACCTCGATCTCCGTCCATGCGATCTTGCCTCGCCATCCCGTCCCGATAAGTTTAAGCACCGCTTCTTTCGCCGCGAATCGACCGGCAAGCTTTTCAAATTTATTCTTAACCCCCTCGGCGTCGGCTTGCTCGCGAACCGTAAAGATACGATTCATAAAACGCTCACCGTGCCGCTGGATCATAGACTCTATCCGCGGAAAATCAACCAGATCAATACCATGTGCTATTATTTTCATCTCGTATCACCGCAATCTTTTCACTGGCCGCCAAAAGCGTATCGTCTGTAAGCCGTCTGCAGACAATATTCCACAAAACTGCCCATGTTTGCGACATTAGCCCTTTCCATCAGTTTAACGATCATTTCATTGTACTGCTTGACCTTGCGCCTGAAACGGATCTCGGCTTCGATCTCTTCCTGAACATCCTCAAACCGCTTATGAACCTCTTCGACCTTTTCCACCAACTTTACAATAAAAACATGACCGTCAGTTTCTATCGGCCCCGCAATAACACCTTCCTCGATCTTGCCGGCTTCAACCTCAAGAACATTATAAGGTGCCGCTAATGATCCGGCCGTAACATTTTCCCATAAACCGCCGCTCGTGGCCCGATGACCGTGCGAGAACTCCGACGCCAACTCGCCAAGATCTTCACCGTCATCGATTCTCTTAAGCAGATCCCGGGCTAATTCCAATGCCCGTTGCTCCGGGGACTGACCCTCCGCCGGATCAAGTTTTTCCGGAACAATATCGATCAGACGAAACGTTAATTTGCCTGCGCGCCAAAACATGCTTTCCTTCATGGCGTTATAGTAATCGAGCATATCGCTGTGGGTAACCGGACTGTCATCGACAAGCTCCTGCGAGATATACCACTGCGTCAGCATTATCCTCCTCTGTTGATCCCGGAAACCGTCCCAATCTAATCCCATCTTTTCTATCGCATCTTGCGCACTGGCACGATTGCCCTCATGGCTTGCGACAAACTTATCGACCGCATTTTCAACACCCTTATCCAATGCACTGTCCATGTTGGAAGGAGCCAGCGTTTTGGCCTGCTTATAGAGCAAAATATCCGTAACCTTGCCGACAACGGCCTGCTCGATCTTCAGCTTCGCCTTCTCCCTGAAACTGCGAAAATCCGCATTTACCGCTAATGGCGCGAGTTCTCTTTCCGCCCCCGCTGCGATCTCATCGGCTGTAATAGTCTCACCGCCTACGCTCAACACAAGTCCGCCCGAAGGCTGCGGCAAATCCTCTCTCTGGGCAAAGGGCATAGCCTCAACCTCAGCAGCACTGAATTTGCCGGTTTTGCTCCTAAGCTTCGACCCGCATCCGCAAGTGACTGCAAACAATCCCGCTAGCACACAAATAGTAAATAAACGCACCTTGAAAACTCCTTCCTTGCACATTTTCATTGATAAAGGGGGATTGTACACTATTTACGGTCCTGCCGAAAGCATTTTTCGCAAAATACTCATAAGCGTCATCGGCTCAAAATAGTTCTTCTCCAGTCGGATATGCACCGTCTTAGCGTCCGGTATCCTCACCTTTCCCGGGGCCCGGGCAAAAATATCTTTCGTTCCCTCTGCATTCTCGAAAACAAAAACAAGATCAGGCTCACTGGCAACTATGCTCTTTATCCCGCACTTGGACGCCTTGACCTTTAGCTCCGTCAAATCCAGCAGCACTTGTACCTGTTTGGGAACCTGCCCGAACAGATCGGCTAATTCTTCGCTAAGTCTCTCAAGATCGCGACCGCTCGAAGCAACGGCGATCCTTCGGTAGACATCCATCCGCTGGCGATCCGAAGGTATATAACTTTTCGGAATATAAGTCGAGAACCCAAGGTCAACCAGTGCGGTCGTCGGCTTTTCGATAGGCTCATTCTTCATACGCTTGACCGCTTCACTCAACAGGCGACAATACATCTCATACCCGACGGTATTGATATGGCCCGATTGCTCGGCGCCGAGGATGTTACCTGCTCCGCGTATCTCCAGATCCCTCAGAGCTATCCTGAAACCGGCGCCGAGTTGCGAATACTCTTCGATAGCCTTTAGCCTTTTTGCTGCAACCGGAGTGATCGGCCTGTCTGCCGGCAGCAGCATATACGCATACGCCCTGTGTTTATATCTACCCACGCGACCGCGAAGCTGATGAAGCTGTGCTAAACCGAAACGGTCGGCGTCATTGATGATCATCGTATTGGCGTTGGGAATATCCAGACCCGATTCGATTATCGTCGAACAAACTAAAATATCTATCTGCCCGACAACGAACCGGACCATCGCACTTTCAAGCTCACGCTTGGTCATTTGACCGTGCGCTATCGCGATCCGCACCTTTGGGTCGTTTACGATCTTACGAATCTCATCGGCTGCCCGCTGTATCGATTGAACACGATTATGCAGAAAAAATATCTGACCCTCACGGCTAAGCTCGTGCATTATCACCTTGCGTATAAGTTTCTTTTCGTATCGGCACACCTTTGTGACAATGCTTCGTCTGTCAAGCGGCGGCGTGCCCAACGAACTGATATCACGCAATCCGAGAAGTGAAAGGTGCAGCGTTCGCGGAATAGGCGTCGCCGTCATCGTCAGGACATCTACATTGACCCGCAGTTTCTTGAGTCTTTCCTTATGCTCAACGCCGAACCGCTGTTCCTCGTCGATAATAACTAATCCCAAATCCTTAAACCCCACGTCCTTGCTGATGATCCGGTGCGTACCGATAAGGACATCGACTTTGCCCTGTCTTGCTCGGCTGATGATCTCCCTGGTCCTCTTACCTGTAACAAACCGGTTGAGCACCTCCGTCGTTATCGGGAAATCGGCGAACCGTTCGGCAAACGTCCTGCCATGCTGAACGCACAAAACTGTCGTCGGAACCAGCACCGCAACCTGCTTACCGGCTTCGATCGCCTTGAACGCTGCCCGCATTGCGACCTCCGTCTTACCGTAGCCGACATCACCGCACAAAAGCCGATCCATCGGAACCGCCTCGGTCATATCGGCCTTGATCTCCTTGATAGCCGTCAACTGATCCGGCGTCTCCTGATAAAGAAAAGACTCCTCGAACTCACGCTGCCATGTAGAATCGGCACCGAAGGCATAGCCGCCGAGATTTTCGCGTTTGGCCTGAACCTCTAACAACTCCGCCGCCAACTCCTGAACACCCTTGGCGACCTTATCCTTTTGATTTTCCCACTTCTTCGTGCCGATCTTACTGAGCTTGGGCCGCTTGGGCAGGGCACCGATATACTTTTGGATTAATGAAATATTACTGACCGGAACGTGTATCAATATCTTATCGGCATACTCGACCGTCAGATACTCGCTGACGCTGTTATTCTTTTCCATCGTCTTGATACCGAGAAATTTACCGACCCCATACGAAAGATGCACCACATAATCACCTCTCTGAAGATCGACAAGGCTCGACACAGCCGACGTCGTCCGTATCGTTCGTATCCGCCGCCGGATCGCGTACTGGCCGAAAAGTTCATGATGACTTAAAACGACCGTGTTAAGAGAATTGAAAATAAACCCTTGTTTGATAAAACCGGCTATGAGCATAAAATTATCCGGCACTTTTCCCTGCGACTCCCTGACGATCTCGCTTACCCGCTCGATCTCCGCCTCGTTTTCGCAGTAGAGCAGCACATCCAGTTTATTCGAAGGCGGCAGCAATTTGCTCAGCACATTTTCATTGCTCTTCCATACCGCACCGCTTTTATGCTCGAATTCCTGCGCGCTCGTTACATCCATGTTAATATCATTGACCCCGCCGCCGCCGAACCTGCTGATCTCAAGCCGGACGAATTTGGCCATCGCTTTATAAACTGCCGACCACGGATATAAACCTCGGCTGTCATCGACCCTGTCAAGAAAAACGCAACTGACATCTTCGACATCGTTAGGCTCTTCGAGAATGATTATCGTATCTTTCGGCAGCAGATTTATAAAAAGCTCCGTCTGGCCGAATTTACTTGGATCGACCGCCGCGATAATGCAAATGCTCTCGATCTCATGGCTCGACCGCTGCGTATCCAGATCGATCTTGCGAATACTCTCGATATTGTCACCAAAAAACTCCAACCGCACCGGGTCAACATCGCTGCTGCCGGCACTGCCGAAGGCCGCCGAACCGCCTGCCGTTACCGGCGCAAAAATATCCACGATCCCACCACGATGGGCAAACTGGCCCGGCAGATCTACGCTATCGACCTGTTCAAAACCGTTATCGATCAGCCATTCGATAACCAGCTCCGGCTCAATGGTTTGACTAACCGCCAGTTTTAAACCCTCTTCTTCCATCATGTCCGGCCGCGGCACCGGCTGATTCAATGCCTGCGCCGATGTCGTAATGATAAGATCGGAAAAATCATCACCAGCTTTTGCGCCCTGACCAAGAGCGAGTGCTACCCGCAGTCGCTGGGCGCCGATCTCGTCGGTCGCATCGGAAAATTCATGCTCACCCTCCCACACCGGAAAATTCTCGATGGGCCGCCCCGCAAAAACCTGCAAGTCACCGTTTGCGTCATCGGCATCGTCAAGGTGGGGGGATACATACAGGATGGGTCTTTTCAGCTCCTTAGAGATATGTGCCGTAAGCATCGGCGCAAAGGATCCCCACGTCCCGCTTACTTTTACCGGCCCGTCGCAATTAGCCGCCGCCTTTAAGCAGGATACGATCTCAACAACCGTTTTGTCCTTACCAGGATCCACTGACCAATCCATACCATAACATTCGGTACAAATTCGTCAGTGCAAACCTGACCATATTTTTATCGACCGAAGCTCGTTCCAACCGCTATCGCGGCTTTAACGAGTGGGTTGTCTTCGGTTACAGTTTTTATCTTTCCTGCGATCTCCGCAAGCGGTGCACCAGCTAACTTGCCGCCGGTCATCACAACAAGCTGATTCTCTTTTCCGTTCATCAACATCTCTATCACCTCATGACCGAACATAGTCGCAAGCGCACGGTCATGCGGCGTCGGAGTCCCGCCCCTTTGAACATGCCCCAAAACAACTTCCCTGCAACTTAGACCGGTATCTTCCGAGAGCTGATCGCACAGGGCTTTGGCCACTCCGCCCAATCGAATAGGGTCGGGACTGCCCTCGACCGTCTTAGCAACCGTCATCTTGCCGCCCTTTTCCTTGGCGCCTTCGGCTACGACGATAATGCTGTAGCCTCTCCCGTGTTTGGAACGAGCGACCAGGCACTCCTTTATCTTATCGATCTCGTAGGGAAACTCCGGAATGAGTATCACATCGGCTCCGCTGGCGACCCCTGCATGAAGAGCTATCCAGCCGGCATACCTGCCCATCACCTCTACCACCATCACCCGGTGATGACTGCCCGCCGTGGTATGGACCTTATCGATAAGATAAAGGAGTGCCTGGTCGCTCGTTCCAAACGCGGGAGAGGCTACAGCATTATC
>DRGS01000071.1 GCA_011053245.1 Phycisphaerales bacterium
CAATAAAGGCGGGCTCCACTGGGAATCACTGGTTAATTATACTCAGACGGAGTTGAGAACTTAACCTTAGTAGGATTTTCCTTTTTATATCTTTGCGTAGCTATACCTCTTTTTTCTTTGTGTTTAATGTAGTTTTTTCTTTGGCAAATCTTAATTTTTTCAGGGTTTCTTTCGCGGTATTTTTTTTGGGATATTACATGTTTCTCGGGATTTATACTCCTCCATTTTTTACTGTAATCAATGAGTTCATTTCTATGTTTCTTACGGCGTTCTTCGTAATAATGTTGGCATTTTTCAGGATTTTTCTCACGGTATTTTTTGGCATAGATACATCTTTCTTCTTTCTTCTTAATATAGTTTTTTTTGCTTATTTTATTCTGGCAGTTTTTACAGTCCGCTCTATATCCATCTTTAGATCCCTTTC
Organism: Phycisphaerales bacterium; assembly: GCA_011053245.1. The sequence goes on from DRGS01000071.1 coordinate 425, forward strand.
TTTTGTAAAATTGCTCCAGTGGCTTTTCTTCACCGCATTTTGTGCATGTTTTTGATTTTATTGATAAATCCATTTATCCACCCAACTTATCTTTAAGTTCCGGTCTTATTATGTTTACGTCGCTTATCGCCAGTGTTCCGGGCGTTGTTACTCTGCTGGCTCGCCTGCCCTTTGACTTCCTTGCCCGTGCCTTAACGTCCTCTCGTGCCTTAACAACCTCCGGCCCGGAAGCCGTAGGCGGCAAAACAGTCTCCTGCTTCTCAATAGCAGGTATCTTAGGCTTACTCGTTTTTGGCATTTCTCAGTCTCCGACTGAAGTTCTTAGTTTTTAATTCTTAGTTCTTAATTAAAAATTTAAAACTCAAAACTCAACACTGTTTTAATTCACTCCTAACAGATCAAAACTCGGCGCTTCTGCTTTCGGCTCCACAACGTCGTAAACATCTGCTGACTTTATTTTGCCGTTCGGACAAAACGGGCAGTCGGTAACGATCTGGTCCATGTCCGGCACACTACCCGGCCTGGGAACGCCAACCTTCTTAAAACACTTTGGACAAACCGCTATGAACATTGCTCAGTCTCCGACTGAAGTTTTTAGTTTCTAGTCTTTAGTTTTTAGTTCACGCCTATTCATTATTTTTCAGTCTCCACAACTCATAGTCAAACACCTTCCCACATTCATAACACCTACAGACAACCATAGCTTGACCGTTAGTTCTCACCAGTTCAGCTCCTGTCTTTTTATTATGGCATTTTGGTGTTTCCATTAGCTCCCAACTTCTAACAGGTCTCCAACACCACGATCACCGACATAGCTTTTCCTCGTCGGTGTCGCTCCCGGCCAGCCGAGGTTCTCACCGCCGATCTCACCATATAGATACTGTACCGCCAGATGACGAAAAGCATCTGCCATGTGTCTGTGTGGTTTCGCTGGAGTATCATGATAAATGGTGGTCTCATCATTGCTAAGGGCCATATTCTTTTTCTTACCATACCCCGACATCGCTTTAATGAAAGTAACACTTCCGTCCTCATTGATCTCAAGCTGGTTGAAAACACTTCGCCCCGCTTCGATTCCGTCGTCGAAACTATGGTCCGGTATGGATTGCAGATGTAATTTGAGTTCAGCAGCCAGATCAAGCGTTGTTTTTCCTGTCTGGAACTTGCCCGAGGTACCGTATTTCAGTTCAGGCCCAACGAAATAACCACCATAAACATAAGGCTTACCCTGTAAAACATTCGCCAGATTCGGTAAACCCAGTCCCTCGTTATCGAAATAATCGTCGATGATCCGTATCCTGCCGCGAAGGAACTGAGCGAAAATAACCGCCGTCCAAACATCACCTGTATCCATAAAGGTATAAACCGCAGCCGAATCCACCCAACCATAATTACCAACCCTACCCTCTTTACGGGCCTTCGCCAACTTCGCACCGTAATAAGTCCCCTCCTTATGAGTTGGAAACAGACCCAATATCCTCATCCTGACAGTGTCTGATTTTTCCCCGTATTGATTTACAAGCCTGTCCACCCACTGCCTGCTTGCCAGCCCTGGTATTACTTCTTTGTTTTGTTTGTAGTTAGGTGTATCTTTCGCAGAGATCGTTATTACCGTCCATCCTTCATCGCTTATATAGGTCTCATTACCTTCGTTCTTATCAGGATCAGAGGAATGGCAGGCCCTTGCAAAATCACATTCAGGGTCAGTGGGATTACCTATGGCAACCACTTTGCATCGCTCATTTGTTATCAACGATATCATGCCCGTTTTCCAGATGATCGGATGCAGTCCACACACTTCATCGAGTAACAGCAAAAGTTCCACATTATGCCATCCCTGCATCTTCGTAGCATTTTCAGCAGACGCATCCGGAGACGTGGAAAAACCAATCGCAAAATTCTTCTCGAAAGCCTCTCTGACCTCCGGCGACAGTGTCTCTAAAACTTCCTTTGAGGGCTTAACATCCCACTGCAAAGATGTCATCTTCCCGCCTAAAGGTATTTTTGCCCCAGCATACGCAGCGTGTATCTCCCGCCATAGTTGGTTGCGAACAAGATTGTCATTTGGAGCGGTGGTTATTACCGTTGAAGGTTGAAAACACGTCTTAAACCAAACCGCTACCCTGCCTAGCGAAAAAGTCTTTGATACACTATGAGCCGCCCTGACGGCTGTAAATTGATTATCCCGGACAGAGGTCATAATATTCACCATCTTCCGCCAGACGTATTCCGGTTTCAAAGACAATACCTTCGTACAAAACCCTACAGGATCCTGCTTATATTCCTGCATCTTGTTATAAATCAACTCAGTATCACTCAACGCTTTTACCATTAACCCGCCTTCTTCCCATACATTATTGCCGCTATATCCGCCAGACTCTTACCTTCAACATTCAGTTCCTGCTTTTCGATCCATCTATCCTGCTCGGCGCCGATGTTAGCAACTACCAGCTTGATAGCACCAACGTCTGGAGGAAGTGTAGTGGTTTCTTTGCTAACCACTTTCATAACTTCTTTCTGCTGAGCCAGTACTGCATCATGGATCTTTATCTTCAAAACACCCTTAGTGTCCTTGTCGTCACGCTTCAATCCCAACTTCTTTGCGAATAACTCCAACGCTTTCTTATCCATCGTGCCCAGTGCAGGCATTGCCGGACCCTCAAATGGCGAACTGTGGGGGGTGAGTTTTATAAAGC
>DRGS01000072.1 GCA_011053245.1 Phycisphaerales bacterium
ACCGTCCATCCCCTTTTATGCGCTTGATCAAGACCCTTGTCGAGTTTGCCAATGTCGGAGTTGCGGTCGTAGGCCCATTCTCGCTCTGCGTCGGTATGATGAACGTAAAGGCAGAATCGCAGCCCCTGGCCAGCAGCCGTCCACTGTAACATTTGCAGGTCGCCGTCCGAGTTGCCAAACGCGGCGATGGGGCGGCGGCCAATGTGCTGATTGATCGCTACCGGCTTGCCGGCTTTATCGTCAAGGAAGTTCAACTCCGGCAGGCGCACGAGCACCGGTGTGCCGTCCCGCAATTCGAATTTTGTCTTGATGCTGCTGCCGATGACCTGCTCGGGCGGTATACCATAGACCTTCTCGGTCCAGGGGCGCATAAATTCGATACCTCCGCCGGATGTGATGTAGGTCTTGAAGCCATTGGCTCGCAAATAGGCGAGCAGTTCGAGCATCGGTTGATAAACCATCTCTGTGTATGGTCGGCCTGTCTTCGGATGCCTGGCTGTGGCCAGCCAGTCCTTTACGATTTGCGAAAACTCTTCGGTTGTGTTGCCGGCGTGAGTAGCCATCGCAAGTTCAAGTAACGCGTGTTTGCCGCCAGCCATGACAGCCTCGATATCACCTTCGAGCACAGCCTTGAAGGGCTGTTTTTGCTTCCATTCGGGATGCTCCGCTGCCATCGCCTTCACGCGGTCCATAACGAAGAAGAGTTGGAAATACATTGGCTGCTCGGACCAAAGCGTGCCATCATTATCGAACACAGCAATACGTTCGGCAGGCGGTACAAAATACGGCCCGCCTTTCGTTGTTACTGTTTCGACAAACTCGACGATAGACTTCTTTGAGGATACATCATTCCATGATGGCAACGGGTCATCGGCCTGTGCGGCCTGCGAATATACAGATGAAACGGCAAGGACAACTGCGGCAAATAAAAACAAACGATATTTTACATGTAAACGACTCATCGTCTTTCCTTTCACAATCCCAAAGACATTTATCAGGAATTTCCCATATACCATTACATAGCTTAGCTCGCTTGCGACGGCGAGCCTCTTTTCTAATAGAATATTAGATTGATCTCAAAAATTCAAGGTTTCTTTGGTGACAAGCATTCAAAAGAGAGCCAGTTGAGCGGCCTTTTAATAATTAATTATATAGAAATTTGTTGAATTGCAAACTCCTTGCGCATCTCGTAGCGGAGCAGTTTATTGGCCTCTGCGGAATCGGCGCCGACGAACTTCTCTGTCTTCGGGTCGAACGTGAGCTTTGGCCCCAGGATGAGTTTGCTCATGTTATATATCCTTAAACTTAAACCCGTGTTATTATCCACATATTATACCATCCCGCACAAAAAATTGCGAGTGTCAGCATGCATAGGATGGCTATTTCACAGAAGTTCTGCGCTGCCGTCGGGAACCCATCCCTGGCTGCCGTCACTAAGCTGGATCTCCAACCACCCCATACGCTGCTCGATCAGTTCAAACTCGGTACCTCCATGGAGCGGCTCCTTAAAACTGGGCAGATAGTTCGTCCCGTCCCCCTGTCGAGCCACCACCGATTCGGCAACGATCACTCCGCAAGGCTGTTTCGCTTCGTAAACGCTTTCAATCCCAACCGACACTAAAAAACAGATCGCTATCATAAACGATATCGCGGCACCTGCCCTTAGCCCGCTGCGCACACCCGACCTGCCAAACCACACTAACAAAGTCAAAAACACGAACAGCCCCCCGAACGCGATACACCCTGCAAAGAACCTGACCCTGAGCGAAAAATCATAGTGCCAGAAGAACAGCGTCCGCATCACCTTCTTCTGTGTCCGGGTCTGCACCTTATCGATCCGCCTGCTCCTGGCAAAGGCAAGATTCTTCTGAATATCGGCGTCTCCGCTGTCAAGTTTTTCGGCTCGGCGATAGTTCACAACCGCTTTGCCGAGATCGCCCTTGAGCAAATAAGCATTGCCGAGATTATAATACAGCTTAGCGTTTCGTATTCCGCCGGCAGCGACGATCCGTTCATAATGCATCGCAGCCCTAACGTAAAGTTTCTTAGCTTCGTCATCGGCGCCGGCGCTACTTGCAAGGTCATTAGCCTGACGAAACGCCTCGTTAGCTCTTGCAAATTCAAGGCTAACCTCATGCGAATCCATCGCCGCGCAAACTTGCTCCCCGCAAATAACAACCGCCAAAACCACAAACAGAACCGATCCGAATTTCACAGTCATCTCCCGGCCCTCTTTTCTATCATCCCGATCATCTCAACAACACGCTCGACAACCGAAGCATCGATCTCCGCCGATGCGCCTGCGTAGCTGCTGCGTTCACATCTATCCATAACCGCCCTGTACTCACCCGCCAGTTCCCCGTCTCCCGTTCGCCCTGCAATGATCCGCTCGCACTCCAAAGGCGTCAGCGATCCGCTCGTAAGATCGAACCTGTCACCGATATACCCCCGCATAGCGGTAACTAAAGTTTCGCTTAACCCATCCTCCGCCGACCCTTTCAGTTTGCCGATAGCATTCTTAGCCGCAGCTCGCTTTCGCCTGGCTGTCATCTTCTCAGGCGAATTTTGCCCGGCGAATCTGACCGCCAGACTTATCAAAAACGCGCCAAACGGCAATGCCCAGAAACTAAAGTAACCCGGACTCGCAATTGCCGCCGAGATCGAAAATCCCATATCCTCAAGGGCATCGGCCTTTTCATAGTGAGCCGATATACCTCTCTTGAAGGCTTCGATCTCCCTCGTCGCCGGAACGAAAGAATAGCCCTCGGCATCGGCGGCGGTAACATTCGTAGTCGCCGCGACATCCAAAGGTATCGCCTCGCTAAAAGCCGTAACGTACCGCCCCTTTTCCGAATCGAAATATACCAATGGTATCGGCGGTATCTCGGTAACGTCTGCGCTATTGGCACGAATAGTCTGGGTGAATATCTTAAAGTCGTTTCGTATAACCGCTTCGCTCTGCTCCGTGGACGTTTTAAAATTGCCCGCAAACCCGCTGACCGCATTAAGATCGGGCCGCTTAACGGGTTTTAGATACTTGTTGCCCCCAGCCTTTATCGTAAGAGTAATAGGGTCGCCGACATTAACCCGCACCGGTTTTGCCGATGCCGAAATCTCATACTTGCCGATCAACCCGTAAAAACCGTCGGGTTTGCTCACATCGGGCAACGGCAAAACGTCAAGCTGGATACCGCCCGATCTCGCCATAAAGGTATCGTATTCCATCTCCCTGCCCCAGATGCCTCTCCTGGAACCCGTGGCAAGTTTAACCGATACGCTCGATGCCCCTAATCGCGTTCTGCCCGCCTTCTTCGGGATAAGCACCTTACTGAAAGAAACCATCGTCCCTGCCCTGCCCTTATACCTTACGTTTTGCGTACTGTAAAAAACACCCAAGCCGTTTACTTCTAAGTTCGCCTGCCTGACTCCCTGACCGTCAACATCCTCAACATAAAAATCTCCGCTGACGTACGCCGGAACATTGAAACTGAAATCCCTGACACCATTGCGAACCTTCAGCAGATCTTCATGGATAAACCACTTGACCGTCAAAACTATCGGTTCGCCGACATAACATTTCTTCCTCGAAACATCCATAGCCAGTTCGATCTTATCCGACCGGCTTGGCTCTTTGACATTGACCGTCACCGGATTGGTCGTGTAAGTCCTGCCGCCAACAACCACTTTGACCGCCGGTATCTTGAGAGCGCCGGCTTCAATAGCCGTCAACGAATAGACCACAACAAAACGTTTGGCCCGATTTCGTGTAGTACTACGCTTACCAGCATACTTTGGGCTGAATTTGCTCAATGGCGACATATCGACCTGACCGGCTTGGCTTGCGCCGTCGATCACAATATAGTAATTGAATTGTCCACCAACATATACCTCCGCTTTCCCGTCAATCTGGGCGCTTACATTTATCTGCGCAAACGCATCCGCTCCCATAACAGCGAGCGTCAGCAATAAAACAAATAAATATTTTTTCCAGAAATTATCCATAAAACCCTTCAGGGTATAATCGTCACTTGCCCGCTCATACCTTAAATAATCTCATCCCGACCGCTACCAGTCCTTTTCAACTTCCTTACGGCCCATACGCAATATCTGCCGCTCCTTGCGGTCCTTCTTTTCCTTATTCAATATCTCCTCAGCCGTAGCCTTCGCCGCCTCAGCCTTCTTCTCCTCTTGTTCCTGCTCTTCGCTTTGCTCCTGCTCCTCTTGCTCTTGCTGTTCTTGTTCTTTTTGCTCCTGGTCCTGCTGTTCTTCTTGTTCTTGCTGTTCCTGCTGATCTTGTTTCTGCTCTTGCTCTTCTTCGCTTTGCTTCAGCGCATCCAGCGCATTTTTTATATGCTCCGCCGCTTTATCCTGTGCCTCTATCGCTCCATCGCCAACAGCCGATGAAAGTTCCCCCTCCGCCGCCGACTGCTGTGAGATCGCCTGTGCCAATTCAGCTTTGACCACCTCAAGCGCAGGCTGCTGCTGCATCGCCTGTTGCCCTTGCTGCCCCGCCGCCGGGCCGCCGGTAACCGCCTCGATCTCCTCTTCAAGTTTGCGAGCTTCGGCGGCATCTGCATTCGCCCCCTGCGTTTGCCCTTTCACTTCGGCCTGACGCGGAACCTGCTCTTTATAAGCGCCCGCCGCCTGCTGAGGCGAGATACCGCCGCTATCGGCTTGGCCCTTCGTAGCCTTATTTTCTTCGGACAGACCGGTCTGTTCCTCAAGAAGCTGCTCAAGCTTTTGCCTTAGCTCCTGGATCATCTTCTGAAGCTGAGCCTGCTTTTCCATGATCTCCTTGATGAACTTCAACTGCCCGAGCGCGATCTCTATATTCTTTGCCGCACTAAGATTGCCCGGCTCAATATCAAGACTCTGCCGCCAGAATGAAATACTCGTCAGAATATCCTCGATAACTTTTTTGCCATCTCCTTCATGACCGCCGGCTGCCCTCTTAAAATGACTATTGCCGAGATTGAACTTGGCCCTTGCGACAAGCTCGCTATCCTTACTGCTGGTCGCCGCCTCCTTGAAAAGCTCTATCGCCTCGTCGATCTCTTCCAGTTTGAATTTACACTTGGCTTTGTTGAACTTCGGCTCTATCGCATCCGGCAACGCCTCTATCGCCTTATCGTATTCGCTTACCGCCTCGGCGAACTTACCGGCATTGTATAACTTATTGCCGCCATCTACAAAACTGCGCGCAGTGTCACCAGCCGCCGCAATACCCATAAAGCACAGCACCAACAAAACACCCATTGCTATCTTATAATTTCTTTCTCTCACTGATAAGAGCCTCACAGAAGATCAAAACTATTGCCAAAACCAAAAACACCTGAAACCGTTCATCGTATTCCATAACGCTCATCGCCTCAAACTCACGTTTCGCAGCAGAAGCGACCATGTCCTCATATATGTCGTCGAGGTCGAACGTCCCCGTCCGCACAGCCAGATATTTCCCCTCAGGACTTGCAAGCGCGACCTGCCGAAGCGTTTCACCGTCCAGCTTCGACAGCACCTGCTTACCTTCGTATTCAATAAATGTTTTTTTGCCATCTGCCCCGATAACCGGGATCGGCGTACCCGTCTCTTCATCGCCCAAGCCTATCGCTATTATCCGAACACCCTGACCAGCAGCTATTTGTGCCGCTTCCACCGGGAAACTTTCATGGTCCTCGCCGTCGGTTATCAGAATTATATCCTTATACTTATCGGTATCCGCATCGAAAACCTTCTCCGACGCGTCACGGATCGCATCGCCGATCAACGTCCCGCCCATAGTCGTACTCTCCGGCCCGATCTGACCAAGCGTCATCCTGATAAACGCGTAATCCTGCGTAAGAGGACACTTCACCGAACTGTCGCCGGCAAACGTTACCAATCCGATCCTGTCACCGTCAATGACATCCAGAAGGTCGGCGATAGCGATCTTCGCCCGCTCAAGCCGGTTGGGCCGAATATCCTCTGCAAGCATCGACTTCGATACATCCAGAAGTATCACAACATCCCGGCCCTTACTCTTTACCATCTTGGGCCTTGGGTTCCAGCCAGGTTCCGTAAGTGCGATAACGATCGCGACAAACGCAACCACTAATATTACACCCTTAATCACCTGACGCGTAAAGCTAACTGATACGCTTATCTGTTCAAGCAGCGCAGATTCGGCAAGATTCGCAAGTCCGCACCTCTTACGCCAGAAACACCAGACGTAAACCGGCACGATCACGAACCCAGCCGCAAACAACAACCACAAAGCTTCTTCATTTCCTAAACGCATATCACGGTACTTTCCTAAAGATAGTACATCCCGCGATTATCTCAAAGCACAGCACATACAACGCTGCCATCGCCCACTGCCCGAACCGCTCGGCATACTGCGTATACTGAATCGATTTAACTTCCGTC
>DRGS01000073.1 GCA_011053245.1 Phycisphaerales bacterium
ACATCACAGCCGGTGCCAAGCATGTAGTACTGACCGTTCCTGCCAAGGACAAAATTGACGCCACCGTGGTATTAGGCGTAAATGACGATATTCTAAGCAGCGATACCGCAAGCGTATCTAACGCAAGCTGCACGACGAACTGTCTTGCTCCGCTGGCGAAAGTTCTCCATGACACCTTCGGTATCAAGAGAGGTATCATGACGACGGTTCACGGTTATACGAACGACCAGAATGTTCTCGATATGATCCATTCCGATCTTCGTCGCAGCCGCGCTGCCGCACTGAACATTATTCCAACCACAACCGGCGCCGCCAAGGCTGTGGGTATAGTTATCCCGGCACTTAACGGCAAACTCGACGGAATGGCGCTTCGCGTACCGGTCCCGGTCGGAAGCTGTGTTGACCTGGTCGTTGAACTGGAAAAGGAAGTTACCGTTGACAGTGTCAATGCCGCAGTTAAGGCAGCCGCCGCCGGCGAACTTAACGGGATACTCGAATACTGCGATGAGCCTATCGCCAGCAGCGACATCGTCGGCAACCCCGCATCAAGTGTTTTCGATGCACTTTGCACGATGGTGATGGAAGGCAACATGCTCAAGGTCGTAAGCTGGTATGATAACGAATGGGGTTATTCCAACCGCACCGTCGATATCATGTCGAAACTTGCAAGCTTGTAATCTAAAATTTTATGGGTCTGTCCCTGAATTCGGGCAGGCCCTTTTTTTTGTCAAACCCCATGAATAAAGGTATAAAGTTATGGCTAAGAAAACCGTTGCGGATATCGATGTACGCGGTAAGAAGGTTCTTATGCGGTGCGATTTTAACGTGCCGTTAGACGAAAATGGTAATATCACCAGTGACGCGAGGATCACTAAGGCTATGCCGACTATCACGAAAGTGCTCAATGATGGCGGTTCGCTTATTTTGATGAGCCATCTTGGCAGGCCGAAGGGTCAGCGGGACGAAAAGTTTTCGCTTTCGCCCGTTGCAAAGCGGCTCTCGGAACTTCTTGAAAGAGATGTTGTTCTTGCCGATGACTGCATAGGGGATGATGTCGAGGCAAAGGCGGCGGCTCTCAATCCCGGCGATGTTCTGCTTCTTGAAAATCTTCGCTTTCATAAGGAAGAGACGATCAAGGATAAGGCCGCCAAGGAAGATGCCGAACTTCGGCAGGCAAAGGACGGGTTCGCAAAGAAGATAGCGAATATGGCCGATGTTTATGTCGATGACGCATTCGGTACGGCCCACCGCGATAACGCCTCTATGTATACCGTTCCTGTAATGTTGGAAGGCAAGGATCGGGTGACGGGTTTTCTTATCGAGAAGGAACTGAAGTTCTTAGGTGAAACGGTTGCCAATCCTGAAAAACCGTTCGTAGCCATTCTCGGCGGCGCTAAAATATCCGACAAGCTTGCGGTGATCGAAAATCTTATCGAAAAGGTTGACTGCATTTTAATAGGCGGTGCGATGGCTTACACCTTCTTTAAGGCACAGGGCAGGCAGATCGGCAACAGCCTCTGCGAAGATGATTTTGTCGACAAGGCACTTGAACTTATCGCCACGGCCGCCGAATCCGGATGCGAGATCGTTCTGCCGGTCGATACCGTTATTGCAAAGGAATTCAAGGCCAATGCCGAGAACAAAGTTATCTCTGATGATATTGAAGCAGGCTGGCAGGGTCTTGACATTGGCCCGGCGACCCAAAAACTGTTCGCAGAGAAACTTCAGGGAGCAAAAACCATCGTCTGGAACGGGCCGATGGGAGTTTTCGAACTTGAGCCGTTCGATGCCGGTACAAAGGCAGTGGCACAAGCGGTAGCCGACATGACCGCTGCGGGCGCACGAAGCATAATAGGCGGCGGCGACAGTGCAAGCGCTATCGTGAGTATGGGTCTTGGCGATAAGGTCAGCCACATCTCAACCGGTGGCGGAGCGAGTCTGGAATTCCTGGAAGGTAAGAAATTTAAATCACTCGAAATACTTGACGAAAAATAAAGGCTGGAACTTATGTCCGAATTTAAACTGCCCAAAGCAGGTTCCATCGAAATGTCGCCGTCGATCCTCAGCGCTGATTTCGCAAATCTGGCATCGGAGATCGCCGAGGTTGAGGCAGCGGGTGTGAAGATAGTACACCTTGACATAATGGATGGGCACTTTGTACCCAATATCACATTCGGTCCGCCTGTCGTGGCCAAACTTCGCAAGCACAGCGATCTGGTTTTCGATACGCACCTGATGATCGCGGATCCGCAGAAATATGCCGAAAAATTCGTCGAAGCCGGCTCAGATCACATCACTTTTCATATAGAAACTGTCGATAAGCCGGCCGAATTTGTGAAATATCTCAAGGGCCTCGGGGTTACGGTAGGCGTTTGCCTCAACCCTGAAACGCCGGTAGAGGCTATCGAAAATGTGGCTTGCCTGTGCGATATGGTGCTTGTTATGACGGTCCATCCCGGTTTCGGAGGGCAGAGTTTCATTGATGACGCGGCGCGTAAGTGCTTACGCATAAGGGAGTTGGTTGGCGACGGCGTCCGTATTGAGGTCGATGGCGGGATTTCTACTGAGACTGTCGCGGCAGCGGTTGCGTACGGGGCCGATACGCTGGTGGCCGGTCATGCGATTTTCTCCAAACCGAATCGAAAAGAGGCTATTGAGGCCATCCTTAACGCTGCTAAATGATTTGTTCTCGCATTTCATAGGGCGGTTCTGTACAATACTCGCGATAAATCAATCATTAAAGTGTATATTCAGATATGGCAAAAGAAGCTAAATCTCA
>DRGS01000074.1 GCA_011053245.1 Phycisphaerales bacterium
ACCCTGCCTTTATCAGCAAAGACAATCCGCTTGCCCGTGTTGGTGGGCCGTTTAACGCGATAAGCACCTTCGGCCATGCTGTTGGTCAGACGATGTTCCTTGGCCGCGGTGCTGGAATGATGCCGACGGCAAGCGCTATCGTCGCCGACATTATCGAAGTTGCTATGGGTAACTCGCAAAATCTGTTCAATAATTTAAGCATCCGCAGCCTCGCAGATGCCGGAGTCAGCATAGACTCTATAGATAACCTCGTGAGCCGGTTCTATATCCGCCTGATGGTACTCGATAAACCGGGCACATTTGCGGCTATCGGAAATTGTCTGGCTAAGCATGAAATCAGCATCTCCGGTCTGCTCCAGCATGAAGCACACGATGCCAATAACACAGTACCGGCGATCGTGACGACACACCCCAACGCACAAAGCAAGATCACCGCGGCACTTGCCGATCTGGTGAAACTGGATATGGTCGAAGCCAACCCGATCTGTATACGAATAGTTGACGTGCCGGAGGATGACATTGACGACTAAATACGCAATAATCATACCAGATGGAGCAGCCGATGAGCCTATCGATGAATTCGACGGCAAAACGTGCCTCGAAGCTGCGGAAATACCGAATATAGACGCAATCTCTGCCGGTGGACGTCAGGGCCTAATTCATACTATCCCGCCAGGCATGGCCGCCGGCAGCGATGTCGCCCAGATGTGCCTTTTGGGCTATGACCCCTTGCGATATTATTCGGGACGCGCGCCGCTCGAAGCCGCGGCTATGGATATTAAACTCGCCGCCGATGACTGGGTCTTTCGGTGCAATCTCGTAACCTTTGCAGATGGGCTGATGGCCGACCACAGCGCGGGGCATATATCGACTAAGGAAGCGGCTTCGTTGATCGAGGAGCTTGATATCGCACTTTCAGAAATGCCCGTCAAGTTCCACACTGGCGTAAGCTACCGGCATCTGTGCGTTATAAGCGGCAAGGAGTTTAAGGTCAAAACCCAGCCGCCGCATGACCATATCGGGGAAAAGGTATCGAAGATATTGCCTCGCGGTAAAGGAGCGGAACTTCTCAATGAGATGATAGCCCGCTCGCAGCAGCTTTTTGAGAACCACGACATAAACCGTATTCGCCGCGATCTCGGCGAAAATCCTGTGAGCAGTATCTGGCTGTGGGGGCAGGGGCAAAAGGCACGGCTGGAGAACTTTAAGAAACGGTTCGGCGTTAAAGGAGCTGCGATCACAGCGGTGGACCTTGTCCGGGGCATTTCCAAGCTTATCGGATTTGACCTGATCGAAGTCGAAGGTGCGACCGGTCTTGTGGATACCAATTACAACGGCAAAGCGGCTGCGGCTATCGAAGCTCTTAAGGATCACGACATAGTTTTCGTACATGTCGAGGGGCCCGATGAAGCGGGACACAGCGGCGAAGCACAGACCAAAAAGATCGCCATCGAGAGGATCGACAAATATATTGTAGGCCCGATCCACGAACACTTAAAGACTTACGACAAATACCGGATTCTCGTCATGCCCGACCATGCGACGCCTGTGGCTACCCGTGCCCATTCGGATGTGCCGATACCTTACGCTATGGCGGGGACCGGAATAAAGGGGATTCTCAACAAACCCTTCTCAGAGCAAAATGCCGCCGAGTCCGGTTTCCGGATCGAAGAGGGGCACGAGCTGATGGAGTATTTTTTGAAAATATAAAGGACAGCATGGTTTTGCTTATAAGGTAGATGATGGCAAATGAACTGACACAACATCCCTAAATATTCGTTGAGAAAAATTGCGAATCTTGTCTTAAAGTCTGGAAAACCGAAAGAGCTGAAGAAATTTATTCGTGAAATAGAAACTATCAAAAACAAGCTTGGAAAAGACTATTTTGAGATTGTCCTCAAAAGAGTCAAAGATAACAAAGATGAAATAATTATAGCAGTTGAAAATCAGACTGGAGATATATCCGTACCGGCTAGCTAATTGGTGTACAATTCGGCCTAACACTCACAGGAGACACTGGAAATGAAGGCGCGTAAGTATCTTGAGTGTATTGAGAGCAGGACGAATATTAATAATTGAGTTTTCGAGACAGGTTTGATATTCTATTGGAAAAGAGCCTCAGCGGCGTAGCTGGGCTGATGTATGTAATGTTATATGGGAAATCCCAGGTTAAAGTTCCACAGGATATTTGCCGAAAGCCCCTCTTGGGTAACATGCTTCAAAGTTTTGGGATTTATGACAAAGAATTATGAAAAACACAATTAAAATAATGGTCAGTGATCGCCGCCCTACGTCCGGTATTCTGAATTGTGTATATGAAATTCTTGAGAAGGATTACAATGTAGTAGAATGTGCAGACGCGGACTATTTTATTTCCGGGTCGTGGGAACCATTAAAAAATGCTAGATTAATACAGGACAGAATATCAATTTATTTGAACACAGAGGCCACTGCACCAGATTTCAATCTTTTTGATTATGCTGTTGGATTTGACGATCTCCATTTTGGTGACAGATATCTGAAGTACCTCCCCGCTTTTATGGGTGCAGTAGGCCCGGAATACATGACAGTAAGCGATCCTCTCGCCCGGCGGTTTTGCAATTTTATTTACTCCAATCCTATCTCTCACCCGAATCGAGAACTGGTTTTTCACAAATTGTCACGCAATTACAAGCAGGTTGATTCTCTGGGCTCGATATTGAAAAATGTATCTTTTGATATTTCGCCTAGAAACGGAGATTGGTATCCCGGAAATGTCGAAGCGAAAAGCCGGTACAAGTTTTCGGTCGCTTTTGAAAATGCTTATTATCCTGGTTATACCAGCGAAAAGATCCTGACGTCTTATCAAGCAAGGTCGATCCCTATCTACTGGGGGAATCCTGATATTCATAAGATCGCAAATCCGGACTCTTTTATTAACTGTCACGATTACGATAACTTTGACCAGGTTGTTGAAAAAGTCAGAGAACTTGACACAAATGATGAGAAGTATTTGACCATGCTCAATGCTGACAAAGGAGCTATGGGCACAGACGAATTTTTTGCTGAAAATCATACTCGTTTTACGTCATTTTTTAGGAACATTTTTGATCAACCTCTTGAAAAAGCACGCCGCCGACCCGTCGGGGCGGCAGTGGATGGGCATCGAAACACCCTGATCCTTATAAATAACCTCGGTTATTCGGATGTTTATGAAAATCAGGCCAAAGAGTTAATAAAAAAGAACAAGCCTAAAGAGGCTTACGATAAGATTAGCAAGGCAATTGAATTGAGACCTGGTTTTCCTGATTATTATTTCATTCGAGCCAACATTTTATATTCAATGAAAGACTTTGAATCCTCGATGCAATCACTTTCTGTGGCTATACAGATTGATCCTTCAAACACTGCTTATACAAAACTAATGTCAACATTACAGCAGCAGATTTTTTCGCCATAAATATTCTTTGTCAATCAGTGTTATCTTCGGTACGGGTATAGAGTACGAGAACGAACAGGGGATAGCAGACTTCCACGCCCTACGCCATAGCTTCATAACGAATCTGGCAAGGGCAGGAGTACACCCGGCAGACGCTATGGCACTGGCACGTCATGCCTCGATAACCCTTACGATGAACTATTACACCCACACTACAAGGGCATCATTGCAAGGCATAATAGATTCACAACCAGACTTGACAAAGGCAAGGGCGGTCGGTTAGAATCGTGACCATATCGTGACCAAACTGTGCCCGACAGTGGACGGACACGGACGGACACGGACGGACATGGACAGAGAAACAATGTTTATAAGCTAAAAACAGCGTTTACAGGATAATATAGTGGGAATCGAATTGACACAACAACAGTTGCTTGAACAGGTGCATGAGCTGGCGGGTACGGATAAGCGTGAGCAACTCCGCGGTCTATTTGCTGAGCAGCGGAGCAGTGATATCGCTGAGGTCGTCGAGATATTAGACGATGACCAGCGGCGCATGATGTTCGATCTGCTTGATAGCCACGAGGCGGCAGAGGTTCTTGAAAAAGTCGATGAGGCGACGCGTTCGGAACTTTTCGATATTTTCGGGGAAGAGGAACTTATGAAGCTGATCGCCGAGCTTGACCTCGACGATGCGGCGGACGTTCTTGCGGAACTTCCGGAAGAAGAAAGCGAAGATGTGCTCGACCACATGCCGGAAGAAGATGCCGAGCAGATCAAGGGACTGATGAGCTACTCGGAGGATTCTGCGGGTGGTATTATGGACCCTGTGGTGGTGAGCGTTCAGGAAGACGCAACTGTCGGGGAGGCGATCAACGAGATACGAGCCCAGGAGATCGAAGAGGATTTCTTCAGTATTTATGTTGTTAACCGGCTTGGGGAGTTTCTTGGTGATGTCCGAATTCGTTCGCTGATCACAAGCGGCGAAGATACGAAGGTTAAGCAACATATCAATACCGATACCATCTATGTGAAAGTCGATACGGATCAGGAAGAGGTTCGGAATATATTCAGTAAGAACGATTTGATCGTAGTGCCGGTGCTCGATTCGGAAAACCGGCTTGCGGGTAGGATCACGGCGGACCGTGTTATCGAAGTTGCCGAAGAAGAGGCGGCCGAGGATATGTACACTATGGCAGGTACGGACGCGGCGGAACTTGAGAAGATGTCGGTTGTCCATGCCGCGAGGGTGCGTATGACGTGGCTTTTGCCTTGTCTTGCCGGAACGGCGGTGACGGCGATAGTGGCATTGTCATTTAGAAATGTGTTTATCGATGCTGAGCGTCTATTGATATTTACGACGGCGTTTGCGTTTGCTCCGATGATAGCTGCGATAAGCGGTAACGCGGGGTTGCAGACTTCGGCGATCGTAGTGTGCGGACTGGCGACCGGTGACCTTGCGGCACTTAGACTCAGCCAGGTGTTCGCGAGAGAGGTGCGGGTTGCGTTGTTAGTTGCGCTTTGCTGCGGGATCATCGGCGCGTTTATCTGCGGGATACTGCCAAATCTTATGAATACGGAAATATTGGCCGGGGCCGGTGAGGCAGCCGAGAGCGGGCCAATTATCTTAGCGGATCATTTGCAAATCGTCTTTGCGTTCGGGGTAGCGATGTTCTCTGCGATAATGGTGGCGACGACATTAGGTCTGTTTTTGCCGTTTTTGTTCCGCAGAGTGGGTATTGACCCTGCGATAAGCTCCGGGCCGCTGGTTACGACGGCGAATGACTCGATAAGCGTGGCTATCTATCTTAGTCTGACGCTATCGCTGATCTGAGCGGTATTTAATGAAGTTATTGACAATTGCACTCATTTAGTGTATAATATGAAGTTTGTAGAGTGATGCGAAAAACGCTTTTTCCGGCTGGTTAAGAGGGGCGAGCGACTTTGAGGAAAATATATAAAGGGGCTGTTATGGCCAAGAAACAACCTGTAGCACATGAAGTTATACGTGAGAAAGAACCTGCGATCAACAAGCTTTTTCGAGTTGTTGTCAAAGCAGGCGGCAGCGACCTGCATCTTAAGGTTGGTACAGTTCCAAAGTTGCGTGTCCATGGCGCTCTGAAGAATACAACCGCTAAACCTTTGACAAAACAGTCTCTGGAGGATCTTGTATTTGAGATCATGACAGAAGAGCAGAAAGGGTTTTTTCTCGAAGAAGGTACGCTTGATTTTGCCCACCAGTTAGGCCCGATGGACCGTTTTCGCTGTAATGCGTTCCGTCAACGCGGCAGCATGAGGTTTGTCGCAAGGCATATCAGTGGAGACATTCCACCATTCAAATCGCTGCATTTGCCCCCAATCGTTGAAACGCTTGCCGATCACTCACATGACGGTTTGATCCTTGTAACCGGTCCTACCGGATGCGGTAAGAGTACGACGATCGCATCGATGATCGATCATATAAACAAAACCCGCTCGTGCCACATAATTACGATCGAAGACCCTATCGAATTTCTTTATGCTGACGATAAGGCGATCATCTCTCAAAGGGAAATAGGTATCGACGCTCCTGATTACGAAAGTGCGATGAGGTCGCTAATGCGTCAGGATCCGGATGTTGTTCTTATCGGCGAGATGCGCGACAACGAGACTCTGACAGCGGCGATGCGTGCCGCTGAGACGGGTCATCTGGTATTCGGTACGCTTCACGCAGCAAGCGCTTCACAGACGATCCAGCGTATCCTTGACCTGTTCCCCCAGGAAGAACGTGACCTTGCGCGGCAGACGTTTGCGCTTACGATGCGAGCGATCATCAGTCAACAACTTCTGCCAGGTCTGAAAGCTGAAGCCAAGCGCATGCCCGCTATCGAGATATTGATAGCGAATTCAATCGTGCGAAAGCTGTTACAGGAGTCGCGCGAAGCCGATATTCCGACTGTGATACGTTCTTGTCAGAGTGAAGGGATGCAGGATTATACAGAGAGTTTGCGGCGTCTTGTTGAGGAAGAATGGATCGATTATAAAGTGGCGATGCAATATGCGCCTAACAAGGAAGAATTAAAAATGGCATTGAAGGGCATCAGAACTTCTTCTGGTGGTATTCTTTAAGTTTGATGGAGCGTTTTTATGTTGTTGTCAATTATTGCGGCTGTGTCATACGGCGGCTATGTATCAATTATAAAACTTATCGTTTATGTGGCGATGTTCTTTGCGTGGATGCCGGTAGTTAACTGGGTCCACAAGGATACTCAGTCTGTTCGCACGAAGGTTAGGTTATGGACGCTTGCCATTGTTCTTTCCGGGGGCATCTCACTGCTGGTCTGGCTTTTGGCCCCTCTTTTCATCATTGGTTTATTGGTATATATCATCGCTATCGGTGCAACTCTGGTGGTCTATGTTATTCACCGCAATTCGATAGTAGCGGATTTTGAAAAAATAGGCACGCTCTCTTCGATAAAGAATATTTTCGTTAATGAGGATAAGAAGCTGATGAAGCTTAGCCGTGGTATGCGTTTTATTACCGCCAACGGTAATGAGGTTCCTCTTCCTCGCCCCAAAAGCCCTGAGTCTTTCGGTTTTGGCGTTCTGTGTGAGGTAACTGAAGACGCGATCTGGCGACGTGCCAGCGATATAATCTTTCAGCCTCAGCAGCAGGAATACAGCGTCATATATAAAATTGACGGTGTCATAGCGAAACAGCCCGGTCGAACTCGTGAAGAGATCGATCATCTTATTTATTATATAAAACAGCTTGCGGATCTTGATGTCAAGGAAAAGCGTAAACCTCAGATAGGCCCCTTTTCGATAGTGACGGAGTCTGGTAAGATGGCCTGGGAGGTTGTGACGGCAGGCTCTACCGCGGGCGAGCAACTTGTAATGCGAAAATGCGAGCAGTACTCGGCGATAAAATTAGATGACCTTGGACTTAATCCCTCGCAATTGAAGGCATTGAAGAGTGTTCGTGATGTTAGCAGTGGGGTTACGATCATATCCGGACCTGAGAAAAGCGGTGTTACGACGACACTCTACGCGATGATCCGTAACCATGATCCGTTTATGAACGGCATCAATATGCTTGAGCGGAAACCTGCTGCCGTGCTTGATAATATTACTCAGCATGAATACACGTTGAGTGATACCGGTGGTAAGAGCTATTCTGAGACACTTCGAACGATCCTTCGTATGGGGCCCGATATTGTCGGTGTGGGCGAATGCGAGGATGCCGAGCTGGCTCAAATGTCTGCAAAGGCAGCGAAGGATGGCAAGATCATGCACATAACTATGAATGCCAACAGTGTTGTACAGGCAGTTGCTAAATGGATCAAACTGGTAGGCGACCGCAACCTTGCCGCTGATACGTTAACGGCTGTGATCAACCAGCGAATTATTCGTAAGTTATGCGATGATTGCAAACAGGCGTATAAGCCGAATCCCGATCTTCTGCGGAAGTTCAATATTCCATCCGATAAGGTCGAGGTGTTTAACCGAGTCGGTGAGATAGAATACGATAAACACGGCAAACCTTTACTCTGCGAGAAATGCCAGGGTACGGGGTTCTATGACAGGACGGCGATCTTTGAGTATATTCTGTTGGATGACGCGCAGCGAACCGCCATCAAACAAGCCAAATCTCTTCAAGACATAGCGGGCAGTTTCCGTCGAGCCGGTATGCTTTACATCCAGGAAGAATCCATCAAAAAAGTAGCTACTGGAATAACCGCTATCAATGAAGTGATCCGTGAGCTTTCGACTAATTCGCAGACTGCCGGTAAAGACGGCAAGAAGTAATGCCCTTATTTGGTATAACAATTAATTATTTTTTACAAGGATCCTTATAATATGTTGGGCGCAATTTCGATAATAATAATTACTCTTTTGACGATTTCGTATTTTTATCTTAAATGCTCGGTTCTAAAATCGTTCGCTACAGTAATGGCAGCGATATTAGGGCTTATTATTGCTTTTAGCTACTATGAAGGTCTGGCTGACATGCTGATATCTCGCGGTCACGTCAGTCAATGGGCTCAGGGATTTATTTTCTTTCTTCTTTTTGTCTTAAGTTTTGCTCTGATCCGGGTCGGTACCGATTATGTTGTAGGCGCAAATATCAGCTTTGGCGAAGTGAGTACGAGGATCACGGCGGTTATCGCAGGCATACTAACCGGAATGATCATCTCAGGTGTTTTTGTGATCACTATAGCACTGCTGCCTGTCCGGAAGAGTTTCCCTTACGCGCGATTCGGCGAAGAGATCAATACAAGGAAGCCTGATAAGGTTATGCTCAATGCCGACGGTTTTGTTGCGGGTTTTTTCGGCTGGGTAAGTAAGGGGTCGCTTAGCTGCGGCAAAAGTTTCGATGCGCTACACCCTGATTATGTGGACGGCCTGCACCTCAATCGCGTCAAACCCACAGAACCGGAGTATGACAAAAGAAGAAAGAAACCGGATCCGATCAAAGTTTTGACGACCGCATCAAGTGAGTCTATCATTCTTCCGAAAAAATACGGAGTGCGAATCAAAGATTTTGGCGATCACAGCC
The DNA here is from genome assembly GCA_011053245.1 of Phycisphaerales bacterium. Next base: position 8,958 of record DRGS01000074.1, read on the forward strand.
GGATCGTAGTGAAAGTTGGGATAAAGGGACGTGAGATCGCAGATGGCGGAGCCGCAGACAAAGATAAAAATGTATATTTTGCCCTGTCACAGGTACGTCTGATCTGCAAGGCAAAGGGGGCATCAACGGGAACATCCGGTAGTAGTATTGTCGTTTATCCGGATAAATATAAACTCGCCGGTAAGCCGCTTGCCAAAGAGCCGGGTCTTGATGAGGTAATTAAGTTTTCACGGAATGAGTTCAATAAAAGGGGAGTGGCCTGGATCGATATCGCTTTCAACGTGCCGGACAATATGCAGGCGGCATTTCTCGGATTCAAGAACAATACTATCGTGGAACTTCCGAAACCGGTTGAGAGCAACAATGAAGTCGAGCGTGAACTTGCGGCTGAAATACGTGGTGAATCAAAAAAGAAATAATGTCAGTGTGAAAACGCTATGGCATTTCAGGCACACATCACTATATCTTCGAGATCGATCTCTATTAGATGTTCGAGGTAAAGGTCCAGTTCTTCTTTTCTGAACTGTGCAAGGAATTCCGGCTTTGCGCCTCTGTTGATCTCCATGATATAATCGATAATTTCTCTCTTGCTCATTTGTGCGCTCCGTAACCTTATGAATGACTGTTTGTTCTGTTTAGGGTATCGGACGTGAGGCGAAAAAATCTTGAATGCGTTGTGATAGAGTGTAATACCGTGTGTTTTTTTCGACACCCCATATATCCACTCTTATTGCATTTTAGCACTGTATATTGGGGGGGACAGGTTGACAGCTATGAATATTTGTCGAAGGTCCAATAATATCACATGTAAAAGTTAGTGAAGGGTGGCAAAAAAAATAATTTTTTTCAATTTTTCTGACACAGCTAGTAAAAATAACCTCTTGCGGGGTAAAGGGATAGTTTCTATTATTGGGAACCGTTGCTATGTTCGAGCGTACTTGAGGTGTACTAATGTATGAAATTTCAGATAATATCTATAATCGCCCGCTTGGGCGTGATGAAACGAAGTTGAAGGTTTGGCGTTATGCCGGGCTGATGGTGACTTACCGGTGTCCTGCTGCATGCGAGTTTTGCTATTACAACTGTTCTTCGGAAAAGGGTGGTTTGATGGCTGTTGAGACCGCGATTTCGGCATGGAGGTCTTTGCGGATGCTTGCAGGGGAAAACGCGAAGGTGCATATTACGGGTGGTGAGCCGTTTCTTTATTTCGACCGTGTGATGGATATACTCAATGAGGGGCAAAAGCGTGAACTCGGAGGTGTGGACTCAGTTGAGACGAATGGATACTGGGCAACGGATCGGAAGATCATTGAAAAAAGGCTGAGGTTGCTGGACGGTGCGGGTCTTGAGCGACTTAAGATAAGCTGGGATCCGTTTCACGCCGAGTACATCGATATCGATTGCGTCAGGCGATTAGCTGAAGTTGCAGAGGAAATTTTGGGAGCGGAGCGTGTTCTTGTCCGGTGGGCGAAATATCTTGACGAACCGGTTAAGATGAAAGGGGAGTTGCTGGAGGAGAGGATAAAGGGGTATCGGGCGGCTGTTGCCGATTATCCTTGTCGATTTACGGGTCGCGGGGCGGGGCAGCTTGGCGATCTTTTTGCCAGTACGCCAATTGAAGCTCTCCGGGGCAAGAATTGCAAATCGGCGTTTTTGTCGTCTAAAGGGGTACATATCGATCCTTACGGGAATGTTTTCAGCGGGCGTTGCAGCGGGATCATCATTGGAAATGTGGAAGAAAAGCCGCTTGAGAGAATATGGGCAGAATTTGATCCGTCGGAAATGGACTTAATTAGCCAACTTTTCGAGGGCGGTCCGACGGGTGTTGCAGAGAAAATAGCAAATAGCCGATATAAGACCAAGACAATGTACGCTGGAAAATGTCACTTTTGTAACAATTTGCGACAATTTTTCTTTGACAACGGCGAAAATAAAAGGATAATCGGGCCTTGTGATTGTTATATATAGGTTATACTTTAGGATATAGACTTGTCATCAAATGATTCAACCAATCAGGATACTATCTTTGGCCGGATGGCTATAGAGCAGAATCTTTGCACCGAGAACGAGATCCAGAAGTGCGAAGATAGACGACAGTCGCTGAGCAGCGAAGTGCCGATGACCTTAGAGGAACTTCTGCTCAAGCACGGTTATCTTACGGAGACACAGGCAGACCGACTCAAGGGCAGTATCACCGAGAGCAAGGGCGAAGCCGGTCGTATACCGGGGTACAAGGTTCTGGGTAAACTCGGATCGGGTGCGATGGCGGTTGTTTACAAAGCCAAACAATTGAGCCTTGACCGGACGGTAGCGATCAAAGTGCTTCCGCATCGTTTCAGTGAAAAGCCCAACTATATAACACGGTTCTACAAAGAAGGGAAACTGGCTGCCAAACTTAATCACAACAATATCGTTCAGGCGATCGACGTTGGCGAATCTGGCGGTCTTTACTATTTCATAATGGAATATGTCGAGGGCAAAACACTTTACGATGACCTTTCCAAGGGTAAGGTGTTCGCCGAAGACGAGGCCCTTGGTATTGTAATCCAGCTTGCCAATGCACTCCAACACGCTCATGCCCACGGTCTTATACATCGTGACGTCAAACCCAAGAATATCATGATCAACAAGCAGGGTATAGTGAAGCTGGCTGATATGGGTCTGGCTCGCGAAACGTCTGACATCAAAGCGGCAAAAAGCGAAAAGGGCAAAGCGTTCGGGACGCCTTACTATATCGCTCCCGAACAGATCAGGGGCGAGTTGAACATTGACGGTCGCGCCGATATCTATGCACTTGGCGCTACCTTGTTCCATATGGTTACGGGGCGGGTACCGTTTGATGCCAAATCGCCGTCGGAAGTGATGCGAAAACATCTCAAGGAAGTTCTGACGCCGCCGGACCATATCAATACTGCGCTTTCGGCTGGGATATCGGAAGTCATCGAAGTTATGATGGCCAAGAAACTGAAGGATCGCTACAATAGTATCGAGGCTGTTCTTGCGGACCTGAAAGCCGTTCAGGAGGGCCAGGCACCGCTTCGAGCGCGACAAAAGTTCAGCATGGAAAACTTAGGACAGTTGGAACAAGGTATGGCGGTCGAGATAGAGAGCAATGAGGACAAGGTCTATAACGAGGATACGATCACGAAGTACAAGGTTGGCGTCGTTATCCTTGGCGCTCTTATTGCCCTGCTCCTGGTAGTGCTGTTTTTCATGACAGTCGGTGACTAAACCCAAGCTCTCTCAAACGACCGTTGCTGCCAATCCAATCGCAATGTAATGAAGGATCCTTTAAGCTATGCCAAGAGTCGCAACCGACACAAAGAATCGGATCATGCAGGTTGCCCGGAGTCTTTTCAGTACGCACGGGTGCGAAAGCACAACGCTTGACGATATTCTGATGGCAAGCGGTGTTACAAAGGGGGCGTTTTATCACTATTTCAAGAGTAAGGAATCGCTGTGCGAAAGCGTCCTGGATGAGGTTGTCGAAGATTATCAACGTCTTGCCGAATCGATCGACGATGATCTTGAGCCGATAGAACAACTACGGGGACTGTTGAGAAAAATCGTGGAACTTAACGCCTCCGGGGAATGGGTCAACTGCAAACTGATCCTTCGATTTTCGACAAGTTCATTCGAATCGCATCCTAATGTGCAGCGCCGAATAAAAAACTTCTGGCAATGGCAGAGTTCACTTTACGAAGAACTGATCGAAAAGTGCCGACAGGCCGGGCAGATAAATACGGATGTCGACGCGAAAATGCAAACGCATCTGTTGATCTCATCGCTGGCTGGGACGGTAATGCTCGAAAAGGCTGCGCCGGATCAGGCATCGTTAGGGGAACTTTGCGATACTATTATAAAACTTCTACAATCGTAATACTGGAATAAAGTATGGACATGAAGCCAAAAGTCATTGATTCGATAAAAACTCATAAGGATCTGGTCGCTGCGTTCGAAAAGAATTGCGTCGGCAGCGTGGTATCGGCGGCGGAGATGATAATCAAATCTATCAAAGCCGGTGGGTGCGTTTATATCTGCGGCAATGGCGGGTCGGCGGCCGATGCTCAGCACATAGCGGGCGAGCTTGTCGGGAGGTTTCTAAAGGACAGGAAAGCATTGCCGGCGGTTGCGCTTACGACGGATACTTCGCTTATTACGGCTATCGGTAACGATTACGGATTCGATGATATATTCCGGCGACAGGTCGAAGGACTCGTAGGAGCGGATGATGTGTTGTGGGCATTTTCCACAAGCGGAACTTCAAAGAACATTATCGCCGCCGCCCAACTCGCAAAGGATAAGCAGGCGGCAGTACTAGCCTTTACGGGACGCCCAGACTCCGCACTCGAAAAGATCGCCGATGTAACCATAGCCATCAACGCCCCATATTCAGCACCAGCGCAGGAAATCCACCAGTTAGCTTATCACATAATCTGCGACCTGGTCGAAAGTGCCCTCTGCTGAAATTGACAGGGGACGAGAGAACTGTATGACACAAATAATATTTTATCTTATTCCATGGGTCATACTGGCTTCGATAGTCATAATTCCTTTCCTGTGCTTTTTTCAGTATAAAAACCGAAAAGTTCGCACAAGTCTCGTCTTCAGCCATCTCTGGTGTATAATCGCATCCTTTGTCTTTGGAATGTTCCTATTACACACCCTAAGACGTAATCTTACAGAACGCCCAGAATATGCCAGTAAAGCTCGGAAACTGGTTCAAATAGCCAGAAACCTACGAGAAGGAGATACCCAAGAATCGATTAGGCATTTAGATGCTTTCATGTCAGGAACTTTGCATCGGACAGCATATGATATCTCGGATGAGAAAATGGGAGAGCTTGACCCAGAGATATTGTGGGTCTGGCAGGAGTTCAAAGAGTATTACGACACTTATAATGTCGAAGAGCCTGCCTGGGATAGTATTGTTCCCCGTGTGCGCAAGAAGCTGGTTCATGTGCCGTGGTCGGATATGCAGTTAGCAATAAAGAAGTTTGAGCAAACTTATAAAAGCGGCGAAATGGCGGTAGCTCCGGACATCAAGATGAAATCATGGATCAGTCAGTCGATACCAAATGAAGAACTAAAGAATAAAGTCGTACTACTCGATTTCTGGAATATTCATTGCGGCCCATGTATCAAATCATTTCCCGAATTACAAAAGCTTCATGATAAGTATGAAAAGCAAGGATTGGTGGTGATTACCTGTGCAGGTGGAAACAAAAAGGAAACGAAAAAGTTTTTAGTCAAACATAAATACAGTTTTCCGGCAGGAATGGCAGCGAGTCAAATGTATCTTGATTACGCCGTCAGAGGCAATCCATCTTACTTTTTAATTGACCGGAATGGTTATCTTGTATGGGGACCTGAACATCAATTGCCCACAGATGCTGAACTCGCAAGCCTATTACTTATTAAGTAATCACAACAAGCAGGTGGAGAGTAACTGGCATCAGTCCATGTTTCTTCTGATGACTGCTGCTGTTGATACGGTTTTTTCTACGTCGCCTGCCATTACTGTCATTGAAATTAACACATTTTTTACGGGGGCGACCGCGGGGGTTCTTGTGAAAGTCATATCGGTAACATTTTCGCAGAGCAAATAAGACGTATCCGTGCCGGCGATATGCGTTATCAGATACAACGCATTATCTTCAAGGGTGTTGTCATATAAGGCGTCGCCGGGTTTGTTGTAATGGTAAGTGTGGAATCTGTCGCTTACGGCGTCGTTGTCGTCATCGAAACCCAATCCCTGCTGGACGGTGCCGCCTGCGGTAAAGACCTCGTTTGCGGTTCTAAGCTCGGTGGTTATCCTTAGCAATGCCTGTCGTGCCGTGTTCATCGCCTTGAAAGTGTCCTTATTTACGTTGTAGTTGATGATAGAGGCATTTATGGCTGTGGAAACCGCTGTCATCAGCAGCGCAATGATAACGAGAGATACGAGCACCTCGGCGATTGTGAAACCTTTACTCGATCTTTTTCTTTTATTAGTCATGATCTTATCCCCTTAAAATCGTAATCATAAATTTGACCTGATCCACGTTGCAGAGTTTATTGGCGAGCCATTGAGCAGTACCGAAACCGTAACTCGTGAAAAATCACTTCCACCCTGCGGAGTTATCAGGTCAGCGGGACTTACGGCTTGGACGGTTACCTGCTGGCTGAAAGATGCAAATTGTGTCAGTGCATTTCCGTTGACATCGACAGGAGGCGAATATGGACTCGCGGCTGCGAGAGCGGCGAGGTCCGCATAAGGCAAAGCAGCTACATGTTCTCGCATCTGCTCGATAAGGAACTCGGCGGTTGAAATGTCCACGCCAGCAGCATTTACTTTCGTTAACGACCCATTCGACAACATCAAAGCCGTTACGACAAGGCCCACAAGCAATACGGCTATCATAGCCTCTATCAGGGAAAATCCCGTGGTCAGAGGCGACTTTTGTTTTGTTTCATAACTGGTCATAATATCCTCTCTTTCGAGCTTATTTTGTAACGAGCGACGACATTTTAAAGATTGGCAGAATTACACTCATAGCAATAAATCCGACGAGCAGGCCCATGAAGATGATCATGATAGGCTCTATCATCGATGTTACCATTTTAATGACTGTCCTGAGTTCTCTTGAGTAGAAATCCGCGACATCGCCTAAGACCTCTCCTAACGATCCGGACTCTTCTCCGCTCTGGATCATTTGTATTACACCGCCCGGCAGAAGTCCATAGCTTGCAAGGCTTGGCGCGATCTTCTTGCCCTGACGAACCGCTTCATGTACGCCCTTCCACATCGCCTCAAAAAGTACATTGCCGGAAACCTGAGCGGTAATAGCAATGGTATCGAGAATGGAAACGCCGGCATTTGTGAGTACGCCCATCGTGTGCAAGCCTCTTGTGATGTAGAGGCATCTGCAAAGTGTTTTTACCAAAGGCATGCGGAGTTTTGTCGCATCCCACCATTTTCGGCCTGATACTGTTTTTATGAAGGTTCCGAATCCAAAGAAGAACCCCGCGACAGACGGTACGATGATATACCAGTAGGACCGCAAGCCGGTACTGACAGCCATGATGATCTTCGTAGGAGCAGGCAGCATGTCTTCATTTCCGGCAAAGACCAGAAGGAACCTTGGCAAGACGAATATGAGCATGAAAAGAACCGTAACGACCGCCATCCCCGCGATTATAAGCGGATAGACCATCGCTCCTACGACCTGTGAACGCGTTTCAGCTTCCTGATCGAGATATTCGGCGAGTTTCTGGAGCATGGAACTGAGCGAACCGGAGATTTCCGCGGCTGCGACCATGTTCATGTAGAGACTGCTGAATACATCCGGGTATGCTCTCAGTGCCTGCGAGAAACTTTCGCCGGCTTCGATCCTTGCCTTGAGGTCAAGTATTATCACTTTGAATTTTACTTTTTCGGTCTGACTACCTATCGATTCGAGTGACTCCTGCAAACTGATACCTGCACGGATCATTATCGAAAGCTGATTTGTAAAATTGAGTATCTCTTTCCTGTTAGGGGGACCTTCAAAGCGGAACAGTTCTTTTTTTTCGGCACCGGCTGCTTTTCCGCCGCTTGCAAACTGAGCGCGGCGGTTTTGATCGTCATTTGTGCTTTCAGCGACTTTTGCAACTTTTTGTTCGATTATGGACATGCTTTAATCTCCTGAGCGACAGCTTTTTCTGAATTAGCCTTTAGCGGCAATTACTTTTCCGGAGGGCGTTAACTGTTTTTCCATTTTGGCCGGATTCGATGATCTGGTAATGGCTTCTTCTCTGTCGATATATCCGTTGAAATAATGCTCGGAGATACTGAAGTCCATACTCCTCATCCCCATGCGTCTTGATGTTTCGATAATGTTTGGTATTTCGTAAATTCGATTTTCGCGAATACAGTTTCTAACCGCTGAAGTGCAAAGCAGAATTTCCGTACATGGTACCATTCCGGGCTGATCGATCCTTTTGAAAAGTGTCTGCGAAATAACGGCTTGTAATGTATTGGAGAGCATGGCGCGAATCTGATTCTGCTGGCCTCCAGGGTAAATGTCGATTATACGTTCGACGGTCTGCGAAGCATTAACAGTATGAAGCGTTGAGAACACGAGATGGCCGGTTTCGGCGGCGGTTATAGTCGAACTTGTCGTCTCAAGGTCACGCATTTCACCGACAAGTATGATGTCCGGATCCTGACGCAGGGCATGCCTTAAACCGGAGGCAAACGTGGCGCAGTCTGCGCCGACCTCCCGCTGTTCTATCATGCACATTTCATTTTTCATGGCATATTCGACGGGATCTTCAAGCGTGATAATACGTTCGTTCTTTGAAGCGTTAATGACGCCGACCATTGACGCAAGGGTAGTACTTTTGCCGGAGCCGGTGTGACCTGTGACCAATACGAGTCCCCTTGGCAGATCGGTAAGTTCGCCTACTATCTCAGGCAAATGCAAATTCTCCAACTTGGGTATTTTACTGGGGATGATCCTGAAGGAAAGTGCTAAACTGTCCCGTTGAAAATGCGCGTTTACGCGGAACCTGCTGCCATCTTCGATATGTGTGGAGAAGTCAAGGTCACGTTTTTCTTTGAACTTTGCGATCTTTTCTTCGTTGACCATGTCGGCGAGCATTTGCTTTGCTTCTTCCTCTGTCACAGGGGGCAGTTCCATCGCGACAAGCTGGGTGTTAATACGCATGATGGGCGGCATGGAAACATTTATGTGAACGTCAGAAGCGCCATGAGTTATCGCTTCAGCTAACATTGATTTTACATTTGTCATTTTTTTTCCTGTCGTTTTTTATAGTTTGTTTGCATCGGCATTTAACCGTTATTTATTCTTTCTCGTTCTCTCTACTTTCTTCAGGCTCAGATGGTTCGGTATCTTTCGCAGAGGCCTTTGCTTTAGCAGCAGTATTTTTTGTTTTGGCAGTTGATCTTTTTTCGCTGCCGATATCTTCGACAAATATCTCATCTTCGTCATGACCGTAAACCTGGGTTACCCTGAGAACCTCTTCAACGGTCGTAATGCCCTGTTTGACCTTTTTCATGCCATCATCGAAGAGGCTGGGCTGTTTGCTTTCTATAAACGCGTTCCTCATGCTGTTTACCGAGGTGTCCTTGTTAATGATCTGTCGGAACTTTTCGTCTATAATGAGAAGTTCATAGATGCCCGCCCTGCCGGAGTATCCGCTACCTCTGCATTCGTCACATCCGGCACCATGGTAAAGCTTTCCTGCTTTTCCGGCAGATCCTTCGACATATTTTCGTATCTTGGCGGGTACGTCATGTTCTTCTTTGCAATTTTCGCATATTCTTCTTACCAGCCTCTGGGCAAGGATCGCATTTAGCGAAGCGGCGATCAAATATGGCTCAATCCCGATATTTACGAGTCTGGATACAGAGCTTGGTGCGTCATTGGTATGTAAGGTCGAAAGCACCAGATGGCCGGTAAGTGCGGCTTGGACGGCTATGCGTGCGGTCTCATTGTCCCTGATCTCACCTATCATTATAATGTCGGGATCCTGACGAAGCAGGCTTCTTAACGCAGCGGCAAATGTCAATCCTACTTTTTCGTTGGCCTGGACCTGATTGCAAAATTCGAGATTATATTCTACGGGGTCCTCAACAGTGGAAACATTGAGCGTGTCGCTGTCCATCTGGCTCAGCGCCGAGTAGAGTGTTGTGCTTTTACCGGAACCGGTTGGGCCCGTAACAAGCAGGATACCATGAGGCATCGCTATCTGGTCCTGAAAGAGCTTGAGTATCTCCGGCTCCATTCCCATAGCATCGAGTCCACGCATAATGGACTTGCTGTCGAGAAT
>DRGS01000075.1 GCA_011053245.1 Phycisphaerales bacterium
AAAAAACATACCCCCTCTATACTTTGCACGAACTTGCGCGTTTGATGCAAAAATCGGTGATTTTTTTGGGGGTTGAAAACGGTAAGTTGTTGTTGGGAAAGGAGTAAAAAAATTTTATTTTTTTGGTCTGTAGCAAGATAGTGCAAGCGCGTTTGGAAGAAAATATAGAGTTTTGAGTGTTTAGTGTTTAGTCTTTAGTGATGGAATTTTCTGTCTTAAATACGGATTTACAGGGATTTGGAATTAATCTGTTTTAAATGAAGAAATTGTTGACTGAATCGGTTGTTTAATGTAGAAAATGGGGGAGGGATTTTGTTGATTGGAAGTGGACTTGATAAGGGAGAAGGTTGACGGGGCGTTTGTCCCCTATTTCCCGATTTTCTTTTTTTTAGACTAAATCAAGCACTTCAATCGTTATAGTAGTGAGATGTAATTTTCCGGGAATTAACATCGGGAGTATAGATGCTTAGAGACAAGCTACTAATACACAAATTTAATCGTGGCAGCAAGGAAGCGTTTCGCAGTATATATGAGTTTCACAAGGATCAGCTCCTTGCTTTGGCTATCGCTCTTTTAAAAGATACAAGTGCCGCCGAAGATGTGCTCCATGATGTTTTTGTTTCATTTGCACAATCAGCAGGGACGTTTCGACTTACCGGTTCGCTTAAGTCCTACCTGTCAACATGCATCGCCAATAAGGCCCGTGACAGAAACCGAGCCAAAGCGTCTGGCAATGTCGGCCTTGATTCGATCCCTGATGTACACTATGACGTCTCCACTCCGGAAACACTGACGATTCAAACCGATGAGACAAAACGCATGCACAATGCTCTTGGCGAACTGCCATACGACCAACGTGAAACGATCGTACTACACCTGCACCACGCAATGCGATTTCGCCAGATCGCTGAGATGCATGGCGTTTCGATAAACACAATTCAAAGCAGATACCGTTACGGTCTTGATAAATTACGGGCCCTTTTAGTTAGCGAGGTAGAAAAATGAAACCAGCAGATAACATAGAAAGACAAGTAAAAGCTAATCCGCCAAATATCACAACAAACAAAGATACAGATCAGCGTATTCTTGAAGATGCATTCGGCGCCATGGACGATGCAAAAGTTCAGTGCAAACAGGACGCCGGCAATACGATGCCGCACCGCAAAATTAAACGCATGGCCGTAGCTGCATCCGTAGTGCTCGCTATAGGTCTTTTCGCTGTGTTTTTTGACAGGGCGACATCGCCTGCATGGGCGATAGAACAAACGATTGAAGCGATAGCTAACCTTGATTCAGCAACGCTGCACTGTGAATTCAGTGGCAAGCCCAATATATTTACGCTGAAAATCAAACGGCAAGCTGACAGTTGGAAATCCTTCAGTGCATATGCCGAATCGGATGAACTTGTCGGCGTAATTATTGGCAGCGATTATTATCACTACCGAAAAGGAAGCAAAGAGATATACACCTGTAAGATAGAAGATCTGGCTAACCATGAGAGAAGATTAAACCTAATGAAAATGTGGCAAGAGATGGTAGCCCGTGCCGAATGGATCGCACCGCTTGCTCCAACCTTGTTCCATGCAGCAAAATTGATCGCCAGCGACTGGAAAGAAATTACCGTTACTGATGCGCAAACAGGCTCAGTAACTGCGGTTATCAGCGGGAAATATAAACCTTTAGGGCTGGCATTTGAAGCCTCCTTCGATGTAGTCACAAAACTTCTTGTCAGCGCAAAAGTGTGGGATCCCGATGCGGAAAAAAAGGGTCAGATAAGAATTACAGTAATAGAATATAATGCCGAAATCCCGGATGACATCTTCGACCTGGAAAAAGCAACCGGCGCAAAACTGATAAAAGGTGAAGAAAGTCAAAAACGATGGGACATGCACAGAAAGGCCCATTCGATCGAACCGCCGAACTGGCAAGAAGCACTCACCGCCATGAAAGAGCTTTATGAAACATATCCTGATTTCATAAATACCCCCGAAGCGATCAACTATGCTGGTTGGTGCCACACACACCTGGGGCAGTACGATGAGGCTATGCAGTGTTATCAGAAAGTAATTGAACATTACAAATTTCCGGAATGGGCCGTTGCAGACGCATGGCAGTTCAAAGCATATACATTCAAGAAAATGGGAGAAAACGAAAAAGCTATCGAAGCTTTTGGAATTTATCTGGATATGAGAGGAAAAAAGCTTGAAGGCCAGGAGCTAACTGATCGTTTTAACAAACACATTAAATGTACTGAAGACGCAATAGAACAGCTAAAAAAACAAAAGGTGAATTAAAAGCTTGCGGTGGCATCCGTTTTAGGTTGCTCCCTATGGCGCCGGCTGCGCGGGCTCGTTGTTTTTTTGCATTTCCCTATACCACGCCCTGCGGGCGAGGCTACATCATGCCGCCCTTCGGGCTTTTTTTTTGGGTGTTATTCGGGCCTTTCAGGATTGTTGTGGGGGTTTTGGTTTTTTTTCATAAAATTTTATTTTTTATTTGACAAGTTGATTTCCTGGTGTATAGTATATATATGAACTATTGGGATGGACGCTGCGGATATGGAAGATAACGGATTCAGGAGATGGTACTATGGCAGAGGTAGGAAATGGTTGTGACAAAAAGGCTCCGATGAAGACTTTGTTGTCGGTGCCCGAAAAGCGGTTTATTCTGTGGCTTGTGCCGAAGTTTCCGAGGTGGGTGACTTCGCAGCATTTGACTTTGATGACGATAGCCTGGTCGGTTGGTGTGGTTGGCTTCGGCTGGCTGGCAGGAGCGGGCGGCAATCTGCACTGGCTTTGGGCGTCGTCACTGATGATATTTATGCAGTGGTTTACCGATAGCTTTGACGGCGCTATCGGACGGGATCGAAAAGAGGGGCTGATCAAGTGGGGATTTTATATGGACCATTTTCTGGACTTTGTTTTTATGTGTTCTGTTTTCATCGGCTGGTCGTATCTGTTCGACGGCGTTAATAATAAACTGCTGTGGTACATGTCGCTGGGGATGGGGTGCCTGATGGTCAACGCGTTTCTGGGTTTTGGTGCGACCAATCAGTTCAAGATCACCTATCTTGGATCAGGGCCGACAGAGATGCGACTATATTTTATACTTGTCAACACTGCTATTCCCCTGTACGGTACCGGCTGGTTCGAGAAGGTACTCGTTTACGCTTTTGTCGGCTTCTGGCTGCTGATAGTGATAGTCGTTTACCGAACCCAAAAATATATCTACGGTCTCGATATGGAGATCAAACGCGAAAGTTCAAATTCATAAAAAGATTTGGAGAGATGCTATGAAAAAGAAGCGGGTAAATTTGCGATTCAGGAAACAATTGAAGGGCGAGTTGCCGACTCTACGGAGTGACGGTCTTATCAATGACGACCAGAGTGAGGCGATCTCGCGTTATTACGGCCTTGACGGGTTGGCGGGCGAAGCGATGAGTAAGCTGCTCATGGTGATATACCTTGTCGGTGTTACGTTAGTGGGCGTTGGTGTTATCAGCTTTGTCGCTTATCACTGGAGCGGGATCGACAAAGTTCCGAAGATCGCACTTATCTTTGCCGCGATGTTAGCGAGTCACGGAGCCGGTTTCTATCTGTGGCAGGTAAGCGGCAAGAGCGTAAAACTCGGTCATGCCCTTATCGTTTTAGGTACGCTGATCTTCGGAGCCAATATCGGTTTGATGGCCCAGATATTTCACATCAAGGGGCAGTGGAACAGTATGTTCCTGATGTGGGCGGTCGGCGCTACTTTGATGGCGTATGCGGTCGGGAGCGTACCGAATGCGGTGATCGCTATCGTTACTTCGTTCGTGTGGTTTGTCGGGCAGCATGACTGGTGGTATAATAGCGAGAGTTTATGGTGGTATCCGCTGGCTGTGGTCGCGGTGTTCGGAGGATTTGCTTACTGGCGGCGAAGCGCGTTTCTGTTCGGTTTGACGGTAGTTTGTGTCGGGATATCCCTGCCGATGACGCTGGCCGAGGGCGCTTTCGGGGTGTTTGAGGGAATGCTGATCGCGGGCGCATTTTCGTTTGTGTGCGGTGTGGTTTGCAGGAAAAGCGAGAGAGTTGCCAATTTCATGCCGCCGGGAGTTGTGTTTGGAGTTGGGATCGTCGCATTTGCCCTGTATCTTTGTTCATTTGGGCAGATCGCAGCGGAGGTAGCTTTTGCAGATGAGATAACTTCATTATCTAAAGTCGGCGACTTCCTGGACTTCTTGAGCGTCATGATCGCCGGTATCGTGCTGCTTGTAGCCTCACTTGCAATGGTTCCACTTGCATAAAGCGGATGGCAGATAGCAGGATGCTTAAACTTCTGACAATACCGATTATCGGCGGAGCGATCATTATTTGGTTGGCAGCGATGACACATAGTCTGTTTTTGATGGTGATCGCAAACATGTTGTTTCTGTTTCTGGCGGCAGTGCTTCTTTGGGGCGCTCGGATATTAGAGGACAGACGCTTGTTCTGGTGCGGTGTGCTTATGGCCGCAGCCTATGTACTTGGGCGGTCGTTCGAATATGAGACGGGCTTGTTAGTCAAAGCTATTGTCTTTGTTATGTGCGGGGTGGGGGTTATTGTTGCCGGTGTAATGTACGAAAAATATCTCAAGAGAAGGAGAATTAGCGATGAATAAGCGATTAGGTTTTTTCATATTGGCGGTGTTGCTGCAGGCTGTGATCGTTGCCGTTGTGCCGGCGAAACATATCCATGCAAGGGTTACGGGCAAACTGGTAACGATAAAAACCGCTCCTGTGGATCCGTATGATTTTCTCAGCGGGTATCATGTCGTTCTAAGTTATGAGATATCGCGTCCGGAAGGGTTTGATCCGCAGCGGCGAAATAGGGAGAGATATAATGGCGATGTATATGTTGTTCTTAAAGAAGGCGAAGACGGCATATGGTCGGCTGGGGCCATGCATGATAAGTGGCCCCAGGACATAGCCGAAGGTTGCATTGTTATAAAGGGCAAGAAGACTTATCGCGGGATAAATTATGGCATCGAGTCATATTTTATTCCCGAAGAGAACCGCAGCGTGATCGAAAAGGATCTGCGGAAAAATCAGCGACAGGCAAAGGCTCAGATCAAGGTTGATAAGTTCGGCAACGCTGCGCTGGTCAGGCTGATGATCGATGACAGGGTATATGAGTATTAGCATAGTGCGAGAGTATGGGTAGCGGTTTAAATATTGCTTGCCAGAATTTGCGTCTGTGGTATTATCTTTGTTATGAGTTCGATACTACTTATCATTGCCGGGCCGGTTTTCATTGCCGCTATCATCGGACGCCTGTGGGTCTGGTTCCGTCTGCGACCAAAGCACGATTCGGACCTCGACGAATATTATCACGAATTCGAGGATCAGCACCCCGATTACATCAGGTACGCAAAATGGTCCCGTATCACCTATACCGCCGCTATCATAAGTGCCCTGCTGCTGTTTCTGGCTATCGTGATCTAAAAATTACCCGCTTTTTTCGGCCCCGTAGCGCGTTTTACCTTCAGTTTCCCCGGCTGTTATGCCGATAATAACCTCGTGTATCTATATAAAAACGTTCTTTTTGACCAGTCATCGTATAGGGATATAGCCTGTGACGCCATTGCTATCATTTATTGGAGGTTGTGAGTTCTCCTATCTCATTGAAGAGCTTGCTGCCAATCCGGATAAATTCGGCGAGTTCCATTTCTACCATACCTTCGCCGATTCCGGCGCGGCTGATTCCTATCTTTTCATAAAAGAATACGCCAGCAAACTCATCGAAGCCGATCCGGATGTCGTTATCATTTCCCAGGTTGACGCCCTTCGCAAATACATGCAGATGATACAGTTCGGCCAGGTCTCCTCAATGGATCAGCAAGATCGGCAGATCGCCGAAGCCGTCAGTCAGTGTGAAGAAATGATAGAGGCCCTTTCGCCTGCCGATGCTCCGATCATATTGCAGTATTTTCCATATTCGCGTCTCGATCTGCTGAATAGATTCAAACCCGATCCGCAGACTTATAACGAATCTCAGTTTCTGCGAAAATATGTGACGGCGATGGAAGAGCTGGCGGCAAAACATGCCGACTTTTATTTCATGAACCTGACGAATGTATGCGCAATCAGCGGCTACTGGAACAATCTCAAACGCTGCGATCCGCCATGGCATCAGCATATTGCGCATCCGGCAACGCACATCACCGAGGAATTTTTACACTGGGTAGATTATGTGCTGCGGCGATCGGAAAAAGTCAAATGCGTTATATGCGATCTTGACAATACCATGTGGAACGGTGTTATTCGCGATGTCGGCGTTGAGAATCTCGAAGTCAGGACCGATGTTGAAAGGTTCCGATGGAACATTTTGCGAGTACTGCACAGCCGCGGTATCATGATCGGCTTTATCAGTAAGAATGATCCTTATCTTGCCGACGAGGTAAACGGTTTTATGGGTCAGTTCCTTGCCGGTATCAAGCCGGTTTGTCTTGAACTTAGCTGGGACGATAAGTGGCAGGTGCTAAAGCGGGTGCAGGAAAGACTCAATATCGGAATCGATTCGTTTATATTTATTGACGATAACGAATTCGAGCGCCAGCAAATGCAAACAATGCTGCCGGATGTCCGTGTCGCCGATGAAAATATATTCGAGCAACTTCTCTATCTGCCGGCTCTTCAGCCGGAGATGGTAACAAGTGACAGCAAAAAGCGAAGCCAGTACTATGCTCAGGAAGAAAAAAGGCAGCAAACGTCGAAGACGCTTTCGCGTGAAGATTTTCTAAAGCAATGCGATTTCCACATAAAGCTCAAACGCGCCGAACGTTTTGAAGTTAACCGTGTGACCGAGCTTATTCAGCGAACGAACCAACTGAATACTTCTATAAAACGCTACACCAAAGAAGAGGTGCTGGCTATGGGAGCCGGAGGCGTCCATGATATTTTTGTAGTTCATGTTTCGGATAAGTTCGGCGATTACGGTCTTGTCGGAGTTTGCATAGGCCGCTATGACGGCGAAATCTATGAGATCGACACGCTTTTATTTAGTTGCCGCATTATGAGCAGGGGCGTCGAAGATTTTGTTCTTACGAGTGTGCTTACTTATGCTCGTGCTAATAATTTTAAAAAAGTTGTATTGCGTTTTTGTAAGGGGGCGAAGAATGAGGGGATGCGGGTGATCCTTGAGAAAAATAAGTTTGCGGAGTTCGAAACCGACGGTGATGATGTGATATACGGTTTTGACTTTAGCCGCCAGGAGATCAACCCGCTGCCGGGATGGTTTACGCTCATCGAAGATGCTCAACCAAAAATCGATGCAGCTCCTGCACCGGTATAACTAAATTTTATTCTCCGAGGTATCTTACGATCCCGCATTTGCGTGGGATGATGAGGTCCGCTTTTCTTGGTACTATGGCTTCGGAAGCTTTGTAGTCGACGTCGAGCATTTCTATGAAGGCAGCGGTGTAGTCCTTGAGGATGCCTGAGATTTTCAATACATTGTCGCCCCTGATGAGTTCGAGGGTGACGATCTTGCCGATATACTTTTCGAGCAGCGGTTCATAGGAAGCGGAGACCGAACCTGCGAGATCCTTTTTCATGCGGGTGACGTATTTGTCCTGGGAGGTGAGCATACCGCCTGCGGGTGTTGCCTTTTTGGCGTGGGACATCATCATGTCAACAACTTCCATGATCGAATCGCGGATGGTTTTGAAAACATTGGCGATCTTTCGGGTGAGCCTTTTGGAAAAGGTCGGATGGTATGTTACTTTCAGTTCCTTATCCCTGTCCATTTTTGCATCATCTGTCAACTGGTCGTGGTAGCGGACGAGTAGTTGTATCTTCGGGTATTCGCTTTTATAAGTAAGGTAGGTGCTTTCGGTCTGGGCGTTTTCATTGGTGAAGGCTTGTTCGTAGATGAGTTCGAGGCCGGTGTTTTCGACGTTCAGCTTGCCGTAGAAGATGTCGCCGTCGATCTCCTCGATAGTTACCATGTCGTGTGCGAAAGCTTTGAGGCATTTGTCGCGGTTTGTTCTTCTGATGAATGCGGCGACGAGGGCTGAGAGGAGTATAAACGCTATTGTTATCGCTGTTGCGTATTCAGACATAACAGGGGCTCCTTAATATTAGGTTGTATTCTTTTCGTATAGAATTCGAAAGAGGTATCACAGTAACCGAAATTGCTCCTGACGTCAACCGAAATTGGGCTGCGGGCCGTTGGCCCGAGAGAGTAGAACGGTAGAAAGTGGAGAGTAGAGCGGCAGGAAAATTGGCTTTGATTGGGTTTGGATTGGGTTTAATTGGCTTTAATTGGGTTCGTTTGGGTTCGTTTCCTTTTGATTGTAAAGCATTGTAAACCTTTCTATAGCAGTTACTTGCGACACTTTTGACTCCTTGAAATTGGGTTCGTTTTGCGAAAAAAAGGTTTTGAGGATTTGCGGATTCTTCCGAAAAAAGTGAGGGTTTTATGGTATTTGAAATTGGCTTTAAATTGGGTTTGTTTGGCTTTGTTCCGTTTTGGGTTTTGGGGGATAAATCGTTGTAAGCCCTTTCACTGTAAGAGGTTGCAGTCAATTTTACGCTGTTGAAATTGACTTTGTTTTTCATGTTTTTTATTCGCTGGAACCACGAATGGACACTAATAGGCACTAATATTAACAACTTTGCCACAGAGAACAGAGAGGGCCACAGAGAACTACTAAAACAGATATTTATCCGCGGATTTCGCAGATTACGCGGATTTTTTGTTGTAAGTATATATTTCATATTATGTTTGTGCTCTTTCAAAAAAACGTACCCCCTCTATACTTTGCACGAACTTGCGCGTTTGATGCAAAAATCGGTGATTTTTTTGGGGGTTGAAAACGATAAGTCGTTGTTAGAAAAGGAGTAAAATTTTTTTATTTTTTTGGTCCGTAGCAAGATAGTGCAAGCGCGTTTGGAAGATTTTAGGGGGTGCAATCAGCTATTCATACAAGGAATCTGTTGATTGCTGTCCGGGTTCTGGTATAATATGTGTCCATAACGAGTCAATTGGTATAAACAAGCTTAGCTTTTGGTTGGTATGGCATAGGAGTTTGCGATGTTAAGGACGATGTTTGCAGAAAAACAACCAAACACACAAACCAGAATAACCCCCAACCTCACTGCAAACA
>DRGS01000076.1 GCA_011053245.1 Phycisphaerales bacterium
GCGGTGAAATATCTCAAACACCTTGTCCTTGTGTTTGTCAGGGATACCCACACCGTTGTCTTCAACGCAGTAAATGCTCATGGGTCCCTCGATTTGACCGCTGATCTTGATCTGGCCCTTCCTCACAGGGTCAAGATACTTTATCGCGTTACCGATAACATTTGCGAATACCTGATTAACCTGCTTGTCATCGCCTTTGCAATCGGGAAGGTGTTCGGAAGTGATCGAAACACCCTCCTGCTTAACTTTATAAAGCGTTGCCTTAACGATCTCGCTTATCATCTCGTCCATGTTTATCGTTTCGATATGAAGCTCGATCCGCCCCAACTGCGATAACTGGCTAAGAGATGTAATAAGGCTGTCCATCTTTTTCGTACTCGATGTAATAAAACTCAGCGAATCAGGGATATATTCGTTGGCAATCTCGGAGATATTCTCTTTCAACTGCTCATCCATCTGAATACTGTTCAGTGCCTCTACGATCTTCTGGCAGTCGCTTTCAAGCTCACTGCTAAACCCTATAATATTCACCAGCGGCGACCTCAGGTCATGCGTTACTATCCGCAGCAGCCGTTCCATTTCGTCGCTCTTTTCAGCAAGCGACTCCATAAGACGCTCACGCTCAATTTCACTCTTCCTACGCTCGGTGATATCTCTGCCATAAAGATTGGCATAACCAGCCTCGATAACAGGGGTGATTATAAATGAAAGTGTTTTTCCCTGATGTTGGATCTCAAATCTTTTTAGTTTTTCTGATTCAAAAGCTTCTCTAATATAATTACACCACTTCTCAGGAACCCCCTGACCGATCACAGAACCCCATTCTTTTAAAATTGTGCTGCTTGCATCATTAGCGTATAGCAACTTTCCTTCTATCGTTACACGAAGTACAGGGCTTGGGTTTTCACCTGGAAATCTGGATAAGGTTTCGATTTGCTGCTCAGCTTGCTTTCGTTCGGTGATATCCTGGTTCGTACCGATCATGTGACTGGTTCGTCCGTTTTCATCAGTGAACCTCTTACCCTTTGCCTCAATATATTTTAGTGTTCCGTCTTTAAGCAGCAAACGGAACTGAGCATCAAGAGGTTTGCGACCCTCCGCCGCAGCCTCAATCTCTTTGTTTGCAAAATCCCTGTCCATCGGATGCACGATTTTGATGAAATCGTCATAGATTCCTGTAAACTCCTCGGGGTCTATACCAAAGATCGAAAACATCTCATCCGACCATGTCAGCTTATCATTCGCCAAGTTCCAATCCCAGTTGCCGATATGAGTAATACGCTGTGCCTCTGCAAGAGACTGCCGGCTTTCATTCAACACCTCTACCATTCGCTTCTGCTCCGTAATATCGATGTTTACTCCATGCAAACAGACAAGTTCACCGTCCGCATCGAAATATCCACACCCATGTTCGAAAACCCAGACGATGTGCCCGTCTTTATGTATCACCCGATATTCGAGTTTAAACACCTCTCTCTTCTCTACCGCTTCCCGAACAACATCTTCGACCATCTTCCGATCATCGGGGTGTATGATACTGGCATAACTCCTTTCCTGGTTATTGATGAAATCAGAAGCTGCGTAACCGGTTATATCTTCGATCATATCGCTTAGATAATACATCGTCCAATGCCGATCAAGCGCACAACTATACAGGGCACCGGGCACATTTTCCACAAGAGCGCCAAGAAGTTGCTGGCTTTCTATTAGCGCATTCTCCGCTTCTTTGCGTATGGTGATATCTCTGTCGATCCCACGGTAACCTGCAAACTCCCCGTGTTCGTCATAGATCGCAACTGCGCTGGTCTCAAGCACAACAAGTCGCCCGTCCTTATGAACATTAGTATTCTCTAATCGTTCGATCGGGCTACGAGAGACAACGATATCATGGAACACCGCTCGCATGTGTTCGGCTTGGGCTTCGGGTAGAAGGTCAAAAGGTGACGTGCCGATGATCTCTTCCGGTTCATATCCTAACAGATCCTTAACCTTAGGGCTGGAGTAAGTGTATATGCCGTTCCGGTCAACCTGCCAAACCCAGTCGGGAATGATCTCGACCATGGAGCGGTACTTCTGCTCGCTTTCGCGCAACGCAGCATTGGCAGCTCGCAACTGTATCTCGCTGTCTCGTACATGCAGTTCAAGTATCTTCTGCTTCGGCATACAAAATCCTCATTCGTCGTACTGACACATTCCTACACTAAAAAAATCGGGTCGCAATAAGGTTTTTCGCCAAAATGGGATTTTTTATTATTACCCCTGATAATACGCTTTCTGGCGCGGATTATGGGGATTTCGCGAAGAAAAACTTTTTTGACAAAAACTTACAGACAGACCAATGCGGCCTTTGGTTTGATGAAAAAAACTCTAAATGCTCTTAAGGAAACTTTCTTCCGGAACCTGTTTTTGGCTTCCGTCTTTCATGTCTTTTATGATCAGTTCTTTGACATTCTGATATTCGAGCGCCAGGATAACACAGGCATCTGCATTGGCCGCCGAAGCCTGTTTCAACTGCTTCTTAAAATTCAGCGGCTTATAGCTGAAACTCGTTTTCTTGCCCTTCTCTCTCAACGCCGCTGCGATCTTCACCGCCGCATCGCGTTGCTCCATGTCCGTATATGCCACGAAATAATCCAGGTGTGTTTGTTTTTCAAGGGCTATTGTTTCATTGAGCAGACCCTTTTCTTCCAGCAGGATCCCCAATACGCAATCGCCCATCCCCAAACCGGTTCCGCTAACTTGTGGCCCCCCGAACATTTTCAAAAGATCGTCATATCGCCCGCCGCCCGCTATCGCTCTCAATTCGCACGACTTATCATATATCTCATATACCGGTCCCGTATAATACGCAAGCCCGCGCACGATAGTTATATCGAACTTGCAATAGTCAGCGATGCCCATAGTTTCAAAATACCCGAACAGCGTTTCAAGCTCGACGATAGATTTCGTTTCTTTAGCAATATCAAGCTTTTCATTTCCTAATTCAGCCGCCATCCCTTTTAATTCTTCCAAAGTCCCCGCAGCCATAAGTTTCAAAACGTAATCGCGTTTTTGAGCATCGGGCAATTGCTTTTCGAGTAATTCATCGAACGCAGCTTCCGGCAGCTTTGCTTTTTTGTCAAGGATAGCGTAGATACCGTCGAGTTTTTCTTCCGGGATTCCGATAGCTTCTAAAAATGCCGCTAACATTGAGCGACTTGAAATACGTACGACAATATCGTTTGCGGTCAGGCCCAACGAGCGAAGGTAGTCAACAGCGGTGTATATGATCTCGGCGTCTGCGATGACGTCATCTGCGCCGATTATATCGATGTTCCACTGGAAGAATTCACGCAAACGCCCCTTTTGCGGTCGCTCGGCCCGACACAGACGCGGCAGGGAAAACCATTTGATCGGTCTCGGCAGCGAATTTATCTGCTGATTCACCATTCTTGCAAGCGTAGGGGTTATCTCCGGTCGTATCGCAAGCTTACGGTCGCCGCGGTCGGTAAAGTTAAACAACTGCTCGGCTATTTCGTCGCCGCTTTTGACCTGGTACATTTTCAGATATTCGAAGATCGGCCCGTCGTATTCCGCAAAGCCATTGCGCAGCGATGCCTCTTTCCAGCCGTCGAGGATGCAATTACGCAGAGCCATCAGCGGCGGATAAAAATCACGTGTGCCTTTTACAGCGGGGATCTTCATTTTTTAGCTTTCTTTTTTTTCCTGGTTTTCTTCTTCTTTTCGAGTTTGTCAAATACTTTCGGCCCGAACTTTATCTTCATGTACTCTTCCATCTGAGTATCGCTGGTAAAGTTCATCTCGTAATCGTAGTCGTAATCGTCGCTGATGTGGTCACAGGTCTCGGTCTCATACCCGCGGCAGATACGGGGACGAATTTCGTAGTTGCCGCACTTATAATCCTTTTCGGACAGGTAGCGGCACTTATTGATTACGTTTAGATACCAGTCACCCTCTTCGACGAATACGGTAACATTCTCGTGGGCAAGATACCAGCGAATATCGTCATAGTCGCCCCAATCTTCCGGGGTCTCTATCGGAAGCGCGAAATAGCGGCAGCAAAGGCCCGTGCATTTTGTGCATAGTGTCTTTTTGTATCCAGATGTCGCGGTCTTTTTCTTTGCCAATGTACTGCTCCTGTTAAACGGACAATTTAGTGTAAATACGAATAGGCATTATAGTTTGGTGTACGCAAAAGTCAAGGCGATTATTTTTTCCTCGACGCTTTCATGAACTTTTTATGTAATTTAGTGGACGCTTTATCTTTCCTTTGTTTATCCAGAAGGGACTTCTCATAAAATGCGGACTCTTCCTGGATCTTGATAAAGTTTTTGTAGCTATCTTCGTTAATGATCCCCTGCTCGACAGCGGCTATCACGGCGCACTTCTTTTCATGGGTATGGCTGCAATCATTGAAATGGCATTGGCTGCCGTAAGAAGCGATCTCACTGAAAGTTTCCTCTAAACCGGCATCAATCGCAAAATTGCCGAGTTCTCTCATCCCGGGAGTGTCGATGAATATGGACCCCGATTCCAAACGAATAAGATGTCGTCTGATAGTGGTATGCATGCCCTTGCCGTCTTTTTCTCTAACTTCATTGACAGCAAATAGATCTTCACCGATCAATGTATTAAGCAGTGTAGTCTTGCCGACACCTGAAGACCCTAAAAGGCAGTATGTCTGGTTTAGTTTAAGTTCATTTCGTAAGGTTTCTATCCCGTCACCGGTCACACAACTAATTGGCAAGAACAGATATTTGCTGTTAAATCGTTCGACCTTAGCATTGATCCTGGAAAGCTCATCGTCTGAGATCAGGTCCGTTTTATTTAATACGACTATCGGTTGGATCGCGCTTTCATTGACCATGACCAGATACCGTTCCAGTCGATTTAGATCAAAGTTCGCATCGACAGACTGAATGACGAATGCGTAGTCGATATTTGCCGCGATCAATTGAAACTCAACAGCTCTTCCGGGATCCTTACGTTTCAATAATGATTTCCGGGGTAAGATGTTACGGATACTTGCTGTAGATCTATGTTTAGTACATTGTATAACGACCCAATCGCCCACTGTTGGATAGTCTATTTTATTTTTAACCTTAAACACAAACCTGCCGGATAATCTTGCGGTTGTATTATGCTGACCGCCGCGGACCTTATAACTATTTCTATTTACTTCAACGATCCTGGCTATGGAAAAATTATCTTTTATATATCGTTTGCTTTGATCTTGAAACCATTGATCAAAACCCAATTGCTCAAGTGCTTTATTATCACTTTCAGAATAATTATTCATATCTTTTGGGTTCTTCTTGCATATCTGACATCTAATTCTCCATTTGATCGCCGCTGAGCCTCTTTTCTAATAGAATATCAAAATCAAGGACCGAAATATAGGATAATCTTTTTGAGTGGCTTTTTGTCTTATCATCCTTGCGTCGTCGAAGGCGGAAACCCAAAGCAAACCCAATTCAGGTCTATTTCGCCGAAGTGTTTGGCGAAGACGCAAAAAAAATAGTCGAAAGCCCTTTCCGAGCTTTCGACTATAGCCCCAACACCTCCTCCAAGAAGCCGGGCAAATCAGCAAGCAGATACCGGGGACCGGGCAGCTTGCTGAACAAGACTTTTTGTTTTACAGATCATCCCCTCTTAAAACTCTTGCAAAATAAATTAGACTATACGTTTTTGTCTCTTACGTCTCAAAAATGCCGCTCCGAAACCGAAGAGCATTATTGTCGCCGGTTCCGGTATCGGTTCATCGGGTACTGGCAAACCATCATCATCACCATCACCAGGAACCGGAAAACCATCATCATCACCATCACCGGGAACCGGAAAACCACCATCGTCATCGCTATCACCAGGAACTGGAAAATCGGTTTCAGTTTCATCGTCATCGTCATCGTCATCTGTGGGCCAATCCCAATCGGGCCAGGTCGGCCATGCACCCGGCACACCTCCACCACCACCACCGCCGAAGGGATGCGAACCTCTTCTTCTGCCGCCGCCACTGCCGCCGCCGCCGAATTCAAAACCGTTATCTACGTATTCCGCTTCGGCTCTCGGTTCAAATTCCGACCGTTCAAAAATGGCGATAACCATCTTCGGGCTGTCAGCGGATACGGTTGTAACATTACTGGTGGGGTCATCTACATCGCCAAGCCAGATCATAAAACGGTAACCCGGCCTTGGGATCGCTGTGATGGTAACGCGTTCGTCCAACTCGGCGTCATAAATACCTAGAGCAGGTGTGACGATTCCGCCGTTAGGCGGGCTTTGCTGGATCAGAAGGGCATATCCATCGTCGCTCTGGCAATACCCATACGGGGCGATCACACAGACCGCAAGTGCCGCTGCCGCCAGCAACATCCTGCAAACGATAAATTGCTTTACTACTACTCTCATCGTGCCCCCACACAACCACCATAAAACTTAATACTAAACTCTAACAGACTTTCGCCTGCGACGAACCGCAAAGAATCCGCTTCCAAGAAGCAGTATCGACATAGGCTCCGGAGCAGGAAATGCTTGCTCTAACTCGAACGGTTCGTCGGATAGTGGAGAAACAGGTCCACCCTGATAACTATCAACTTTAAAATCACCGACAATCGGCGCTTCGTCACTGCCATAAACAAGATACCATGAATTTTCGCCTTTCTTAAAAGCCAGATCGTCGAATTCCCACATGCCAATGCCCAGAATATCTGACGGCTCTATGCCGCCTTCGCCAAAATCGCCATCTTCTATTGCACCGGCATCGCCAAACCTGGATGCGTCCATAAGGTTGTCGTCACCGTCAAGCAAACTGAAACTGCCTACCGACATGGTATTTTGATTGCGAGTAAGGATCTGATAAGCATAAATATACTCATACTCATAAATACCGTCGATATCTTTAGGAAAGGTGTCCACGAGTGCCTGCTCATCTTCTAGAACTCGATTTACATACTTATTGGTATCTGTATCAAACTCCTTAGTCTTGTAAACAGCGTAATCTACGCGCACATCAAATTTGAGGAACTCATACGTTTCATCTGCTGAATAAAATGAACTGCCTTGCCATTTCTCGCCATCTGTCCAGGAACTGGTCGGCAACAAAGTAGCACCAGCTTGCTGTACAAGGAAAACCGCCAGAAGAACCCCACCGAATATCACCCGCCTCAACTGTAACATGTCATCAACCTCCCAATCATAAAAACCGTAATTTATTTACCTAAACCCCCTCCTGGGTTCCTCTCCTACGCCCTATAATAGCAAATGTTCCCATAGAAATCAACAAAAAAGTTGCAGGCTCCGGAACCGGATCTGGTGTGATCAGATTCCCTTCTGCATAGAAACCGGACCACGGATCCCCGTCTGCGGTCCTGTAAACGCCGAAAAGAGACCCTTTGCCTGCATTCGTAGGTTCATCACTGGTGACAAACCAAAGAAGTGCGGATTGAGCGCTACTGGCTATCGGATCGTTAAAGTGTCCGTCAAAGCTATCCGGCGATGGAGAACTAAACGGAAACGGCCCCCAAACGGCCGGATTTACTTCCTCTGAATCCCCGGTATCATCATACTTCCAGTAGTCTGTTGCCCCGAAAACATTATATATCTGCATCGTGACAAAGCCGAGGTCCAGATCGTGATTGCTGGTTATTTGATATGTATAGAGATATTCCTCTGACGAATAATAATAGACATTGCTTTGGATATCCGCGATTGGCGTCTCGGTGAAGAAATCGTTGAAAGTTTGTACCTCCGGTGTTTCATCATAGTAAGGTGTCAACTCCTCTATTATGGAAGCATTTGCGCCTGCGGTGAATACTGCCAAACAGGCTATGAACAGTAATATATACCTCACACCCGGCATGTACATGCCATCCTTTCCGATAATACCCTCATATTACGAAACTTAAAAATTTCTAACATTCCCCCCCACAGGTATCACCCTCTGGGACAACATTCGTCCTCTAAATGCAGACTTAGCGCGCACTTAGAAAACTTTTTACACTGGCGGTATTCCCGCCGAAGTCTAAATTTGTGGCTTTTTTTGCGATCAGTAATCGTCGATCAAAACTTTGGAGATATTAATAAAACGCTCTCTCCAAAAAAACCACGGTGTATCATCACTCCTCCCCATTAAGAAGTAACGGTATTAAAGCATATTTGCCGATAAAAGTCAAGACATTTTTTCAAAATTTCCAAAAAACTGCAAATAAGCCTCCGAAATTGGGTTTGTTTTGGGTTTGTTTTGGGTTTGTTTTGGGTTTGTTTTGGGTTTGTTTTGGGTTGCGGGCCTTTCCGTCTTCGTTGAAACTTCGACGTGACAGGTGGCCCGAGAGAGTAGAACGGTAGAAAGTAGAGTAGAAGGACAAATAAATTGGGTTTGGATTGGCTTTGGATTGGGTTTGCTTTTTTTGTGGGTTTGGTGATGTAAATTGATGTAAGTACATCCACTGCAAGAGGTTGCAGTGATTCTCTGAGTTGGGAAATTGGGTTTGCTTCCCAGAAAAAGTATTTTTAAAAACACAGGAATCCCCTGGAAAAGCGAGAAGATGCCCGCGAGTCCAGAGGGTCGTTTTTTTGCGTTTTTTAATGTTTTTTTTCATTTTTAACTACGGATTTCACGGATTAACACGGATTTATTTTTTTACCATGAAGTCCATGAAGGCCAGGAAGAAAAGATTAAATTGTATTTTATTGTTAGATGAACATTATACAAAGCTAAGAGTTAAAAGTCAAATGAATTTTTTGAGAAATAAAGAAAAAGATATTAAACGCTGATTTCGCAGATTACACAGATTTTTATCCCGCAAAGGCGATTACGTTTTGAGTGTTTAGTTCCCTGCTTAAAGCATGCTGGGACAAACTTTAGTTTTAAGTTGTGGAATTTCTTTGTTTTAAATACTACTTCGCTTGATCCCCTAAAAAACAAAGGAATGCAGTTGACTTGGAAATTGGAGTTTTGGCGCAGGCATCAAGCTTATCCTTTAGTCTGGCTGACGAGGCATTTTTTCATGCAGAAGTTGTATGCGAGCATTACGAATATCAGCCAACATGCGACAATAGCTATGGGGATAGCTACAGGCGGAATTGTTATCTCTAAGAATCTGCTAAATATGTGCCCGAAGACAATCGCCTGTATCAATAAGATTACAATTATCATCCTTAATGCAAGCCGTCGCCGTATCATCACTGTCAATGAAAAAGCTATCGGTATGATCAACAGGAAAAGATAGAATTTGCTGATATCTATAGCCTGATAACTAAGGGTTAAATTTTTGATATGTATTTGCGGCAAGAACGGCTCTGCCAAATTTGATATAATTGCAAGCAGGATCACAGCAATTCCGCCTATTATGGTGTTGAAAAAGGCCACTGCCAATATGCCGGTAAATATCTCACGGCGTCCTCCCGGCAGCAGTAGAGATGGACATGTCGGCAGTTTCATGTTTATAGCCCCAATACATGGGATCAGAAATACTATTTGGTTCAAGTTGAAGTTGCCCGTGTTCCAGTACCCAAAATATAAAAGCATAGCTATACAGCCAACCAGTACCGACGGTTTCAGGTAAAGGAAAAATGATCCAAGATCGGCATATAAGCTGCCCCAGATGTACCTGTTCCGACTCAGGAATTTATGTTCCTGCATCTTTGAAATAAATAAATTCTCTGAACGGCTCTGCAAATCCGTGACTTCATCCCCCATTTTACGCAGCATCTGTGTCCGGCGTATTTTTTGTGTCTTTTGCATATTCCAGCCGGGCATCATTCCGGGTGCGAGCTTGCCGCATAATTCTCTTGCCAATAAGTCCTTACCCAGCCATCGCCACAGTCGCCAGCATATTCCATAACCTATCGCTATAACGATAAGGGGATAAGCAACTGTCATCTCCTGTAAAAACTTGTAATATATCCCGGCTCCCAATAATAAGAACATTAATAATGTCTTTATCAAATAAGATGCACCCCACTGATGTGTCACTTTAAAGGTTATCCTAACAGCTAAGAGATAAACCGCCATGCCCACAAAGCCGGCGGCGACCGCTACAAGGAGTGAGTCTGGTAATGCAAGATCGGGATGGGCAAGGAACACCATACCCAAAACGGCGTTTACGATGGCACCGACGATCATGATGACTTTTCTTGATACCTTTTTGTGGCCGGGCATGCAGAATGAAAAAGGCTTGGCCATTATGTCTTGTTGTAGATTGGTCACGAGCGTCGCTGCGACAATACTTAATATCAGAAAGCAGAAGTACCTGCCGCTCTGGTATGCCATGCGCATTAATTGTGTTTGGCCCAACAGTATCAGATACCATAGCCACACGCCGCGACATTGATAAAAATGTTTAAAATTAGCTCGTAATGTGGTCATTTTGTTTTTCCTTTAGCTTACGACTATCTTGTATATGTCTTCGAGTGAGAGGGGTTCTGTTTCGATCTGGCAGTTTAGTTCTTTGGCTTTGCTTTGGATGTACTCCTTATCAGGATATTGCACGGTAAGTACGGCTCTGCGTCCGTCGCGTTTGGTGTCGAGTATGCCGGTAAAGGGCAATTCAGTAGGAATCTCTCCGTTTAGCGATGTGATGTGGACGCGGCAGAATTCTTCGCGGAGGTCGTCAAAGGTGCAATCACGCACGAGCCTGCCGTCTTTCATGATGAGGGTATGGTCGATGATCTTTTCGACGTCGCTTAAGATGTGCGATGAGATTATGATCGTGCGTCCCTGATCCTGAATGATGCTAAGGAGCAGATCGAGGAACTGGCCCCTTGCGATAGGATCGAGTCCGGCGGCGGGTTCATCGAGTATCAAAAGGTCCGGCTGGGCGCCGATGGCTAATAGTATCGCCAGCTTCTGTCTCTGGCCCGGTGACAGCGAGCCAACGCGCGACTTAATGGGGATGTCGAAGTCGTCGATGTATTCCTGCTCGATCTCGTCGCTCCAGTTTTCATAGTATGCGCTGACATAGCGTATCAACTGCCGCACCGTCATCCAGTCGAGGAGTTCGCCTTCCTGATGGACATAGCCGATGCGTGCAAGTTCGGCGGGGCCGAGCTTTTCGGCGTCGCAGCCAAAAGTTGTACACGTCCCGCTGTCTGGAAGGTACAGCCCGATGATATGGCGCAAGAGGGTACTCTTACCGGAGCCGTTTGCGCCGAGTAAGCCGATGATCCTGCCGGGTTCTACTGCAAGGTCTATGCCGTCAATTGCTTTGATCTTTCCGAATCGCTTTTTCAAGCCTGTTATTTCAATTATAGTTTCATTCATTTTTGCTCCTGCTTTCTGGCATTTAATGCCCTGTGAAATTTCGTTAAAAGCTGTGCGGCTTGGTCTTCGCTGACATCGAGTTGTACGGCGGTGACGGCGGCCTTTTCGACGGCTCTTTCGAGTATGTCTTTCTTGAGTATGTCCTTTTGGTCCTGGGGGATGCGGGCGACGAAGAGGCCGATACCGCGTTTGCGTGTGACGAGTTGGTCGGCTTCGAGGAAAGAATAGGCTTTGCTTATCGTCATGGGATTGACATTCAGACGTCTGGCCAGATCTCTGACGGTATCTAATTGTTGGTCCTGGGCGAGTTCGCCGGTCATGATCTGGGTGCGTATCTGGGCGATTATCTGGCGATATATCGGAACTCCGCTGTGTGAATCAATTTCAAGTAACATTTTTTCAATCCTTTGTATAGTGTATTACTTACCTAATACACTATACACCACGAAAGGCTTCTTTGCAACAAAAAAATGAGATTTTTTTTGAATTAATGTAATCGCTTGTTTTGGCAGTAGTTACGGCAATATATATCGTTTGTAAGTAGCATTTTTTCATAATTTTTTCACTTTGACAGCCGAGCATCCTCTTTATTACTCATAACCTCAAAAAAGTGTGTTTTTGCGATTCGTCAGTTAATCCCTCCCCTGAAAACGCCGAAAATGTGAGTACGCAGCGCAGTTTCTGTGTGGAGTGTGCCCTGTCAACAGGCTGTTTTGGCTTGATGCGGGGTGAATAATAGAATGTTCCCGCCTGCGCGGGAATGACAATGAAAGCGGGAATGACACTAAAATTAGACGGAGTACAATGGAACAGGCACAAGACAATGCAAAAAAGTTTTCATCGCAGGACCTTGAACGGTTAGCTAATAATGTTCCGGAGGTTCTCTATTCGGCTACGCTAACGCCTGATCCGCGAATCGTGTTTTTTACCACTAATGCCACCGATCTTACCGGCTATGGAGTTGACGAACTCATTAGTGGGTGGTCGGATATTATCGAGCCGAAAGATATTTCGCGATACAACAAGACCTTTGAGAGATGTCAAAAAACCGGTAAGCCCTGCTCAGTGGAATACCGGATAAATACAAAGGACGAAATGACCAAAGAAATTCTTGATCGCGTCCATCCGGTCTTCGATGACAAGGGTCAGGTCGTCGGTGTTGACGGTATGATCATGGATATAACCGAACGCAAGATGATTCAGGATGAGCTTGAAAAGAACCAGATGTTCCAGACGCTTGGAAAACTCGGAGCGGGGATTTCTCATGAGATAAACACACCGATCCAATTTATAAGCGATAATATTCATTTCCTGACGGATTCTTTGAAGCAGGTCTTTTCGCTGAGGGATATGTATACCGCACTCAGGGACAGGGCGGTGGGATCTTCTGAAACGCTTTCCGCAGATGACTTTAAGCCGGTCATAGAAGCCGAAGCCGAAGCTGATATTGATTTTCTGACCGATGAAATACCGAAAGCTCTGGAACAAAGTCTTGAGGGGATGAACAGGGTGCTGGGTATTGTTACGGCTATGCGTGATTTTTCGCATATCGACGACCGAAGTAAGTCGCTGGCGGATATTAACAAAGCGATGGAAAGTACGATCGTCATCCTGAGGAACGAATTGAAATATGTTGCCGAAGTTAAAACGAATTTCGATCCCAATCTTCCGATGGTGATGTGCAGTATGGATGAGATCAGTCAGGTGTGTATGAACCTGTTGATAAATGCCGCTCACAGTATTGACGATGTTATCGAGAAAGGCACCGACCAGCGAGGTGTCATTACGGTAACAACCAGCAGCGAAGGGGGTAGAGTGATCATTTCAATTTCCGATACCGGAGCTGGCATTGCCGACGATGTCCGTGAGAAGATATTTGAACCGTTTTTCACCACTAAGGAAACGGGTAAGGGCACGGGCCAGGGTCTTGCGTTTGCCAGATCGATAATACTCGAAAAGCATAATGGTGATATTGAACTTGATACCGAGGTGGGCAAGGGTACCACGTTCAGAATATGTTTGCCCATAGAATCAGAAGAGTTACCAGAAAAATGAGTGAAAAAAGACGTATACTTTTTGTTGATGACGACCGTAATGTTCTTGACGGATTGCGAAGGATGCTGCACAGCATGCGCGATCAGTGGAAGATGGAATTTGTAACGAAACCTCTCGACGCACTCGAAGTTATGAAGAGTACCGAGTACGATGTTATCATCTCGGATTTTCAGATGCCGGGTATGGACGGTGTTGAGCTGCTTGAAAAAGTGCGGAAACGGTATCCCAACACGATACGATTTATGCTGAGCAGCTATTCCGATCAACTTCACCGCGGCAGGACACTGCGATGCGTGCATCAGTTTGTTACAAAGCCGTGCCATGCCGACCAGTTGAAGACTATGGTTGCGCGTGCGTTTGCTCTCAATGACAGGATACGGTCGAAGGAAGCGGCTTCTGTGCTTTCGTCGCTGCGTTCACTTCCAGTTATGCCGAAGGCTTTCAATGACGTTCTCGATATGCTCAATACCGAAGATTGCAGCCCGCGAAGAGTCGGTAAACTCATCGCCAATGACATAGGAATGTCGGCAAAGATACTTCAGCTTGTGAATTCATCTTTTGCGAGCAAGAATTCCAAGATCGTCGATCCCATCCACGCGGTGTCTTACCTTGGCTTAAAGGCTGTCGAAGCGTTGATGCTTACGCAGGGTGTATTTGCCCATCTGTCCGAGGATAAGATAAAAGAATTTCATGTTGACGCGTTGCAGGAACACTGCGCAAGAGTAGGTGCCCTTGCAAAGGCTATTTGCAAAGCACAGAACTTAAGCAACGAGGAAGCCGATGCGGCTACTATGGCTGGTATTCTTCACGATGCGGGCAAGATAATACTTGTCCTGAAGTTCCCTGACGAATTCAGGGAGGCCATAGATAGGTCGAGGGCAACACAGACGCCTCTCTATCAGGTCGAAAAGGAACTGATGAAGATCTCGCACGCCGAACTTGGCGGATGTCTTCTCGATCTCTGGGGTTTGCCGAACGCTATCATCGAAGCGGCGACTTTCCATCACGAGCCGTGGATGTACTTCCATGACCAGTTCTCTGTCATCTCCGCCGTTTATACGGCCAATGTCATTGATCATTACTTGTGCAGTGGATGCGGGGACGGGTACTCTTCAGATTTAAATATCGAATATATTGACAGGCTTGGCGTTAGTGAAAGATGGTCGGCCTGGTGCCGGTTGCACCTGCCTGTCGAATTTGCGGAATTAGAACATGTCGGAAAATGACAAAACCAAAATCCTGTTTGTAGACGACGAAAAGAACATCCTTAACGGGTTCAAACGTCAGTTCCACAACAAGTATGAGGTTGAAACAGCATTAGGCGGTTCCGACGGTCTCGAACGTATGCTTGTTTCCGGTCCTTTTGCCGTTGTAGTATCCGATCTGAATATGGATGGGATGGACGGTCTTACATTTCTTCGAAAGGTAAGAGAGGCAAGCCCTGACACCGTCTGCGTAATGCTTA
This sequence comes from Phycisphaerales bacterium, assembly GCA_011053245.1. The sequence goes on from DRGS01000076.1 coordinate 14,781, forward strand.
CCGGTTATGCTGATCTCGATGTCGCGGTCGAAGCGTTAAATACCGGAAGGATATTCCGATTTCTCACAAAGCCGTGTCCCCATGAAGTACTCACTCAGACAATAGAGGAAGGTGTCGAGCAATACAAACGGCACATGACAGTTAGCAGTTACACATACACCTGCGATATCGAGAAGGACAGGATTGCAAGGATCGACCGCAGCCAGGGGTGTCTGGCAGTTACCGGATACACACCTCAGGACTTCGTCAGTGACAATGCCCTTTGGATATCAATGGTTCTTCCGGAACACAGGGTGATGGTAAAAGACAGGATCGCCAGTATAATCGAAGGTAAGGAAGTAGGTCCGGTAGAGTTCACTGTACGGAGAAAAGACGGTGCTGTCAGATGGGTCAGTGACACCGTCATCCCGCAACGTAATGAAAAGGGCAGGGTTTACAAGTTCGAGGGTATTCTTGAAGACGTAACCGAGCGAAAAGAAATGCAGACTGCTCTTGCTCATAGCGAGGAGCGGTACGAACGAATGGTCGCAAATGTTCCCGGTCTTGTGTTCCAGCTTGTATTAAGGGCTCAGGGTAATATGGAGTTTGTCTTTCTTAGTGACACCTGTAGAGATTTTTTCGGTATCGAGCCGGAGGATATAAAAAACGATAGTCACCTTCTTATCGGTAAGATGCATCCTGAAGACCGCGCCGAATTTTACCGTCATATCGCAGAGTCCGCCGAAGAACTTTCGCCCTGCGAATGGAGTGGCAGGATCATGCTGAGTGATCAGGAAAAATGGTACCAAACCCTTGCGCGGCCTGAGCGTCTTCCTGATGGCGATACCCTCTGGGACGGTATTATGCTTGATATAACAGAAACCAGGAAGACCGAACATGAAGTAAGATCCCTGGCGAAGTTCCCCGGCGAAAATCCGAATCCTGTCCTGAGAATCAGCAGTGATGGCCGGATAATGTATGCAAATAATGCGGCCGATCCGCTACTTCAACTTTGGGGCAGAGAAATCGACCAGAATCTGCCTGATGAGATCAACGATCTTGTTAGAAAGATAAAAGCTTTGGGTGCCGATGATTGTATAGAAATAAAATGCAAGGACCGGTACTACTCGATGGTCGTTGCTATCGTCGACGAATATGATTACATCAACATATATGCGAGGGATATGACAGAAGTCAAGAACGCCCAGTTGAAACTGATACGAGCGAACGAAATACTTAAAGAGCACGACCGTTTAAAGAGTGAATTTGTTTCTACTGTCTCGCACGAACTGCGAACACCTTTGTGTATTTTTAAGAATATCGTATCGAACGCTATGGCAGGAGTAATGGGCAAGGTTAGCCACAAACTCTACGAAAGTCTCAAGACGGCAGATGCGAGTATCGACCGCCTTACCCGGATCATATCCGACTTCCTCGATATCTCGAAGATCGAGTCGGGCAATATGAAGCTGGACCTTACGCCTATTGACGTGCAGCAGGTGGTGGTCGAAAGTGTAAAGTCTTTGCAGGTTCTGGCATCGGCCAAGGATATTGAGATCAAATTAAATACCGCCAAGGTTGAGGTGCTTGTAAACGCCGATCGTGACCGCATTATCCAGGTATTGACGAATCTCGTTGGGAATGCCATCAAGTTCATACCTGTAAATGGTAATATTGAGGTTTCGCTTGAAGATCGCCCTCAGGAGATTTCGATCTCTGTAAAAGACGATGGTCCCGGTCTCAGCAAGGACGACATAGAGAAGATATTCAATCGGTTCGTTCAGATACACATGCTGCTGGGTCCCGGCGAACACGGCACGGGGCTGGGCCTTACCATTGCTAAGGAACTAATCGAAATGCACGGTGGAAAACTCAACTGCAGCAGTCAGCCAGGCAATGGATGCTGCTTCAGCTTTACGATCCCCAAAGTAGAGATCCAACCTGTCGATGACTTCCAAATTGCCGAAGTTACGCACGTTCCGGCCCAATAATATCAAATCGAGATATTCTTTGCAGTGTCTTTCACGGTTAATATCAATTTCCATGCAAAAATTGTTTCGACCAATCGGTTTTTTGTTTGAAATTCCAGTTTTTATGTGTAAACTGCTTATCTTACCGAAAGGGTCGGTGCCCGAGTGGCTAAAGGGGATGGGCTGTAAACCCATTGGCGTGAGCCTTCGCTGGTTCGAATCCAGCCCGGCCCATTGGTGATTTTTATCCAAAAAACCGCGTTTTTCATTAGAAATCGCGGTTTTTTTTTGTTTACCCTCACCGAGCCTTGTTCTCCGGTTGGTTGTGTTTTTTGCGAAATGGGCCATAAAACCGTTATTCATGGGTTCAAATCCCATCACCGCCTTGCCGAATTGCGCCTGTCAGTGGGCATTACTCTTCAATATCCAGCTTCATTGCGAACCACGAATAGAATGCCGGTATCACAAACAAGGTTAATCTTTCTGTCTTAATGATTGTGCCCATCATGCTCGCTATGTTCCTGTTGCGTTTCATTTGAGTTGCCCATGTCCGTATCTTTTTTGCTGCAACCGGCATAGAATAATGTTCCAATAATAACAATCGCAATAATAATTCTTAGCTTCTTCATGTTTGTTTCCTTTACTAAACTGTGATTTCATATTTACGAGCCTGTTACATAATATATTTAGAGTCCACCTGCCGGACCCGACATCTGCCTGAGTAATACCAATGGTATTTTTTAAGTTCGCGTTGAAAAATAGGTAATTTATTGTCTAATAAAAGATTAGACCACGCATAAAGCGCACTTATTTATTGTAACGGGTATAAGACGACTCAATTTACTCTTTCTCATGCAGTTTTTGCGTTCATCCGTTCATAAAGTGTTGGTATAACTATCAGCGTTAATATGGTCGAAGATACCAGCCCGCCTACCACGACGATCGACAGCGGTCTCTGCACTTCCGAACCGGTACCGGTAGCCATTATCAGCGGCAGCAATCCCAAAGCCGTAGTTATCGTGGTCATCAATACCGGCCTTAGCTTTGACAAACAACCATTGACTATTGCCTCATGCAATTCCATGCCATCCTTCCTGAGATACTCGAATCGCGAGATCAATACCAAACCGTCTGTCAGGGCTATTCCGAAAAGCGCGATGAAGCCGATAGACGATGGGATACTTATATTTTCGCCAAAAAGAGCAAGGCCAAATACTCCGCCAACTAAAGCAAGCGGAATGTTGAGCAAGATCAAGAACACATTTTTGAACGAGTTGAACAGGCTATAGAGCATTACGATCACCAATAACAGAGTGATCGGAATAACCAGCCCAAGCCGTTTGTTAGCTGCCTCTTGCAATTCGAACTGACCGCCCCAGGCAAGCCTGTATCCGGCAGGAAGGGTTACGCTCTCGGCTACCATCTTCTGGGCCTGGCTGACAAAGCCTCCGACATCTCTGCCGCGCACATTGCACTGTACCGAAATGTATCGCCGCGTATCCTCACGACTTATTTGCCTTAAGCCTGTAACATCTACAATATCCGTCAGTTCTTCGAGCGGGACATTATATCCCTGCGGCGTTTGAATAAGCAGGTTTTTGACCGAATCGATATCGTTTCGGTAGTCTTCGACAAATCTAACGGTAATACCGAATATTTTTTCGTCATCAAAAACCTTTCCGACTTCTTTACCCGCAATCGCACTGTTGATCGTCTCCTGTATTTCCGAATTACTCAAACCATGCCGTGCAATTTGCTCCCTGTTCATGCTGACCTGAAGCTGGGTTTGACCGCCGACCTGTTCGGTCCTGAGGTCTGCTGCTCCCTCGATCAGAGAAAGGACATCCTGTATTTCGGCAGCTTTATCCAGAAGCGTATCCATATCATGACCGAAGAGCTTGGCAACTACAGCAGCTCCGGCTCCGCCTACCAATCCATCGATCTCATGCTTGATCGGCTGAGAAAAACTGATATTGACACCGGGGTAGTTGCCAATACGATCATCAAACTGAGCAACTAATTCTTCCTGCGTTTTCGCGTTAACCCACTGATCTTTAGGTTTCAGTGTGACTGTGATGCAGGCATAATTTGTATGATGCATGTGCGGACCGACCTCTCCAAAACCAATATCGGTGATGGCCTGTTCAACCTCTGGAAATTTCATAATGTCGGCTACTATTTCTTTTGAAGTTTCGCCGATCTCCTTCAGAGATATGTTGGGGTTCATGTATGCCAGAACCTGAACGGTCCCTTCCTGAAGCGTAGGCATAAACTCACGTCCGAGTCCAATAAAAGCCAAACCGCCAAGAACGACCATGATGATCATTGCGTAAATAATCATCTGTCGATGATGAAGGAAATACAGCAGTACCTTTTTATAGCGTTCCAGAAAGGCTGAATAAATGCCCAGATGTTTCATGCGGGAAGTTTTTTTCTTGTGAAGAAGCTTGTAGAACACCGGAGCTATTAGTAAAGCGTAGATAAGCGAACCAATTATTGTTGTCGAAACCGCAAATGCCAGCGGCCTGAACATCTTGCCCTCTACTTCGCCAAGCGTAAATATAGGGATGAATACGATTATGATGATAGCGGAAGCGAAAAATATCGGCTGACCGACTTCTTTAGCAGATGACAGGATCGTTTCACTAATAGACTTTACATCGGTTTCGTAGACAGTTGAATGGATCTTTTCTACCATTATGATGGTTGCGTCCACGATCATTCCAAGTGCGATCGCAAGCCCGCCAAAGGATATCAGATCGCCCGGCATTCCATTGCGGTACATTAGAATAAACGCAAACAACATGGAAAACGGCAGTGAACAGACAACCACCAGGGCGTTGCGCAGATGACCAAGGAATAAAAACGAAACAACACATACAAGGACCAGGCCCAGACCAAGTGCGCCCTTTACGGTGTTTATGCTGTTCTTTACAAGTGAGGATTGATCGTACCACGGCACGATCCTGACCCCTTCCGGAAGCGTTGCTGATATCTCAACAATTCGTTCTTTCAGGCGTTCTATCACCTCGAAAGAATTGGCTCCATGGAGTTTATACACGGTGCCCATCACAACTTCTTTATCACCATTAACAAAAGAAACCCCTCGCCTGAATGCATCGCCGAATTCTACGGTAGCGACATCCTTGATGTAAACCGGGTTGTTTTGACGTGTGCGAATAACCGTGTTTTCAATGTCACTGAGTGAACCCACCAACCCGAGGCTTCGAACGATCAGTTCTTCGGAACCTCTCTCAATAATGCCTGCGCCAAGGTTGCGGTTATTGTTGCGAACTGCCGAATTGATATCGTCGAGCGTCAGATCATACTCAAGGAGCCGGTCAGGGTGAACCTTTATCTGATACTGCATGACATGACCGCCCTGACTGATAACCTTAGCCACACCGGATACCGTCTGAATGTCACGTTTAACGACCCATTCCTGAATAGTGCGAAGATCGGTTGTACTATAATCGTCACCCTCTAAGTAATAGGCTAATACCTTACCCATACCGCTGATTATGGCGCCCATTTCGAGGCCATGAGGCATGTTCAGCCCGTCAGCAAGTCCGGCCTGTGCATCTTTAAGCCTTTCGGAGACAAGTTGTCTGGCAAGGTAAATGTCGACATCGTCTTTGAAGTAAATATTGACCGTTGAAAGCCCCAGCGACGAGATAGAGCGTATCTTTTTGACGTCCGGGATCCCCCTCATGGCCACCTCGACGGGCCTTGTGACAAACTGCTCGACTTCCTCGGCGGCCATACCTTCAAGCTCAGCAAAGACCTGGATCATATTCGGACTGATATCGGGGAAAGCATCGATCGACAGCTTTGAAAGGGAATACAACCCGGCTGCACTGACACCGATAAAAACCATAATTACTAATAATTTGTGTTTAAGTGAAAAATGAATAAGTTTTGAGATCATATGTCTATGCTCCTATAGCTTTAATGTCCGTGTCCGGCGTGGCCGCCACCAACTGCTTTTTCGAGTTCTGCTTTTAGACGAAAACTGTTTTTGGTCACTACCTTTTCCCCGGCCCTTAGCCCGGAAATAATTTCCACTTTGCTTTTATTGGACCAGCCAACAGTAACAGGACGAGCTTCAAAGCCATGATCGCTCTGAACAAATACACAGGTTGTATCATCGACATCCTGAAGGGTGTCTTTGGAGACCACCATTTTGGCGTTACGGTTTTCCACCAGGATCTCGGCTGTTATGAATGTTCCCGGGCGAAACCGTCTCGAAGTATTGTCCAGGATAACTCTTGCAAGCGATGTTCTTGTTTTTTTGTCGATCACAGGCTCGACGTAGTCGATTATGCCTTTTGTTTTCGGCACGCTTGATTTGCTTGAAATTACTACCTTTTGACCTTTTCTTACCATATCTATGTTCTTCTGGTGGATTTGCAGGTCAATCCAGACCGAACTCAAATCCGCAACGCTATAGACAGCCGAATCAGTTCCGACCAGTTCGCCAAGCACTATATGTTTTTCGATAATCGTACCGTTAAAGGGGCTGCGAATGGGATACCATGCAAGTTTCTCGTTTGCGGTCCAAATATCTGCGACACCGCTTTCCTGTCTTTTCGCTGCTGCTTCGGCTTGGCATCCTTTACAATTGGGGTCGTCACATTCTTCTTCTTCCTCCTTTGCCTTTGCCAGAAAGTTTTGGTTCTTTGCCAGAGCCGAAAGGTCCTTGACGTCTTTAGCAGTCAGCCCGTGGAGGTAAAGAAGTCGCTCGGCTGCCTGGACTTGAAGTTCCAGGATTTGCCGGGTTTGTTTTGCCTCGAGCAGGTCTCGCTTAATTTCAAACGCTATACTGTCTTTCGTAGCGATATATTCGGCGTCGGTTTTCTTAAAAGCGAGTTGTGCTCTCAAAAAATCATCTTTGCTGGTGATCTTCTTCTCGTAAAGATCCTTTTCCCTTAAGTGTGTTTCTCGAGCGAAGATGAATTCGGAGTAGGAAGAAATAAGTCGGCTTCGGTTCATGCCCATTGCGCTGTCGCTGGTTTTCAGGAGAGCTTCCAACGAAGGCGAATCCTTGAGAATTTCAAGCATCTTCAGGGTATTGTCGTGAATTTCCTGAACGCGAGTCAGTTCTATGGAACAGCAGGACATCTCGGACAGTTTGCTAAGATAATCCAGTTTGGCGCCGCCAACTTCTGTGCTTTCGATCCAGGTAAGAATTTCTCCGGCGGTAACGGTATCTCCAATGTTTCCGGTAACCTGACGGACGATCCCGGATACCGTCGGAACCAGGTGAGCCAGTTTATTTGTGTTGAATGTTATTTCGCCCGGTACAGTAATATATACGTCAAGTTTCCCTGCACCTGCTGTGCCAACTTCAATGCCGAATCTTTTTGCGTCCTCTTTGGAAAGCTGCACAACCAACTCTGTATCGTGTGGTTCGTGCTCGGTTTCCATAATGGCATGGGCGTCTTTGGTCGTAACATCTTCGCCTTCATGCCCAGCGTGGCCTTCATCTTCATCATGACCTTCATGCTCAGCGTGGGCCTGGGGTTCACCGTGGTTGCCAGATGTCCCAGAGTGATCGTGGCCTTCATGTTCATCGTGGCTTGCGTTTCGAGTCGCTACATAGCCCAACAGGCAAACGCCAAGAACAACTGCTATTATTATAATAAGTTTTTTAGATTTCATATTTACTCACTTTCTCGAATGTTTATAGTTTCGTTTTGGCTGCCTGTCAGACGCTCAATATCCGTTCTTGCGATATGATAATCTGCCAGACTTTCAATATATTCGTTTCGGACGCCAAAGAGTGTGCGTTGTGCGTCAAGCACATTTAAATAATCCACTTTTCCTTCCCGGTATGCTCTTGTAGCAGCATTGAACATATCAGTCGCACCGGGAAGAACTTCGGTTTTCAGAGATGTCGCCTGGCTGTATGAGTTTATAAATTCCTGATAAGTTTCGTTAAACTCATTTTGCAGTTTCAACCACGCGGCCCTTTGTTCGTGCTTTGATTTGGCCAGATTGAAAACAGCCGCCCGTTTCGCTCCCTGATTCCTGTCCGAGATTTGCAAAGGGATAGAAATGCCGAAGACCAAGGTGTTGTCACCGACATCATTGAATCTTTTCAGGCCAGCGCCAAGCGTAATGTCACCTTTGGCTCTGGCCTTTTCCAGGTCCAATGTCGCCTGACTCTTTTTGATCTCAGCTTCCCAGCGTGTGTATTGAGGGGTCAATTTCAATTGGTCGATCAAACTTTCCAATGGGGGCAATTGTTTGATACTGTCTAAATCCCCTGCTGCTTGCTTGAACAAAGGCTTGTCCTGTCCCCAGAAAGATGCCAACTGTTTTCTGGCATATTCGAGATTTCGCCGGGTTTTACTATGCGATATTTTGATATTTGCCAGAGCGACAGAGGCCCTGGTTTTTTCTACCGGAGAATCCTTTCCGGCATCGACCCTCTTTTCTACGGTTGCATACGATTTCTCGGAGAGATCTAACAGTTCATCAGAGAGTTGAAGTTTTTCCTGGGCTTTCAAAGTCAGGACAAATGCTTTTGCCGCTTCGCTGAAAATTTCCAATCTTTTGTTTTGATAGTCCAGATCGGCTAATTGCGTTTCAAACGAAGCGACTTTTTCACGTTTCTGAGATTTGTTTCCGAGTTCGATAAGCTGACTTAACTGAATGGTTGTTTGCGCTGCATCAAACCCGCTGAGCGGCCCCGTCCCGCCGACATTTTCCACTTCAATGTCAACTTCAGGATTCGGCCATAGGCCCGCTTGTAATTGTCTGGCCTGGGCCGCTCTGGTTTCCAGCGAGAACGCCTTTAGTTCGGGATTGTTCATCGCGGTTAAAGCTAACGCTTGTCTTAATGTTAATACTCCGTTAGGCTCGGTGATCTCGACGGGATCAATTCTCTGCTCAAAAGCCTCCCCAGCCGAAGATGCCGGACCGGCTTCACTGATATTTTGAACTCTGTTCTGACTGATCTGGGTTGTGTTTTGTTCCTGACAGCCCATCATCAAAGTTGCCGCCGGTAGTAGTACATACATAAATTTTCGATACCACATGAATATCATTCCTTACACTTAAATATAGCTGGACATTACCGAAGTGGGTGAACCATCACTAAGGTAACATTTGAAGAATTAAGCAGAGAGTTGACGCAGAATCACGCCAGAATGATTATCGTTCGCAGTGGCGCGAAAAAGGAAGAAAATTCAGTGTTAGATGAAAAAAGACGCTCGCAGGAAGTTGTGATGCGGGCGAAAATTGGTTTCTGGTAAAGGTTCTGTGCAAAGACTTTGGCAAGTCTCTGCTTTTTCAGGCCGGAAATAACTATGCTCGAAGCTGCAAGGGTATCTGTGCAATGGCTGTGGTCGCTTGACAAGCCGTTGCTGGATTCCTGCTCGTGGCTAAGAGGGGCCTCGGATCCGGGGCAATCGCAGTGGTCATGGTCGGCGGACTCTATGCTAACATGACCGTCGTTCCCATAGCAGATAACCATAAACGAACTGCTTACAGGGCTAACGCACATCAAGGCTATAAACAATATTAGTAACTTATCTTTTATCATGACCATAATACTATAATAATTTCGTCCAAAAGTCAAGAGATGTTAAGGTGAATATCTGATATACGTACAAACCTCCCGTGGGGTTCTAAAAATACCCCACGGGCCTCCTTTGTGGATAACACCTTTGTACATAAAGACTTAAGGCCTTTATGCCGCCTTGAAACACACCAATTTTAATACTACTCAATTTCCAGGTCGTCGAAATATTTTGTTCCAGAGGACATACTCCAGACACCGATGGTCCCCTTGGTCAGTCTGTTGCTGCCTGCGTCATAGCACTCTACCTGCCAGCTGCCAGGTTCGCTGGTACCGCTTTGCCAGACTTTCGCCCTGATCTCGGTTTGCGTTCCGGTGTCATTAACCTCGATCACGAATTCATACCAGGTATTGGCTAGCGGAACCACACCGGTATTCGTATTACCAGAGGTTATGCTCGTTCCGTGCGGTGAGATGTGGAAACTGCCCGATCCGTATCTTCGCAGACGGTAATAGGAATCCGAATTAATGAAGTCGGACAGGAACGTAACCCCGATGCCGGTACCGCCGTTTGCGATCATCATTTTGCCGCGGAACCGGTAATTCGTCCAGTTAGAGCTTTGGCCATCAAGGTAATGAGAGTGAATATTTTTCCCGGACGAAGCCGTGCCGAATGTTGTATCGCCGTTTGACTGCTGAACCTCGAACAAGCTGTCGTTTTGGATCAGGCTGTTGCCGCTGTTCGTATCGACCCATCCCTGCGGATCTTGGCCTGCCTGATATGAGTTGAAATCTTCGCTGTATATCGTCGAGGGCACATCTGTGGTTGTAAATGTCGAACCGGTGGCTGTGGCTGGGTTGCCGCTTTTGTCAGTGCATGTTATCTGGTAGTAGTACAGGGTCAAAGGCGTAAGGCCGGTTAGCATGACGCTGTGATTGGTCGTCCTGGTGCTATTGGTCACAGTCATACCGTAGGTATCCGATAATCCATAAGCAACGCTGCTCGTAGCCGGTTCATCTGTTGTGCATGTAACCTGCGCGTTCGTAGCTGACGGACTGGCTGCGACGTTGGTTATGGCAGGCGGGGTGTTATCGGATATGACTACCTCAGGTTCAACTTCCAGATCATCGAAGTATTTTGTTCCCGATGACATGCTCCATACACCGATGGTCCCATTAGTCAATCTGCCGCCGCTTGCGTCCTGACATTCCACCTGCCAGTTCGGCGGTTCGCCCGCGCCGTCAAGCCAGACTTTGGCTTTGATCTCGGTATGCGTGTCGGTCGCTTCAACCTTAATTATAAATCTGTACCATAGATTGGCTTGCGGAACAACGCCGGTATTCGTATTGCCGGAGGTTATGCTTGTTCCATGCGGCGATATATGGAAATCTTTGCTGCCGTATCTTCTCAAGCGGTAATACGAATCCGAATTGACATAATCGGACAGAACCGTCACACCGATACCGGAACCTGAACTGGTCATCATCATTCGACCGCTGAAGGTATAGTCCGCCCAGTCATAGCTTTGTTCTGCGATGTAATGGGAGTGGATATTTGACGCCGTTGCGGTGGTTCCAAGTGCCCGGTTGCCATCTTCAGCCAGAACCTTGAACAGCCCATCATTTTGCGTAAGACTGTTGCCGCTGTTTGTATCGACCCATCCAGGAGCTTCGTCGAGATGCGCGTAGCCGTTGAAATCTTCGCTGTACAAAGTCGTGATCACAGGTATTAACGTGGTTCTAAACTCCTGGACATCAGTCGTAGCTGAATTGCTGCTGCCATCGGTGCATGTTATCTTGCAATAGTATGTGGTATCGGGATCAAGATTGTTTATCATGCCGCTGTGAGAGGTCAGCATGGAACTATTTACTATTACTCCGAGATCACAATCGATGGTCTTACCGAAAGCAACGCTGCTGCTGCTGGCTTCGTCTGTTGTGCATTTGACATTGGCACTGGTGCTTGACGGCAGGATCTGAATATTGCTGATGACAGGCGGGGTGGTGTCAGGAACGGCTATTTCCGGCTCGACTTCCAGATCGTCGAAGTATTTCGTACCCGATGACATGGTCCATACGCCGATGGTCCCTTTGGTCAATCTCCCGCTGTTCGCGTCGTAGCATTGCGCCTGCCAGTTAGCCGGTTCTGCTGTACCGTCCTGCCAGACCTTGGCGGCGATCTCGGTATGCGTCCCGGCATCGCTCACCTTGACCGCGAATCTGTACCACGTCCCAGCCGAAGGCACCACGCCCGTATTGGTATTTCCGGAAGTTATGCTCGTTCCATGCGCGGAGATGCTGAACCCGCCGCTGGCGTATCTTCGAAGCCGGTAATACGAATCGGAATTCGGATAGTCAGACAGGATCGTAATGCCGATACCTGCTCCGGAACTGCTCATCATCATTCTGCCGCTATAGGTGTAATCGGTCCACTGAGAGCTTTGGCCTCCGACATAGTGAGAGTGAATATTTTTAGCGGACGAACTCGTGCCGAATGCCATATTGCTGTTGTCGGCAAGGGTCTTAAACAAACTGTCGTCCTGCTGCAAACTATTGCCCGAACCGGTATCGAACCATCCCTGCGGATCGCTGCCTGCCTGATAAGTTTGAAAATCCTCGCTGTAGATCGTCGCACTCGTCGTAAACGTCTGGTCAGTGGTTTCTGCATCGTTGCCGCTATAGTCAGTGCATGTGATCTGGTAATGGTACTCGGTGCCAGGCAGCAAACCGATCAGGTCGGCGCTGTGATTCATTAACCGCGTATTGTTATCTACACTATTTCCGTAGGCGGTGGTTGGCCCGTATTCAACGCTGCTTGTAGTGTATTCGTCGGTTGTGCATGTTATTGTCGCGCTTGTACTTGTGGGTATCGCAAGGATGTTGCTTATAACCGGGTCCGTCGTGTCAGGTTCAAGCGAGTGGGGGCCAATTTGTTTCAGCATCACTGCTGTCATAGTATATGCCTTTGAGCCTTGCCATGCCGGCTTTGATTTGTCCTGCGTAGCCGTTATCGAGAAGATCCCACTTGAAGTTGTTACGCCCGTCCATCTTGCGACATATCCGTTTACAGTGTTGTAACCGGTGCAGAATGACACTGAACTGTCAGAATTGACCACGACGCCGTCGCTGCTTGCCTGTACGAAGGTATCGGCATCTGCAATCTCGAACTTGCTTACACGGTCAGTATATGGCGGGTTATCACGGTTATATGTTACCACTACCTCATATTCCATCGCCGAGTCAAGATTTTTAAATGTTGTGGTAAGGAAAGTATTGGTCTGGTCAATTTCCATTCCGCCGAGAAGATCAATGATCCCTCCGAAGAACGTGTCGGAATCAGTATTGAAATTGCAGTTGCCGCCATTATTATTTGTTGGGTAACGAATATCCATCGCTATCGAAAGTGTTACAGGCAGATCGCTGCCCGTATCAAAATCCTTAAGTGTCCAGTCCGTCGTCGTAAACGCCGCAGCCCACGGATCAAGACCGAGCGCAAACGGGTGCGTGTTATCATTTACCTGTGCCGCAGAGTTTAGATCGACGAACGCGACCCAATCGTAATCGACCGCTTGCAACTCGGGTATCATCGTAAAGTCTGAACTGCCCAAACTCTTGTTGTGCCCCTGGATCGCCAGAACATTTTTGCCTGTTACCAGCAGATTCGGATCGATCGGGAAAAATTCGACAGGATTCGAACTGCTCGACGATGCTTCATGATCGCTGTCAGCGGGCAGATCGTGAGGCGGCGGCTCGTAAGTCGGCGGAGCACTGGTAATATTTCTACGAGCGACTTCGACACCGTTAAGGTATGCCACGAAGCTGTCATCGTAGTCCATCGAAAACAGCAGCCTCGTTATATTGTTTGGCTCGGAAACAGTAAATACCTTACGCATATATACGCTCACATAAGTGTCCCGCATATCGCTGAGAACGGTAGCATCGTCACCGTCTGCGTATCCTATACCGGTAGGTCCTGTTAGCCACTGAGAATCGTCAAAGTCAACCAAGGGCCACTCAGCAGGCGGCTCTTCGGTTCCCTTAAAGTATGACCAATCGTCACCTTGCATCACCGGAAGCCCCTGCGGAGGTTCGAACGCTTCCAGACAGAATACGCTCATGGCGTAACCCTTGCTTCCGCCGAAACTATTGTCAAATTCTGATTTAATAGAGAAGCTGCCGTCTGGACCTGTCTTGATCCCGGTCCACTTCGCCACATAGCCGTTCACCGTGTTATAGCCGATAGAGAAACTTACGGAGTCTTCGGAATTTACAGTTACACCTGTACTGCTTGCATTCGTAAACGCGTCGGCTCCTTCGATGGTAACACGAGTGTAACGCTCACCGGTGTAGTCTGTATTGTTCCTGTTTGCCGTTAATGTTATCGTGTATTCCATGTCTGGGTCAAGATCGTTAAAGTTGATGATATTATCCCAATTAAGTTCGTCGAGTTCGAATGAGCCTGTTACGTCAACGATACCGTTAAACGCTTTGTACGCATCGGAATTTGTGTTAGTGAAATTTCCACCACTATCCTTGAGATCGTATCCGTTTACGGTCGCCCCTGTAATCGTAACGCCCAGTTTGATCCCGGTTGCGAAATCAATAAGTGCGGCGTCGCTTGCCTCGTAGTCGTGTTCAGTGACATTATCGGCATTAGTGCTGTTAACCGGATTCATGTCATTGTACGCTACAAATTCTACAGGAGGCGCAGGCGGTGGCGGCGGAGCATCGCCAAGTTCCTGAACCATCAGTGCGCTTGCGTATTTACCCTTGTATAAGCTGCCCGCATCACCGTCAAAGCTTACCGTAAGTACAATTTCTCCGTCACTTCCGGCTGCGACATTGTCAAATCTTGTCACATACCCGTTATCGTTATCGGAGGGCATCCTCGTCGATTCATCGGTAGGTCCGGAGAAAAGAGGTTGACCGAAATTGTCAGTAGCAACCGAGCTGTTATTCGTAAAGGCATCGGTGCCAGAGATCGTCATCAGCGATGCCCTGTCCCATGTGTAATCATCACGGTGGCCGTACAGTACGATGTTATACGCATTGGCGGAGTTCATGCCCGTTAACGTCAGGACAAGATTGCCCGCAGGCGGCGCCGTCTGTTGATATGAAATATGCCCCTGACTGCTTACCTTGCCATTAAATATGTCATACGCCTCTGTCCCTGAAGCAGGATCAGGGCCGTTTCCGCTCTGGGTAGATCCAGCATTGTAGTTGCCCCCGGTTATGCTAAGTGTAATGTTCGTTTCGTCGCCTGTGTCAAAGTTGACAAGCTTGCCGGAAGTTGGCAGGCCTGTCCCGCCATTGGGTGAGGAAATCTTTGTTGTATTGCCTTCAAGCTGTCCGCTTGCCCATGCAAGGTCGTTATACGCTGTGAAAACGACCGATGCAGGTTTGACGATCTCATCGGAATCAACCAGCGTTCCGCCGCCGGTAACGGACCAGGATTCGAACTTGATGCTTGTATTGGTCGCTTTTACCAGCATCGCTCCATAGTTAGAGTTATAAAACATCTTACTGTCCGGATCGAGCGTTCCGAGTCCGTATAAACTCCTTCCGCTATGGCCGCATACAAAGTAGAGCATCCCGTCCTTGTCGATCCGTTCGTATGTATGATCATGCCCCGAAAAAACAGCTGTCGCGCCCCATTCCTTATATGGCCACTGCATACCCGGCGTCGGCCCGTGAGAGCTGGATGATGAATAGGGTGGATAATGCTCGATCACAATTTTCCAAGGAGATGTCGATGCGGCTAACTGTGCCTGTAGCCATTGTGCCTGCGTTGAAGTCGCTGAAGTACCGTCAGGTTCCTGATTGACACAGTTGATAGCGAAAACATGCACCGGGCCCACGATGGCATCATAATACCTTTCGTTGCCGGATGTATTGCTGCTGGCAACGCCGTTGCCGGGAAGTGTAAAGTAATTCAGATACGCGTTGACCCCTGCGCCGTCGCTGTAATCGTGGTTGCCTAATGACGGGAAGAAGCTGTTGACCGTCGCGCCTGGTCCGTATGATCCCGTGTAGTTACCTATAAAGGAACTGTAATACTTACCGACATTGTCGTCGATAGGGGTCGAGCCGTAACTGTTATCGCCGGTTGTCACTACAAAGTCGGCCCCCCAACCGTCGACCATAGTCGCAACCGCCGCTTCATCTGAAGAATTGTCGCCATAGTCACCTATCACCGCGAAAGTTACCGGGGGACCTCCTGTGACCGGTCCTCCTTGCTGGGCGAGCATGAACACATCGAAAGAGTAAGCCTTACGCCCGTCGTTTGCACTGGAATGATGAGTAGCTCGCACGGTAAACGTACCATCCGATGCAGTGATACCTGTCCATCTGGCAACATAACCTTCGTTGTAATTATCGCCGGCATTGAACCACACTTCGGCTTCCGATGTGACGGTTACACCCAATGTACTCGCGTTGGTATAGGTGTCGGCGCCGCTGATAGTGAAGACGCTGCCTCGGTCGGTATAAGCGGGATTACATCGAGCCGCACTGGTAGCAAAGGTGTATGCTTTATTTGCGTCCAATCCGGCGAACGTCAGGTCCACATACCATCCAGCCGAACCGCCATAATAAGTAACGCCCGTCATATCAGCGATCCCGCCGAAGGTATTGCGAGCATCGGTACCCAATGCCGTATCATAGCCGCCGAACCAATTGCTGCTGACATCCGGCTGCCATTGAACACCGCCGCTTTGGGTCAGCGTAGCCGTTACACCGGTCGGCGTACCCGTAGCAAAATCGACAAGCTCTCCCGATGACGGACCCGGACCCGGGTTGCTGCCACTGCCAATATTATATATTGTAACGTTGTCGGCGATGTAGTGTACGGATTGACCGATCGGATTTGTTACGCTTTGGTCCAGTGTTACGTCATAGACGCAATCGTTATATGCCGTCCATTCAGCAGGCCCTGCGGCTACCTCGCTGGCCACACAATTCTGACCCGTCTGATCGGCGATAACAGTTGTATAGCTTGCGCTTGCCGGATCGAACGTGTATCCGCCCTTTGCAGGCGTAACCGTTCCCGACCAGTTTTCGTTAACGATAAGCGCATAATCGCCGTTAGAGTCGGTAGTATCCGACCCGCCGGAATTGCTCGCCGAGACATCAACGCTTTCGACAGGCAAACCGTCAAGATCCACAATATTGCCGGAAATAATATACGTCGTCAACGTCCCGGCGATCATCTCAAAACACGCGTTATCGGCATTACCGGCTGAGGTGGTGTAATTCTTATATGCCGGGTACATTGTAGGCGCGGTAAAATACTTCGTATCCGGTGCGCCGCCAGGCCATGTACTCGTATCCGCAACGGTTCCGGTATATGGTACGCCGATCTCAAAACCCTGAGCATCAAGCTCGACAAGGCTGACGTCCAGCCGCGCAGACGTAGCTGTCAGCTTTGTTATCTCATTGCGGAATCTGTACCATGTGCTGGCCTTAGTCCCGGGCAGACTCACGATCGGTGTCTGAATGCGCGTTCCTCCGCTGTTTCGCCAATAGGTAACTATCCCGCCGTCAATATGGTCGAGTTGCGCGCCAAAGAGATTAGAAGACGAGACACCGGCTCCGTCTGTGTTCCATACACAGCGGTCATCGTCAAAATTACCGCCTGTACTGGTCTGAAAGTCCATCTGAATAACAACTTTGAGCAGAGCTGGATCGCTCCAGTCAAATGAATGAGCCGTCCATGTAAAGACATTGTTCGCCGCTTCAAGCCCACGCGAACCGTCTGGACCTGCTCCGTTGGCAACGTCCGGACCGTTGTTGCCGTCATACCAATCCGCATGGCTGCCAACATTTGAGCCCAGAGCAAAACCGCTATTAAAATCCTCACATACCATTGTTGGCGGCAAAGTGTAGGTGAAGGTATCGGTATCGGTTTCATAAACGCCCGCTTGGGTTCTGTGTTTCCAGGTAAGAGTGGCGGTGGGACCGTCGACTTCCACAAGAACATAACCGTATTGACCTTCATGCTTAATACCCTGCGGTGTCCATGATCCATTATCACCATCGTAAGGTCCACCGCTATATATCGGAGCGCCGCCTGTCCCGACGATATACTGATGGACATCGTTATCAGGGTCGCCATCGATGTCATCGAGTCGGGCATGGTCGTAAAAATGATCGTGACCCGCAAAGTAACTGCGTCCGCCCGCATTTACAATGCTATCCCAGAAGGCATTCCTCTCGGTAGGATAGTCATCGAGACAATCGTTATGATCAACCTTAAACGCCGGCGCATGACCGAAGACAAATACATGAGGCTGCGTGTTCGCCGCAAATTGCTCGTCAAGCCACGTCTGATTAACGCGATTACGGTTTACATACTGATCCGTCGCAGCCACAAAG
Organism: Phycisphaerales bacterium; assembly: GCA_011053245.1. Next base: position 32,628 of record DRGS01000076.1, read on the forward strand.
ACATTGTCGAAGGTAAAGGAGTACGTTAAATTCTCCTCGCCTGCCGGACCGTTTGACGGCAGCGCATACGCCCCCGAGAAAACACTGTTCCACGCCGCTAAACTACCGGCATCGTGATTGCCGCGAACAGGATAGACACCGATCCCCGCATCGTATAATGGCTGCATGGTGCTTACCCATGTAGTCAGTTGAGACTCAAGGACAGACTGCGTACCTGAACCGGTAACCAGATCACCGGGCAGCAGAATGAAATCAACGCCCTCGGCTATAGTTGCCGCAACTATCTCTGCGAGAATCGTTGTATTTACGCCATTGTCGCCGCCCCTCGTGTCACCGCACACAACGAAAGTTACCGGAGCGCCACTTGCGACCGGTCCATCTTCTTCCTCAAGCATGAACACATCGAAAGCATACGCTTTTTGGGCGTTATTTATGCTGGTATCGGGATGATGAGTTGCCCGCACAGTAAACGTACCGTTCGATGCGGTGACACCCGTCCACCTGGCAACATAGCCTGTATCGTGATTGTTGCCGGTATTGAACCAAACCTCGGCTTGTGATGTGACAGTTACACCGGTAGTACTTGCGTTGGTATAGGTGTCGGCACCGCTGATCGTATAGATGGTGTTGCGATCGTCGTAACTGCTATTGCATCGGGCCGCACTCGTGGCAAATGTGTATTCTTTGCTTGCATCCAGTCCTGTAAACGTCAGATCCACATACCATCCGGCTGCATTGGCATAATAAGTAACGCCTGTCATATCAGCGATCCCGCCGAAAGTATTGCGCGCATCGGTACCCAGTGCAGTATCGTAGCCGCCGGTCCAACTGCTGCTGATATTAGGCTGCCATATAACACCACCGCTTTGAGTTAGCGTAGCCGTTACGCTGGTCGCTGCAGCCGTAACAAAATCGACCAACTCCCCGGATGACGCCACGATACTTCCACTGCCTATACCGTATGTCGTGACATTGTCAGCGATATAGTGTACGGTTTGTCCGTTCGGATTGGTCACTGCCTGATCTTTAGTTATATCATAGACGCAATCGTTATATGCCGTCCAACCAAAGGCATTGCCTGCCAAAAGAAACAACACAACCAAACTCGTTACCGCTGATACTTTGACGAATCTCTCTCTTAAAGCTTCCATGTTACTTCTCCCGTTAAAAAAGTTAAAAACAAACATTGCATACCTACACGATAATTTATTGCCACCCAACCATACTTGCAGATACATCTTTTGAGCAAAGTGTAAGACTTTTTGAAATATCGCATAGGCAGGAAAAATCTGAATTGAATGTGCAAAGATTCCTAACCCAAAATACCTATACGCTGTTATATACACCCAACCGTACAGGTTCACCAAGGACGGTTTTGCTGATATTTGCCGTGTCGAACCTTCCAATCTTCCCGAAATTGTCCAATTAGAGGGATATTTTTCAATATTTAGTGTGGACATCGACAGCGGTTTCCGCTAAAATCCCATGCTGTAAAATCGACAAGTTTTCAACGATAAACAGGAAAGGATATAAACTATGACTCAGGAAAATAATTATCACTTAAATACACTCGCTCTTCACGCAGGACAGGTTGTCGATCAGGACACTCTCAGCAGGGCGGTACCCATCTACCAGACGTCCAGCTATGTATTCAAGGACACCGACCACGCAGCCAACCTCTTTGCGCTCAAAGAGTTCGGCAATATCTATACGCGGCTGATGAACCCGACCACCGATGTTTTCGAAAAGCGGATCGCCGCGATGGAAGGCGGCGTCGGAGCCCTTGCTTTCAGTTCCGGAATGGCAGCGATCAACACCGCCATTCTAAATATCTGCCGATCCGGCCAGCACATCGTATCAGCCAATTCGCTCTACGGCGGAACCTATACCCTGTTTAGCCAGACCTTCCCCAAACTCGGCATTGACGTTACTTTTGTTGACCCGAGTGATCCGCAGAATTTCGCAAAAGCGATCAAGGACAATACCAAAGCGATATACTTTGAAAGTATCGGCAACCCCAAAAACGATGTGCTCGACTATGAAGCAATAGCCAAAGTCGCTCACGATAATGGCATACCTGTAATATGCGATAACACAGTTACCTCACCGATATTGTTCCGCCCCTTTGAACACGGTATCGACATCGTGGTCCATAGCTGTACGAAGTTTATCGGCGGCCACGGAACCAGCATCGGCGGCGTCATCGTTGACTCCGGTAAGTTCGACTGGACGAACGGTAAGTTCCCCGAAATGACCGAACCGGACCCGAGTTATCATGGCTTGCAATATGTAGAAGCCCTTGGCCCTATCGCCTATATCATAAAGGCAAGGGTCCAGTTCCTCCGCGATATGGGCGGGTGTATATCACCGTTCAATTCGTTCCTGTTCATCCAGGGCCTTGAGACAATACATCTGCGAGTTCCACGTCATTGCGAAAACGCACTCGCCGTTGCAAAGTGGCTCGAAGATCGGCCAGAAGTCACATGGGTAAATTATCCCGGCCTGCCTTCGCATCCCGATTATGAAAGGGCGATGAAGTATTTGCCGGATGGCCAGGGCGCGATCCTCGGATTCGGCATAAAAGGCGGCAAAGAAGCCGGCAAGAAATTCATTGAAAGTGTAAAACTCGCAAGCCACCTCGCAAATGTCCTCGACAGCAAGACCCTTGTGATTCATCCGGCGACCACGACGCACCAGCAGTTAACAGAAGAAGAGCAAAACGAAGCTGGCGTCACAGCCGATTACGTCCGAGTCTCAGTAGGAACAGAACACATAGACGACATAATAGCAGACTTCGCCCAGGCCCTGAAAGCCAGCCAGTAAGGTACGGTTAGATATGCAATAAAAA
>DRGS01000077.1 GCA_011053245.1 Phycisphaerales bacterium
GCCAAATGGCGATAAACGCTATACCCGAGACGGTTCTTTGCAGCGTGATTCCAACGGTCAGCTTGTCAATGCAAGCGGATATGCCATAAGCCCGGGTATAACGATCTCGGCAGAAGCAACAAGTGTCGATATCGGGGGCGACGGAACGGTAAGTGAACTTGTCAACGGTGTAAGCTCTACCATAGGTAACTTAGAGCTTTACCGGTTTACCAATCCGGCGGGTTTAAGTTCCGAAGGGGGCAATCTTTACAGAGCGACAGAGGCAAGCGGAACCGCCACTTCCGGGACCGCCGGTGAGAACGGTTTCGGTTCGATCCTGTCGAAGTATCTTGAAAAGTCAAATGTCCAGATGGTCAACGAACTGGTTAATCTCATTACGGCCCAACGCGGTTATGAGATCAATTCGCGTACCATCAGGGTCGGCGATAATATGCTGCGGAAACTGAATCAACTTATCCGGTAATAGTGCCTGACGTTAAATGGTAATGAAAATGATTAAACGATCTACTTTACGAATTTTGAGAAACATTGCGATAGCAGTTGTTGTGCTGCTTTCTGGAAGTGGTGCGTCTTTTGGTGAAAGCAACGATCACAGCAAGATGGTCGTTTCCGGTCAGCAGGGTCTGCGTATCTATTTGCCTCGTGAAATCATTGTCAGCGAAGAGACGATAGGAGCCGGCTCGATCTTTGTTATGCGCGGCGATGAAAAGATGATCGAAAAGGCGAGCGGTACAAGTCTTGGCAAATTCTCAAAAACCGGTCAGGAGATCATCATCGACCGCAATACGATATTGAGCAGATTGGCTTCGAGCGGTATCAAGGCTTCGGCGGTTTCTTTTAGCGGCTCCGAGAGAGTTACGGTCAAAAGGGATGAAGAGATCATCAGCGGCGAATATTTTGTCGAAGTCGCAAGATCATTTCTTAAATCCGATGCTACTATTTCCCTGGCAGATGAAATAAATCTTGTCAGAATGCCCCGAGACTGGGTTCTGCCCGACAGGTCAAGTTCGGTTAAACTCGTACCGAGGAAAAGCGGCTATGGAACCAAAGCATGGGGTAAGGTCTGGGTCGCCGTTGTCAAAGACGGGGTAGAAACAGGCGGTTATGAACTTGTCTTTAATATCAAATACAAACAACAAAGGACCGTAGCGGTAACCGATATCAATAAGGGAGCGGCAATAAATTCCAGGAATACGAAAATTGAGACATTTATGGCTAATACCGTCGCTCCCATGGGATGGTCACCGCCATACGGACAGGTTGCCAGACGTTTGATAAGGAAAGGCAGCATTGTCGGCGGCAATATGACAGGTAACATTGAGATACCTATCACCCTCAAGCGTAACCAGTTAGTGGTGATAAAAATAGAAACGCCCGGGATATCTATCTCAAATATCGGACAGGTTCAGGCAGATGCAAGAACCGGTGAGTTGGTAAAAGTGAAGGTAGGCGACGGTCGCGCGGCAAGAGTGATCGTCGGTAGAGTTAAATCCGACGGTACGATCGAACCGATTTTCTGAGAGGTTACATATTATGAACACAAAAAAGATAGCGATAACGTTTCTGTTATGTATGCATTTTGCCGCAGGTGATTGTTTTGCCGGTTCCTTATATGCCAAGCGCTCTGGTTCACGCCCACTTCTCTCCGATGACAAGGCCTTTCAGATTGGCGATATACTTACAATAATCATTAAGGAAGAGATCGATATCGAGACCGAGAGCAGCAGAGACTTAAAAAACGCCGCAAAACGTGAGATAAGCTTTACGGACCAGAAGCTCTTTGAACACAGCCCGTTTAAGTATCTGCCGCATATACCCGGCATAACGGACGATTTCGGAGTCGAATCAAGTAAATCGCATAACAGCATTTCAGATTACGAAGAAAAGCGAAGCATTGAAGATCGCATTACCGTCGTTGTTGAAGATGTTCATCCTAACGGTAATCTCGTCGTTATCGGGACGCGCAGTCGCAATGTTGCCCGTGATCTGATAACTGTTCAGGTAAGCGGCATTGTCCGTCCGAGAGATATTACGTTTGCTAATACGGTACAGAGTCATCAGATAGCAAATTTCAAGCTTGTTACTCTTAATAAGGGTTTGTCCGAGGATTATAATCGACCTGGTTGGCTTGCAAGGATACTTGACGGTCTGTGGCCGTTTTAATTGAAATTTGGCAGCGATATTATTAACAGTTTATTTACGGATATAAATCATGAAATCGCGTTTGGCAATATTGAGTTTATTTTTGCTCGTTGGCGTTTCAGTTTGCAACGCCGCGCGTATTAAGGATATCGTAGAGATCAAGGGTGTCCGCGGTAATACACTTGAGGGCATCGGTCTCGTAATAGGTCTCAATGGAACAGGCGACAATACACTGCCTTCTGCGCAGATGCTGTCAAGTTTGCTCCAGCGAAACGGAGGTACCACTTTCGACCCGGCTGAACTTAAATCGGGCAATATCGCACAGGTATATGTGACCGCAGAGCTTGGCCCGTGGGATCGCGCCGGTTCGCGGATCGATATTAACGTTTCGGCATTGGGCAACGCTACCAGTCTTCAGGGCGGACAACTCATATCCACCGAACTTCGCGCTCTTAATGGCGATGTATATGCCGTCGCCAGAGCGGCGGCTATCTCGACGGCTTCATGGACGGTCGAGGGCAATACAGGCAGTAAGGCGACCAAGAACCACCCTACGGTTGGCCGCATCCCAAACGGTGCTTATGTCGAAAAAGAGGAAACAGCCGACTTTATTGAAGTTGTCGGCGGGCAAAGATACATTACGCTGCTCTTGCGAAACAGCGACTTTTCGACCGCTGAAAATATTCGCACAGCCATAGAAAACATTTATTCCGACACCGTTTATGTCGAAGATGCCGGTACGATCAGGGTGAGAATTCCTGCCGAGATAACACAGATCAATCTTTCTCGTTTCCTTGGCACGATAAGAAGCCCCAATGTTGAGGTGGATGTCCCGGCGATAGTAGTCATTAACGAGCGAACAGGTACGATAGTTGTGGGGGGGAATGTAGCAATTACCGAAACCGCAGTGGCTCAGGGCAGCCTTGTTGTCAAGATAAAGGAACAGCAGCTCGTCTCCCAGCCTTTTCAGGCGTTTTCAGATGCTGCACAAACGGAGGTCATTGATAGTTCGTCGGTCTCTGTCGAAGAAGAGGAAGGGTATCTTATCACTTTGCCCGAAGTTGTTACCGTTACGGAACTGGCCAAGTATCTTAACGCCATAGGCGCAACGCCGCGAGACTTGATCGCTATATTTAACATGTTGAAAGTCGCCGGTGCCTTACAGGCAAGAATCGAAATAATGTAATAGTAATGGGTTACAGAAAATGAACATTGACAATATATCATTTAGTCAGCCAGTCGCTGGCGGCGGTATTAAGAATCTCGGCGAGATGCTCCAGTCAGAAGGCATTGACATGGAGGACGAAAAACGCAAAGAAGTCGCGCGTAATTTCGAGGGGGTTTTTCTACATCAGATTCTGGAGAAGATGAAGGATACCATCCCTGAATCGGACCTTGAGGATTCTTCTTCGAAACAGATCAAGAGTATGTACTGGTCGTTTATGTCGGATGCACTTGCCGATCAGGGAGGGTTTGGCCTTTGGGAGAAGATATATGAGCAAATGCCGGGCGCAAAAAGTCAAACTATGGGTAATGTCGCCGAGCAGGGTTTGGGAGCTAATACGAATCGATTGGATGAAAGCGCATGAGATCTATGGATATTGAATTAAAGAATCTTGTTGAGGAATTGCTGGTAGTGCTGGATGAAGACATCGAGCATGTCGGTGTGATGCTGGGGCGTATGGATCAGTTGCGTGAAGCAGTGATCAAAAGGGACGAGACCTTTCTCCGTGATCTTCTCGAAGCAATACACGATGAAAGCCAGATCCATGAAAGGATCGAATTACGGCGTGATGATGTTCGCCGCCGGCTTGCCGAGATCATGGGTTGCGGAGAAGAACAGATGAATCTTTCACTGCTCTGTGAGAATCTTGAGCCGGTGATGAGGCAAACAGTTGCTGAAAAACAAAGCGAACTGAAGCCTCTCGTCGAAAAGCTCAACCGCGAACATATTTTGACCTCCATGCTTCTTAAGGAATGCGCAAGGCTCAACAGCATGATGCTCAGGGGTATATTTACAAACAGCGATTCGAGTATAACTTACAATTCCAGAGGCGACGCTTCATGGCGGGCGCACAGGGAACTTGTTAATTGCAGATTATAGGCATGAAAGTCTATAGGAGTTTTTAAATGGGTAGTTATGACATAGGTATTAGCGGATTCAACGCGGCTCAAAGAGCGCTGGATATTATTGGTAACAACATTGCCAATGCCGCGACAGAGGGCTATCACCGCCAGGAAATAGACCTCAAGTCCAAAAACGAAGTACTCATCGGAGGTTTTCCTGTAGGTCAGGGTGTGAATTTTGCCCGTGTAGTCCGCGTAATTGACCATCTTCTCGATAATGAAATTGTGAACCAAGAATCTTCTTTCTCACAGATATCGAAAGAACTTGATACTCTTAAAGTTATGGAAAATGCCTTTGGCGAGTTGTCGACTTCCGGTTTGAGCAGGGCTATGGACAATTTCTATGATACGCTTCATTATCTTTCAAGCGATCCGAACGATGCTAATTTGCAGCACGCCGTCGTTACCAGCGCAGAATCCTTGACATATCAGTTTCGTTCGCTTGGTGGAGTTTTAAATGGCATCCAGGATAGTATTCATGCAGATGCCGTAAAAACCGTAGAACGCATCAACTTGATCGCATCCCAGATCAGCGAACTCAATGGCGAGGTGTCCTCGGCGATCGCCAGAGGCATGGATCCTGTAAATACCCTCGATCATCGCGATCAGCTTGTGACGCAACTGAGTCGTCTTACCGGAGTAACCGTCTTCAAAAGAGAAAATGACAGTATTGACATCTCACTCGGCAATTTTTCATTGGTATCCGGTTCTACTTATTCAAATATGCAATTGAACCTTGTCGGTAACGGCGACTCAATAGATTTCAGCCTGTCTCCGGCTGGTAGTACTACTGTATCAATATCTTCCATATCGGGTGGACAACTTGGCGGACTCTTTAGCTTGCGAAACGACATCGTAAAAGATGTGCAGTCCCAACTTGACAACGTAGCTACTACCATGATGACAGACATAAATAAGATACACACCCAGGCGGTTGGTTCGTCCGGTTCGTTTACGACCCTGACCAGTCAGATGATGCCCGACGCCCTGAGTGATTTCAGTCCCGCTTTAGGTGGCACAGCCGCCGAAGAGGTTATCATTCGTGTGACAGATTCCGGTGGGGGGGTAACAACCACTGTTATCAATATAGACGCAAGCGCGACGACGACAGATACCATGACGTCGATAGCCGCTCAATTCGATGCCGTAGCAAATATAAGCAGTTCCATTGATTCGGCGGGCAAGATGGTCATAACCGCCACAGGTGGCGCCCAATTCGATTTTATTCCTGTTTCGCCGGTGACAACTTCGGATACGATCGGTTTTCTGGCTGCGGTGGGACTGAACACTTTCTTTTCAGGCACCAATGCCGAGACTATGACGATCACGAGTTTTATCAGCGGTTCCGGCGGTATAGGCCGAATCGCTTCTTCCGGTACGACAAGTATGGAGGACAATGAGGCTATTTTGGAAATGGCCAAATACGGCGACACGATAAGCAGTAATTTTGGGGGATATACACCCAAGGGCTACTACAGGCAGATCGCTACATCGCTGGGTAGTACGATATCGGCCAGTCAGTTGCGATATGACAATACCAACAGCATATTGCGAAGTCTTAACCAAAGGCGTGACGAAATAAGCGGTGTCGATATGAACAACGAAGCTTCAAAGATGCTGCTTTTCGAAAGAATGTTTCAGGGTATGGCAAAGTATATCAATATCGTAACGAGGACCATCGATACAGTAATGACTATTGTCAATTGATGACTATAATACTTGAATAATAAGAGGATCGTATGGGTTTATCTCTTGATGCAATTTATAACAGTACCAGTTGGGCGATACAAAAACAGGCACGGGCTCTTTCTAATCTACAGGAGCAGGCCAGCAGCGGACAGGTTCTCAATCGCCCAAGCGATAATCCGATAGACGCTCACAGGGTCCTTGGTCTCAAGACCGACAATCAGACTATGGATCGCCAGGTCGGGATGATCGAGGACATGGTAGCAACCTTAATGACAGGTTCTCTTGCTACCCAAAATATCACCCGCGATCTTACCTATGCCCTTGGGCAGTTGACCAGCGGCACGACATCTTCAATGCCTAATCAGGTTGCCGAGGCTATCAACGGGACCCTGGAGGATATACTCTTACAGGTAAACTGGGAACAAGCAGGTCATCAGGGCGGGTATTTTCTTTTCGGCGGCGAAAAAAGTGACACACCTCCTTATGTTGCCGAGCGCGATTCCAACGGCGATATCATTCGTGTAACATATCAGGGCAGCTCCAACGAACGTAATGTTGAAGTTGCTACGGGTATCGAGATGAGTGCCGTTCTCGTAGGTGACAACCTGTTCAGGTCCGACGATCGTCAGACAACGGAATTCGCCAGCGATCTTGGTTCAGGTACAACAACAGGCGCTGATGTGGGGACAACGGCTTCTACGGTTCGCGGCGATCACACTTTGACCGTTGAACTTCAGAGCGGGACCACTTACCGCCTGTCGATAGACGGCGGGGTCAGTTTTGTCGATGTCGATATAATAGCAGGGGGCGCTGACGATGTTGCCGTGACACATGACACCACCGGTGAGATCCTTTATGTTGACACGACGGGGATAGCGCGGGACGGCAGTGAGTTGGTTCGTGCGCCGGGTACCTACGATATATTTAATGTCCTGATAAGCGCACGGGATCTGCTTAGAACCGCTGAGTCCTCATTACCGCAAGGTGTTTGGGACAATGTAATAAACGATACGATCGGCTATATGAAAAATGTCGAGGATTTTGTTACGGAAGCATTTCCCATTGTCGGCGGGCGGATCGGTACGTTGACGAATTTGCAGGAAAGCCTTAGGGACATGCAATGGAACACTGAAGATGAGATCAGCCGATTGCAGGACGCCGATATCGCACAGGTAGCGATGGACCTTGCCCGGCACGACGTTCTATACCAGATGTCGCTTGCGGTAGCAGCCAAGATGTTCAAACTTTCGCTGCTTGATTTCATAGCATAAATATTAACAGTGACTTTTGTTCGCTGCGGGTGGAGATAACCAATTGGCAGAATTCAATGCTTATCAAGAGGGTTTGGCTTCGGCTCAGGATGGCAAATATGACCAGGCTCTGGAACTCTTTCAGCAACACCTTCAAAGTCAGCCTGACGACGGGCAGGCATGGAACGATGCCGGTACTATCCTGTTCAATGCCGGTCATGCCAATGAGGCAATAAGCTGTCTTGAGCGAGCCAGAGAACTGACTGGCCAATCGGGACAGGTTTATCTTAATCTTTCCGAAGCCTATATCAAGGCCGGTAAACCTTCCAAAGCAGCAGAGCTTTTCGATAAGATGGCCGATTTGCAAATGCTCGACTCCGATCTGGTAAATAGATTTGCGGAAACCCTTGCCCGAAGCGGTGACGCAAGAGGCGCCATGGAGATTATGCGTAAAGGCAATATTTTCCTGTCTGGGGAGAGGCAAACCGCTGCGGAACCTGAAAACAATATGGGCAGACCGTTTAGAGTGGCGTTTTTCTGCGGTGACGACGGGCCAGCATTTCTGCAAGACATTTACAAATTCGCCCATGAGCATTTTGAGGTAAAGATCTTCGCGGGTCAGAGCGAAGAACATCAGAAGGTTCAGGAACTCATGGAGTGGAGTGATATATCCTGGTTTGAGTGGTGCGGCGATTTTGCGATCGTTGGGTCGCATCTGCCAAAGGTCTGCAAGGTGATCGTCAGGCTGCACCGTTACGAAGCCTATGTTGACTGGGCTGAGCGGGTAAACTGGGAGAATGTCGACACGCTCATAACCATCGGCAATCATCATGTCGATAAGGTTCTTAAAAGACAGGTACCCGGCATTGCTTCGCGGACGAACATGGCACCCATCCCAAATGGCGTCGATTTAGAGAAGTTCAAGTTTATTGAACGGCCCCGCGGTAAAAATATCGCGTTTGCAGCTAACTTGCGAATGGTCAAGAATCCAATGTTCCTTTTGCAGTGCATGAAAAAACTTAATGAGATCGACAAAGGGTACAGAGTGTTTATCGCTGGCAATACCATGCAGCTTGAGGTTGAGAATTATTTGAAACACATGACCGTGGCACTTGGGCTTGAGTGTGTAGTGTCATGGGCCGGCTGGCAGGAGAATATCGATGAATGGTTTGCCGATAAGCATTATATCGTCTCAACGAGCGTTATCGAAAGCCAGGGCATGGGGATACTTGAAGGCATGGCAAGGGGGTTAAAGCCGGTGGTGCATAATTTCCCAGGCGCAGAGCAGACTTTTACTGACCGTTATTTATTCAACACTGCCGAGGAGTTCTGCGAACAGATCCTTTCGCCAGAGTACCAACCGCAGCAATATCGACGTTATGTAGAAGAAAAATACCCGCTTACGAAGCAGATGAAGAGCATTGAAGAGATATTTGTGGCTTTGGGGGCCAAAACTTCCGTCCTTGCTTCGTAAGATAACCTCTCATATTGGTTTTTTGCTGTTTGATATTTATACAGACTCACACTGAAAACAGCTCTAACAGTCCAATAATCCATATTTAGTACAATTTTACGCAATGGGCACGGTTTTTGCATTATACAGCATAGAGTGACTGTAACAATGCAATAGGTCTTTATGGACAAAAAAAATAGGAGATATTGAAATGACAGGTCAGACAAGGTCAGAAATTCACGAAAAAGGTCTTCAGTTAGCCGAGGCCGGCGATCACAGCCAGGCTCTGGACTGTATTCAGCAGCATCTTAAATCGGAGCCCGAAGACGGTCAGGCATGGAACGATGCCGGAGCGGTGTTGTATTGCATGGGCAATGTCGATGATGCCATAGAGCATTTCGAGAAGGCTCGTAAATACTGCGAGGCATCCGAAGCAGGTGAGATCTACTGGAACCTGACCGAAGCATACATCGACGGCGGCTATCCAATGCTTGCGGCATCTCTCTTTGATGACATGGAAAGATTCAACATACTTACCGCCGACGCGATCAACAGGATCGCGAATATTTTCCTGAAGCAGGAGTACTATGGCAATGCCGTCGAGACCTTGCTGCGGTCGTTGGAACTTTTGCCGGACCAGGAGATACTGCATCCGATGATAGAGGTGATCCGTACAAAACGGGCAAAGCTTTCTATCTTCGCTATGGATACAAGCGAACAATTAACAGAGGCCGCAGACTTTTTTGACAAGCGTTTTATGCTCGAAAAGTATATCGGAACCGATCTTACGGAGACACGCAACCGGATGGAATGGAGCGATATCGCATGGTTCGAAGGTTGCGATCAAACCGTTGCCGATCTATCCGGTTTTCCGAAAGTCTGTGATACGATAGTTCGCCTCAATAGTAACGATATTTTGAACGGAAGCCCGGAAAGTGTAAACTGGGATAATATCGATACCGTGATCGTTGCGGGCAGTTCGTTTGCTAAAGATGCCCTTGTCGATAAGGTCAATGACATCGAAAAACGAACCCGTGTCGTTACGATCGCCAGGGGAATCGATACAGACAAGTTCAATTTAACAGAGAAAAGTCGCGGCAAACGCCTTGCATTTGCCGGTGACCTCAGCGCTAAGAGCAATCTTATGCTAATGTTGCAGGGCATGCAGAAGCTTAACTATTTTGACAATGATTACAGACTTTATATCGCCGGCGAGTTTGAGGATGCGAGTGTTGAACAGTATGTAAAGTACGCCATTGAAACAATGGGACTTACCAGTGTCGTATTCTTCGACGGCAAACAGGACAATTTCAATAACTGGCTGAAAGACAAACACTACATCATTTCAACGAGTATCTGCGAAGATGCTATGCCAACGGTATTCAAGGGTATGGCGTGCGGATTGAAACCTGTTGTGCATAACTTCCCTGGCGCCGAGCAGGCTGTGGATGCGGAATTCGTATTTAATATCTCCGAAGAATTCTGTGACATTGTACTTTCCGATACTTATGACTCTGCCAGATACCGCCACCTTGTCGAGCAAAAATCTTTGAATACGGAAATGAAAACAATAAATGATATCCTGGTACGATTCGAGAAGGAGATCGTAGCAGGTAGAGTTGTAGAAGATCAGCAGGTGGAGGCTGTAGCGGATCGTATCGAATCAGGTAATGTCAGTAGTGGAGTTACCGATTATACGCAGACTTTAAGGCCTACCGCTATACCGGTAGAGCCTGTCTTCGCAAACGATAACGCCATAAGCTTTGCGCCGCCAGCAGCCGTACCTGTAGCCGATGTTTCGCCGCCAGCAGCCATACCTGTCGAATCCGCGGTTACTCAACAACCGCAAGGGATTGTAGAGGAAGCGGCCGCCGAGGCCCTTCGTGCCTCGCGTGCACTTGAAGCATTGGCGAAACAACCAGCAACTCAAAACCAGCAGCAAAGCTGGAACCAGGGTAGTTTGAATAATGTTGACGTCGAACAAATGTCCAACATTTCCCTTGATGCATCCGCCGAGGAACAGCGAATGGCGAAGATAGCCGCCGAATTCGCAGGCATTGCAGATGCTGCCGGAAAAACTAACAAATATGTGGAGTCAACTAAGTCCCCTTTTGCCGGTTAGAAAATGGGAGTTGCACCGGTATCGATCACAGCGATATTCGCTGGTACGTTGCCGGAGACGATGCCGCAGGGTGTATTCGCAAAGTTGTGGTAGAACTCGATGATAGTATCGCGGGAGCTGTCTGCGCAGAGCCTGCTATAAGCTCTTTGAAAAGTAAAGCGGGAAAGGACGTGGAGATCGTTGTTTGCGGCAGTGGCGGAGAACTGTTCCTTAACCATCCGTCCATAACGGCAGTGATAGCTGTACCTGAAACAGACGCCGGAGAGGACCAACTCTATTTGCGACTTAAGGGCCCGGAAGCGGCCAATGCAATGTCGATCCACCTGGTTGACTGGTATGCAAAGCAGATGGGTGTAAACGTCGAGAATAAGTGTCCGAGAATATATCTTGAAAGCGTCGATTTCGTTACTATGCAGAAGTTTCACGCCGGCAGTGACAAGAGCAGGAGGATAGCTATTGCTCCTGGCAGCGATGTTTCCATAAAGCTCTGGGGACACGACAAGTGGAAAAGACTTTGCAAAAGGATCGAAGAAACATTCGATGCGGATATAATACAGATCGGCTGTGACGGAGATGTTTTTGTCGGTTTTGGCGAGGACCTTACAGGAAAGCTTTCGCCGCGGCAAGGGGCGGCTTTGATAAAGACCTGCGATCTGCTGGTCAGTGTGGATAATGGTTTTGTGCAGATCGCCGGGGCAGTCGAGACGCCATGTGTAGCGTTATTCGGGCCGATCGAACCTGCTTCGAGAATATACGAGGAGTCCTGCAAAGCGGTCATTGCATCTGAAGATGAGTGTAACGGCTGTATGCATGTCGAAAGGAACAGCGGCTCTGACGCCGAGTGCATTGCCGGCAGTAATGAGTGCATGGCCAATATCAGCGTTAGCCAGGTCCTTGATCGTGTCGCAGAGTTTTGCGAAACCGCTGAAGAAATTATTTTACCAGAGTAAAAACTGAAATATCTAACCGATAAAGAAATGACCGATAACTATAGACAAACCGAGCAACCTCTTGTAACTGTGCTGATGTCCACTTACAACCGGCCGCAGTATGTTCGCCATGCGGTAGACAGTGTGCTTGGCCAGACCTATCGCAACTTCGAATTTATCGCTGTCCGTGACGGAGGCGCCGATCTGAGTGCCGTACTTGGCGATATCAGAGACGAGCGTTTCATCTTGATCGACAGGAACGAAAATCGCGGCAAGCCCCATTCGCTGAATCAGGCTATTCAACAGGCACGGGGTAAGTATGTTTGTTACATTGATGACGACGACATCTTTTATCCTCACCACATTGAAACTCTTGTCAATGCACTGGAAAGTCAGGATGAGTGCCATGTCGTCTATACGGATCTTTACAAGGCCCATTGCCGCGTCGAATCGGACGGCAGGCGTGTAATTCTCAGCAAAAATGTTGAGGTCGCTCGTGACTTTGACCGTTTCAGCATGTTTCTGTTCAATCATGTGCTGCATGTAAGTTTGATGCATCGCCGTGACCTGTTCGAAAAGACCGGGCTATACAATGAAAAACTCACCGTTATGATCGACTGGGATATGACTCGAAGGCTTGCGTTCTTCTCCGATTTTCTACATGTTACCGAAGTTACGGGGCAATATTATGGTCCGGTCGACGATTGTGACAGGATATCCATTAAGCAGCGTAAGAGTACCGAGAAGTATATCATGAATTTGCTGACGATACGCACAACACGTCCGGAAAAGCCATGGCCCAAGTCGGGCGATGTTTCTATGATAGTTCTCGCCGACCGTCTCGATGAACAGTTGAAACAGCAGTTGCTCGATATATGGTCGCATACGTTTCATCCCTATCGAATATATCTACCACTTCCTTCTGCGGAGCTTGACAGGCTCAAAACATTAGTGCCGAATATAACAGGCGTTCCGGTAAGCAGCGCAAGCAGTTTTTCCGAAAGAGTCGATGCCGCTGTCAAATGTTGTGACGGAGATTATATTGCGGTCGTACCTGCCGATTTCAAAATCGTACCTCCTGACGGCGAAGATAATGACGACATAGCCTGGATCGAGAAGTCTGTCAATGCCCTGATCAATAGCGAGGATCCCACCGAGGCGTTCGAATTGATCGGTTCAAATGACCGATGCTGGGCGGCGATCTTTAAGCGGCAGCAGTTCAAGCGGGCAAGAGAGTTTTTCGGACACTTACCGGTTAAGGAATCGGTGCTCGCTGCGGGTATCAAACTGCGTGAACCTAAAGTCGAAGAATATCCTTTCCAGTTCGACAATCTTGTTACCTGTGCTGAAGAGGCCGCGAAAAAAGGCGACTTTAAATACGCCTCGCAGATATACGAATTTACCCGGGACCAGTACCAAAATGATGTCTGGATGATGACAAGATGTGCCAATGAGCTTTATTATATGGCGGACTATGAAAACGCAGCCAGATTGGCCGCTGAGATTAACGCGGTCAGGCCGAGCGTATCGACAATTGTGATCGAGGCAAGAGCCAGACGCCAAATGGAAGATTACAGTTCGGCGATAAAACTGTTTGAAAAGGCCGAAGATATTCTGGAAAGCAATAGTTGCGAGAGTTTAAAACTTAATAAGGTATGACAATCGAAATACCGCTTTGTGATAAATATTTGAGAACACGACGGTAAGGAAGCCGTCATCAGGAGAAAGTTATATGGAGACTGTAGAAAAAGAATCCAGGTTACCCGATCGCGGATGGACTCAGCATTATGATGTTGTCAAGGAATTGGGCGACTGTCATGTGCAGGTCGGCAACTATGAAGATGCGGAGAAATGTTTTGAAAAGGCGGCAAGCCTCGACCCCGATAAAGCCGGACCCTATGTAGGCCTTGGTGTCGTAGCAATGCAAAATAATAATCTGGAAGATGCCGAGGTCGCGTTTCGTGTCGCCCGAAGACTTGAGCCGGATTGCAGCAAGGCTTATTGCGGGCTTGCGATGATCGCGCAACAGAGAAAACAATGGCAGGACGCCTTTGACCTGTATTTGAAATGCCTCGATCTGGACACCAACAATTTGACCGCGCTTCTCGGGTTGTTTCAGGCATCGTGCGAGATGGGGTCCTTTTCAAAAGTCATCTACTACCTCGAGGTGTACCTGACGATGCATCCCGATGATACGTCGGTGATGTTTTGCCTGTCTACGCTGCAGCTTAAAGACGGCAAGCCGCAAAAAGCAAGGGCGTTGCTCTTAAGCCTCCTTGCTCTGGATGCGGATAATATTGACGCAGCCAATTTGCTCGAAGAAGTCGAGCATGATCTGGCTCAATGTAAGGCGCGTAATTAAAAGTTTAAATTATAATACAAATTATGGGAGTAAAAAAATGACTGAAAGTACGATTTCCAACACGGTCGAATGCGATGTTCTCGCGGCCAACAGCTACAAGCAAATGATCGACTATCTCGAGAACATTCTGACGAGGCAGTTAGAGAAGGTGCGCAATTATGATCTTGACGGCGCGATGTCGTTAGCCGAAGAAGCCAATTCGCTTGCCGAATCCATTGGCAAGGACAAGGTTCTCGATCAATCCGAGTTCAAGGACGACCGCTGGCGGCTTGAGAGACTCTACAAGGATCTGTGCCTTGTCATCGCTGCCGAACGCGAAGAAGTAGGCGACAAATTAAGACAGATCCGGCAGGGCATAAAGGCCCTCGGCATCTATAGCGATAATCTATGATCGTGTTCGCAAGCAAAATGTGCGACTATAGGCTCAAAAGATAGCAAAAGGAAACAACAGAAATGGCAAATGTGTCGACAGATCAGAGACGAGAGGGCATTGTCTCTTCGCATTCAATGATTTTGTTCCGGCAGGGCATTGAATATCTGGAGTCGAGTAAGTTCTCAGAGGCACTTGCATGCTTTGAGCAAGTTTATAAAACCGACGGACAGATACCCAATTTACACTATGCTTGTGCGGTAGCATTTATGAAGTTAGGCAGAAAAGAGGAAGCCGTATTGGCATGTCAGTCTGAGATAACAAAAACACCCGATCACCGCGATGCCAGTGCGCTTTTGAATGTAATAATATCTCAGGAAGAGCTGTGCTGGCCGGAAAATACTTACCTTGTAAACCATGACCATCATTTCGTATACTGCCCGGTTCCCAAGGTGATCTGTTCAAATATGCGAAAAGCTATACTAAAGGTCGCCGGCTTGCATGAACAACACGGTCACGATAGGAGCATACACACTTGCAAAGTACACGGGGATATTTATAAGTGCGCAAAAAAGGAACTTGGATTCAATACAAATGTGGGTACGGCACAACAAATTTTGAATGATAATAGGTATTTTAAATTTATCATTGTGAGAAATCCGTGGTCAAGGTTGTTGTCCGCATATCTTGATAAGTTCGTAATTTCTCCGCACACCGGGGACAAAGCGATGGTAAAACTTATCGGACAGATCAGGGCCGAATACTATCTGTCGCCTGACATGGACAAGACCGTCACATTCAGACAGTTTGTCGAATATGAAGCCCGTAAGAGCGATATGGAAATAAATGAGCATTGGAGGCCCCAGAGTTGTTTTTGTGGTGGCCATAAGTTTGATTTTATCGCAAAGTTCGAGAATATCCAGGACGACATCAATTACATAAATAACAAGCTCGGTCTTAATTTTGATATTAACTTTAATAAAAATACAGTCGGTTACAGGAAAGACGCGGCCCATCAGGATAAATACTTTTCAGACTGTTATGCAGATGAATTGATGGCGATCAGAGAGAACTGCGGCGGTTTCCCGAATTATAAACAGTTCTATCCACCTGAACTAAAGGAACTCGTTGACAGAAGATATGCCTGTGACATCGAGGCTTTCGGGTATGAATTTTAGCGTAAAGGCACTCGATACCTATAGCAACAATCCGTGAGAACCTTGTGCAATGGCTGTGATTTATAGGGGGTAGGAGTGAAAGGGTAATAGAGAATTTTGAACCGAGGCGTAAATGGAATACTATCCGGAAGTTGGCTTTTAACGGATAGCAAAAACATTTGTGTTTAAGGACTTTGACAGACAGGGCTTGCCTGGTCGGCTTGCACAAATACTTCCTCTCCGTCATCTATCGAAGAGATGATTGTCGATGCTATCTCAGGTCTCATGAACCATTCCGGAGGCATCATCTTTTTTATCAGAAACGCTCTAGCCTCTGTGCCGCTGATATGACGTTTGTCTGTTTCGTCGTGGCCTGGAAAGTCATTTTCGTGAAGATATTGTTTATAACTGTTGGAATAAAACACCTTTCCGTATTTTACTATCTTTATGCCAAGATCGGGAAACTCATCAAATATCTCATGCGAGGCGTATGGTTGATAGAACTGTTTTACTCCGGTGTGATCCCTTCCAATAATGAAATGGCTGCATCCGAAATTTTTGCGGCATATCGCTGTAAACAGGGCTTCTCTGGGACCTGCATAGCGGGAATAGGTTGCCAATGTCGCGAATACCACTTTGCCTTTCGGGTAGAAATGCTTCATCATCATTTGGTAGCTGTTTATGATATATCTGGCATGAAAGTCCCACTTTTTTTTCTGTCCTATAACCGGGTGTACGAATAGACCGTCGCAACATTCTTCTTCGAGGGTTTTCATCTGGATGAATTCGTGGCTTCTATGAATTACATTTCTCGTATGAAAACCAACTACTCTTGACCAGCCTCTTTCCTCGAAAAGCTTTCTTGTCTGCCTTGGCGTCAACTCGTACTGTTTTGTTTCCGAATGCCTGCGTTGTATAAGAGAAATTTTCCCTGCCAGCAGAACAGGTTTCATTGCTTTTGTCTTTCGGACCCCTGGATGTTCATCGCTGTCAGTACCGTATATTTTTTTGACCTCTTTTGCACTATCGAAACGATATTTTTCGGAGATATTCATAGTCGCAAAAATTTGCCCGTCGCTGTCGGTCAACGCTATTTCCTGGCCGATGGCAATGTTATTAGCTTGTTCAACTAAAATGTCAAGGACAACAGGCAGGGGCCAGATGACCCCGTTCGGCAATCTCATCGTATCAATGACCGATCTCAGTTGTTCTTCTCCCATGAAACCTTCCAGCGGGCTGAAAGTTCCAACGGCGATCTGTTCAACATCCATTTGCCTGGCTTGGTCCAGCTCGATCTTAAAAAGAGAATCAAGATAAGACTGCGATGGCCTTTCTTTTATCGCACGGTTAATGAGTTTTCCCCCATGCGGCAGTACCAATGAGGAACCGGCTTGATGATCGGTAAGATAATCGGAATCAATAAGATTCTTGACAATAATATTTTCATCGCATGTCTTATTATCAAATTCTGCATAGCTTGCGGCATGCTGAGACAGCCTGTTTATCATGTTAATGCATTCCATCGGATAGCGACCGATAGCGGTTTCCGCTGCGAGGGTCAACCCGTACGCGCCATCCATGATGGTTGCCATCGTATCGTGTACTTCGGCCCGTGTCGGGTTTTTGCTTTCGATCATTGTTTCCAACAAATTGGTTGCCACAAAGACCCCCGTTGCCTTCTTGTTGGCTTTGTGCAGGATGATCTTCTGGAGAAAGGGTATTTTTACAATCGGAACCTCTTTGCTTAGATCACCACGGTCGATCAGGAGATAATCGGACTCATCAATAATGTCATCAAGGTTTTCAAGGGCATCTCTGCATTCTACTTTTGAGATGATCTTCATAGAGCCATGTGTCAATTCTCTTACATGTCTAACACAATCGCCCGATCTCACAAAAGAGACGGCAATATGCCCGATATTCTTTTCCAGACCGAGAGCGATCGCCTGGAGGTCCTTGTCAGTCAGGATCGGCAAGCTGATCTTCTTCGGTAAAGCAGGGTATACTGTAACGGCTTTGTTGCTGCCAAGTTTGCCTCCTGTTATTGCTTCGGAAATAATATACCCTCCGGATGACAGAGTCGATGTGTCGGTGATCCGCAGGATAACGGTATCGAAATCGATATGGACAAGGTCACCTTCTTCGAGTTGGTCGAGGGCACATGATGGTTTCAGGTGGATATCCGTGTCGCCTTCGGTTACCTGATCTACGCAAATCTTTACCTCATCGTTTTCCCGAAGGAGCAATACGTCCTCTTTCATCTTACCGGTGCGTACCTGCGAGCCTTCCGTGTCGATGATAAATGGTATGCCGACTTTTATTGACAAATCGATGAAATATCGAAGATCCTCTATTGAAGAGTGAGACATATTGACACGCACAAAGTCCACGCCCTTGTCCTTTATCTTCCTCAGGTCAGCTTCTGTGCGTGTCGCCGGTCCAAGTGTGACGATCAATTTTGTCTTGTTGGAAACCATGGGTCTATATCCTGTTTAAATCATTTTATTATATTTCGATTTTAGTCATTAATTGTTTCTGCGGTAGTGTGTATCCGAAATGCTCGAGTTCCCAGCCGTATAGCTGCTCAATGATCTCGATGGACCTGCGATCGTAGAAATCAGTAATGTCATATTCCTGTCTTTTTGTGTTCGGTGTTACTACTTGTTGCAGGTTTTGCGGCTCGTATTTTATTCCGATCTTTTCGCAGACGGCACGGACACCCTCATGGAGGTTCTCATAGCGAATAAAAAAATCCACGCATGGCTGGTCCTGGATAGTATAGGTGCCTCTGTTCGTCTCGGTGATTTCTAAGAGGTAGTTGCGGAATCTTTCGATGTCGTTTGTTCCTCGTGCGGCACAATAGACTCTGAATCTTTCGGGAGACATTAAGACTTTCTTGCAATTGGTTTGATGATAAAATTGCGAGATCATCTTATCAAATGGGTTTCTTATGGTACAGAATTTGAAATAGCGGTTCCATATCTCCGGCCCAATATAAGAGTATATACTTTGGGCAGACAGATGGCCATGCCACTTGTTTATACTGGCGCTTCCTCTTCCCCTGGCACCGACAATGCCGACGTTACCTTCGTATTCGACGAAAGGGCGGGTTATCTCGGGGCATTGTCCATCCAGGTAACAGTATGGCTGGAAATAAAACTCTACCGAAGTGCTGGCGCTTGTGCCTGTTCTAGTGTATATGAATTCTTTCCTGTGACTTATAAGCATAAAACAATACTCCCATGTTGAAATCTAATATTCTTATGTCAGTTATATGTTTAGCATACCTTCAAAAGCAGTTTATATAGATGCATTTCCTGTAAAGACCGATCTGATCCAATCCTGCTCTTTTTGTGCTTTGCTTTGTCGCCAGGCGTAAACAGTGAAATAGTAATTGTCAGTTTTTAATCTGGCAAAGGGTGGTTTTTTGAATTCTTCCACCCATGGCGCCGAGTTTAGATCATCAAATACATAGGAGAAGTTGTTTTCCTCCAGCACTTTAAGTAACTCACTTGATGGCTCTGGCGTATTTCCAAGTTGGTAAATTCTGGCAACGATCTTGTTTACATTACCAAAGGCATCTTTGCAGTCTTTTAGTACTTTGAATTCGCGGCCTTCGATATCCATCTTTATATATTCTATCGGTTGGTCCTGAATAAGATCGCGCAGCCTGACGGAGGGCGTTGTTATTTCCCGGGATATATTATTGCCCGCAATATGGCCGTCGTCATCACAAGAGGCGTTAAAAGATGTCCCATTATTATGCATCCCTACTGCTTTATTGAAAACCTTAACCCTGTCGCTGAGATCAAATGACCTTATATTTTCATTGCACATTTCAGCGATCAGCGGGTCAGCTTCGAATGCATAGATCGTTGCGTTGGGATAACGACCTGCAAAGAATATAGACGCCAGGCCTATGTGAGCGCCACAATCAAGGATGATAGGAGTGTTCGTTTCCGATTCAAAGTCGTAATTTTTGTCGGCAAAGATCTGCGTAGACTGATAGTAAAAGCTGTGCAGATCATCGTAGTAGAAATCTCTGCCGTCCAGCTTCAACTTTCCGGGCACTCTACCTGGAAAACGTTCGGGATTTTCACGAATTGTTTTCAGTATCGTATCTAAAGAACCACTGAGTGTATAAGTGTGAGAATTTTTCAGTTCTTCAAATTTACTGACCGAGCAGTTGTGTGAACTATCTGTTGTTGTGTCCATGTTTTTTTGAAGATCGACGGTATTTGGCAAACTTACAGTATGTTTATTTGGAGACATTCTGCCTTTCCGCAGGTAATTATCCGCTATGTTTGCAAGTTTTGTCATTCGATGATAATATGTATGTTCGGATAAGGTTCTTCTCTGCCCATTTAAGGCTATCTGCTTTCTTTCTTCGGCGTGTTCCAGATAATACCTGATACGTTCTGCGCAATGCTGAGGTGAACGATATGCTGCCACTTCCGTGCCGGGCGCAAAAAGCAGATCGAGATTTTTCAGATCATCGGTCAACAGGTAGGCTCCCATACCGGTTGCCTCGTATAACCGCATATTGGCGGCATTATCGGTGACATTTATATGGCGGTTGATTACGATCTTTGCTTTGGAATAGATTTTAAACATATCTATTCCGAAACACTCTCCCTTGAAAAACTTCCGAGCCTGAGGTGAGAGCGATTCCTGGCCATAACCATATAGGTCCATCGAAATGCCCTGTGCAGCCAGAGAATTAAACAGATCCGTCCCTTGTGTATGATGTATTGTAAATCCCCCTACAAACGCGACGTCAATCGGGCGATCGCCTCTTGTGTCTATCGAGTCAAGCAGTGTAGACTCAAAGCCAAGCTTAAGAAATTCACAGGTTTTTCCGGCTTCGTGAAAACGATCGACATATTTATTGCAGGGGGTAATAAACATATCGTAAACTGACATATTTTCCATTTCGTGAAATACGGGTGAACTATACTGCCCGATTATCAGTGGAACCTCCGGTTTTACCACATCTAAAGCCTTCCAGGTGATCGGATTCATTGTTATATCTACGATCACATCTGGTTTATACGTTTTGATCTGTGCCTGAAAGACAGTCGCAAGCCAATCTTGCGACAAGGATTGGATAAACTCTTTAGAATGTTCGGATTCCCTTGGCATCAGATCGTTTTCCACGGCCCAGGCGTATTGCATGAACCGGTTATTACAGTGCAGATCTATTGCCTTGTGCCCCAGTTTTTGGAGATTTAAAGAATAATAGTTGTTGAAAAGAAAGTGTGTCTGCATCCTGGCGGCGTATTGTTCGTCAAATGGCTTGGCCCAAAGGCCCGGACTGTCTCGATAAAGAGGCTCCATAGATTCTCCATAATCGTCGTTGACAATTAAAAAACGATAAGACATTGCATTCCTTTCATTAATAAGTAATAACTTTTAAGTAAGCCATTATACACATATTATAATTTAACTGATTCACCAAGATATTCTTTAATGCATTTTGCAACATATTCGATCTGCTCTCGTTGAAGTTCCGGGTACATGGGCAGTGAAAGAATCTTGTCCTGGTATTCATACGCAACCGGAAAATCCTCCGGTTGCCCCCGCAAATATTCATAAGCCTTAAGGAACGGTAAAGGCTTCGGATAGTGAACGCCGGTACTTATACCACAGTCTTTCAGGTGCTGCTGTAACTGCTGCCTCTTTTCGGTTCTTACAACATATAAATGAAATATGTGTGACACATCGGAACTGATCGCAGGCGTAATAATGCCTTCGACATCTTTGAGCAGTTCGTTGTAATAAACAGCATTTTCGTATCTTTGCTGATTCCATTTATGTATATGCGGCAATTTAACAGAAAGGACAGCGGCTTGGATACCGTCCATCCGGCTGTTTATGCCCTCGATTTCATGTTGATGCTTCACAAGTGAACCATGATTGGCAAACATCCTGGCTTTGTCAGCTAACTGGTCGTCATTAGTGATGATAGCACCGGCATCGCCATAAGCACCGAGATTTTTTCCGGGATAAAAACTGAATGTGCCCATGTCGCCGAATGTGCCGACTTTTGTTCCTTTATATTCGGCAAAGTGTGCCTGTGCGCAATCTTCGATCAAATATAGATCATGCTTTTTGCACAATGCAACAATTCTGTCCATATCCGCCGGCTGACCATACAAATGTACCGGCAGTATTGCTTTTGTTCGTGATGTTATTTTTGCTTCGATCAGTGCAGGGTCGATCGCGTAATAATCAGGCTCGATATCAACAAAAACGATCTTTGCACCAGTCTGTGTAATGACTTCCGATGTTGCGATCCAACTACAGCAAGTGGTTATCACTTCGTTACCGGGACCGATCCCCAAAGCTTTCAGGGAGACATATATAGCATCGGTGCCGTTAGCGACCGCGATACAATGCTTGACACCGTGCTGCTGCGCATATTCCTGCTCAAATCCTGAAACAAAAGGACCGCGAACAAAAGCCGTCTTATCGATAACAGATTGAATAGCGTCATCTATTTCAGGTTTTAAGTTTAAGTATTGTGTCTTAATGTCACCAAACGGTACTTTCATCATTGTTTTGTTCATAATGGAAAATCCTGTAATACAGTTTTACAATCTTGCTTTTATATACAATTGGCTTGCAAGATCCGGGTGCTCTTTACTTATTTCAAAAAGAGCATTTATGATGTCCCAGCCTAACTCAAGTTTCATCATTTACTCACTTGTAAACGATTTCAGCATGTACGAATACGATTCGACAATTTCAAAACTGCAACTTCTAAACAACTCTTCAAACGAATCCTTATCAAATCTACCGGGTTAAGAACCCCGTGCACAGCAGAAAGAACTTCATCTTCGATCGTTATGTACTGAGCTTTTAAATCTAACAATGGAATTTACACTTTTGCTTTTCTTTTAATTGAAACAAAACAGTGTTGTTTTTTCTTAAAGTCGTCGTATGTAATTTTACCGACGGACTTATCGGCAGGCAAAGGGGACTCCTCATTCAAATCAAGGCACCTGATTACCCCGGCTTCGATTTCCTTATAGCGATACCCACTCTCCTGACAGACCATAATACCTTCCGAATCTGGCTGGGGCAATCGGATACCATGACGGCTTATCCAACCTAATTGACGCCCCGGAACACCAATCATCAATGCATAATCCGGAACATCCATTGCAACGACTGCACCAGCCGCAATAAAACAGTATCTACCCAGCTCTATACCGCATACTATTGTTGCATTAGCACCGACAGTCGCCCCCCGTCTGAGTATCGTCTTTTCATAAATACTGCGCCTGACAACCTGCGAACGAGGATTGGTCACATTCGTCAGGACACACGACGGACCCAAAAACACATCATCTTCGACAACGGCACCGGGATAAATAGAAACATTATTTTGAACTTTAACATTGTTGCCGATCGTCACTCCCGGTCCAACAAAGGTGCTTTGGCCGAAGTTGCAGTTTTTCCCAATCTGAACATCGTTCATGATATGTGAAAAATGCCAGATATTTGTACCTTCGCCAATGACCGATCCGTCATCGACGACACTGGTTTCATGTGCGAAATATCCTTGAGTCATCTTTATGTTCCGTAGCCAAAAAAGTGTGGCAATTATCTTTTATTTCGAATTAATCTATTATACTCTCACTAAAAATGAAACAGTTTTCGGGGGACACTCCGGTTAAATATGTTTCATGTGCCTTGTTATTGGCGTCATCCCAGCCCAGTATTTCGACAACTCCCTTAGCATGTATCGCATCGGAAAGGCAAGGGGTGCCATTGGTTATACAGTCGGCAAAATGCTCTATCTCGCATTTAAGCGGTTCTTCAAATTTTATCTTTGGGAGAACAATGTCACCAGAACGATAATCAAACTGCACCTGGCCTGGAATGTCATAATCCATACCCTTGCCGAGTTTAGCTACTTTATCAATGCCTTTATCGTAAATAGCGATCTTGCTTTCTGCCATATCATCATAAACGATCATCTTCTCGGAACCGACGATTATCATTTGCCGAACCTTTCGAGGGTCAAGCCAGCTGACATGAACACTGGCAACAACTTTGGAGGGATAAGTGATATTCATGAAAGTAACATCGTTAATCCCATCCTGAATATAATCCATGCCATTACTGGAAACCGAAACAGGGCTTATATCTCCCACAAGATACTGTATAATGCTGATGTCATGAGGGGCGAGATTCCACAAGGCATCGACATCGGAACGTATACGTCCGAGATTCAGCCGTTGACTGCAGATATACCGAAGTTCACCGAGATGACCTTCATCTATATATTTTTTTATGTATCGAACGGCAGGGTTATACAAGAAAGTATGTCCGACCATCGCAACCAGACCTTTCTGTTGGGCCAGATCGGCAATTTCCTGAATCTGTTCGGTACTTTTAGCCATTGGTTTTTCGACCAGAACATGTTTGCCGGAATCCAGGGCCTGTATCGCCAGATCATAATGGGTTTCCACCGGTGTAGCTATGACAACCGCCTCAATAGAGTCATCGTCAAATACATCCTGAACATCGTCGCTAACGGACACCGCCGGATAAAGACCTCTCACAAAATCCTGCCTTTCAAGGTTGAGGTCGATAACTCGCTTGACCTCGAATTGTTTGCTGGCGATTAGGTTCCTGAGAAGGTTGGGACCCCAGTAACCAACTCCGATTTGGGCTACATTTAACATTTGAAATTCTCCAGATTCTTACTTATTTGATAACAAATTCTGTTATAGGCTTATTTAGTGCTGTTTCTATTTTTGCAAGAAGTCCCAAGGTGCCGTTATGTCCCGGCTGTATCCTAAGTTCTGTTTCGCAGGCTTTTTGGGCGGCATACAAATCTCCTGATTGAGCATGAGCTGTCGCAATCGCAAAATGCAACTCAGGCATTACAGGACAACAAGCCATAGCATTTTCAAAGGAACTTATGGCCTTCTTTAGATTGCCCTCACGGAAACTATAAAAGCCCGATTTAAAAAACTGTTCGGCAGTGGTTCTATCATCAATGATATTTTTGGCTTGGTTGTATTTGCCTTTTCTGTCAATATGTCTTGGAATTTCTCCGGGATAACCCAGTATGGCTCCTATTACCTTTTCGCCATATTGTCTATCAGTCTCAATGTAGGGCACAGGTTCTTTTAACTGCTCGCGAGAATAATCCCTGCAAATATATTCGATTAGTTTTTCGGTGTTGTCGGCAAAGTTGAACAGACCCTGCTCGATATAGTCGTCATATAGTTCCAATCCGGCACTGTGAATTAATGTTGTGGGGACGCCAAAGACAAGGGCTTCGTAGCAAACAGACGACCAAGCGGTAATATGATGGTCACAAAACTTCAGTAGTGCATACAGAGGACAGGAAGTGGCATTATCAATTTCATAGTTGGTTATTCCATTCTTCCTCATAATCTCTCTTATCGCATTTTTATGTTCTTCGCTGCTGAACAAAGGATGCAAACGCAACAGCCATACCCAATTCGCAGGAGAACGTCGCATCGCTCCTATGACATGTTCGGGAAAAGAGGTTTTGTCCACAACATGCTGAAAACTGAATAAGATCGTCCTTTCTATTTGCCTCAAACCATTATAAAAGGGTTTTGAATTTTCGTCTATTCCGAAATTTTCATCTTCGACCCATTTGCCCAACCATCTGTTGCCGCCGATTATCGAGCGGTGATACCGATGGTTTTCCGGGAACCATTTTTCGATATTTTCCTTGGATTTTGCGCCCCATGACCAGAATATCTCCGGTAGTAGATCGTATCCTTGTGTCGGCAGTTTTGTCCAGTGGGTGTATATACCATTATATTTACCTTGTTTACCATGCTGTATATCAATGGTCTGTATGGACATTTTTCTGCAAGCCCAAATAAGCCCCATCGCCAGGTCACGACAACAGCAAATAATAACAACAGCCTTGGGCGATAACACGGAAAGCAATTTACCAAAGAATTCTTGCCAACCTGTTATTTCAAGTACTCGTTGAATTATATAATCTTCCTCTATAATAACACCACAAATATTTCTTATGATATTTTGTAAGGCTGGAAAGTTTTCTATGCAACCTTGCGAAGTTGTAATTTCTCGAGTTGTTATGGTGTTAATAAAGGTTGTTGGCTCAAAACGTGGAATCGTTTTTTTGGTTTGCTCTCCTACCGGTTCAATTTTCAGTACTTTATGAAATTTTCTAGCCATCTCAATTATCGGATCGGTCTGTCGACCGTAAAATCTATTTTCGATCTGGGTAGAATGTTCTTCTGGTCTGGATAAGAATAGCAAGTCCGGTTTTTCGCATCTTTGCAAAGAGGCAATACTTGCTTCATCAAGATGAATACGAGATAGCTTTAGAGGGCCATTTGTTGTTCTTCTCGTGTGATTTCTCGACGGGTGTGACAGTTGTGTCCAGAGTGTAAGCCTTATTGCCGGCCACACCAACAAGTCGCCATACTTGACGGAATTGACATCAAAGTTATTCTCAATCGACGCGATGATCTGCATCATTGTCTTGAAAGGTATACTGAATGAGTCTGTAGAGTTACCTGTCTCTATTTTATTCATGCCGACCGAATATAATGTTTTATTCATCTTTGCCCTTCCGTATCCAGGCACATAATGTTTTTTGCCGGGTCGTTGTTTTGCAAGTCAGCCAGTGATATATTTTCGTTACTATCAATATCGACACGAGCGATTTTACCAATGATATTTTTGACCTGATCCGGTGCCAAACCCGGTGTTGATGACCGCAGAAATGCCACCATATTACGCTCTATTATCTGTCCGGCTGAAATATTCCTGATCGCAACTATATTTTTTTTCTGAAATCGCCGGTATTTCTTGTCACTTTCGGTAAGCGACATGTCCTTGTCACTGCCTAATGCAGCCCAAACCCGGCGAATTTGGCTGACGAGACATTTTAACTCATCCGGTTCGAGCGATGCTTGATAATCGGTTTCTTTGGCTGAACGGTCCAGAGTGATATGCTTTTCGATTATACAGGCTCCCATACCCAGTGCCGCTAAATCGATCACCTTACTTATCCGGTCATCGCCGGCAGTGTGGTCCTGATAGCCTACCGGCAATCCGAATGTTCTCCGAAGCAGTCGGATCCTGCAAAGATTGGCGTCTTCTACAGCCGTTGGGAAATTTTGTACCCCATGCATCAGCACAACTTGATCGCCTCCGTTATCGCCTACATGATCAAGTGCCTGACTGATCTCATCGATAGTAGATGCGCCCGTTCCGAGAGTAAGCGGGATCTGACTCTTACCCGCAACTTCAAGCATTTCGGGATTAGAAAGATCTGCCGAACTTAGTTTCATTCCATCAATTCCCAATTCCAGAGCCAATAGCATACTTGGAATATCATATGTAAAGGCAAATAAGGCAATATCGTGCTGCCTTACATGCTTGAAAACTTTTTTCCACTGGAGAGAAGTTAACTCAATTTGGGTCAGAAGTTCAAAGATTTGATGATTTGGGGGAACCTGATGAGACGATGAAAATAATTGTAACTGTATCGCGTCCACTCCGGCTTGAACCGCGGCATCGACTATGGCTTTCGCCTTATCTACAGAGCCGTTATGAGCGCATGCCATCTCGGCAATGACGTATGGCGAACAACCATGCCCGATAGTTTTGTCTTGTATTGTAAAATTAGTATTAAAGATTACAGCAACTCCTTTACAGCCAACCACAACCTGCCAAAACTTTATTTAGTGTTTCCCGATGATCTTCACTGACACGATTAAATGGTGCACGTTCAAACGGCGGCATTATGTCAAGTTGAGATAAGGTTTCCTTTAATGCTCGGTGCCATCCGAGTTTTACCGCAAACTGAAAATATGGATCTTCATATTTCTCGGCGATCTTTTCGGCTTTGTCTATATCACCTGCCATTACAGAATCATAAAACTCCAAAGTGATTTCCGGCTTAAAGGATCCTATGCCCACCAGGTAAGTATATGAGCCGAGTCTCTTATCTCCTATGAATCTTCGCATGGCACCGCCAGCGCCGATTATCGGCAAAGTCTTATTAAATCTATCGAGTACTTCCTCAAAAACGGCTCTATCGCCATTTTCCTCTTTTATCCCGATGATATTCGGTTCATCGACTATCTTTCCGATCAGGTCGGCATCAAGATATTTCAAAGCCTTGACTCCACCATATCCATCCCGCATAGGGACGGCGTGGATCATTATGCCAATATCAGTACTTTCGGCAACTTTTCTGAAAAAATCCACTACAGGCTCATCGCCATACCATCTTTCAGGATAAAGCAGCAAAATACCGTCGGCTCCGGAAGAGCTGGCATGTCGGGCAAATTCGATATTCTGCCGTATTGACCCTCTTACCGGTCCGGGGCCCGCAGCTATTACCAGGGCATTACCGCAAGCAGCATTTGCAACAGTCTCATTAACTTTGAGCATTTCCATGTCGGTCAATAAATTGTAACGGCTTGTACCCACTGTCAGCAACAGATTTTTTGCTCCATTGTCAACCAGAAATTTTACATATCCGGTCAAACTTTCATAGTCGACATCCTCATTTCTATCAAAGGGAACTACTATGGGAAAAACCGGCCCTCTTATTCTTGCACGCAAGTTGTCGTATTTACAGGTCGCAGTCATTTGCTCTAAACCCTTTCTAATACTTCTTTCATCATAAATTCAGCAATTCTGAACTGATAAGGATAATCTATATCAAACGAGTGTTCCGCTGTCATCACATAACCAATTAAAGGATAAGTAAAAAAAGTTTTTTCTCTTAGGAATCCTTCGACTGTAGAGAGATAAATCGCACCATTGGGGTGATAAGTCTTTGAGATGTCCTGGCTTCGTGTAGTGCGGTTGTAAGAATCATGTTCAAGCATATGCAGCCTTTGGCTGTCATGTTCAAAAGCAAGAGCAAGTTGAGTAGGAAAATCATATTCGGTTACCGAAATAACACATTCATCTTCGTTTTGTTCATTGAAAAGCTCAAAGGCATTACGCAAATCCTCCACGGTCCGGAAAGGACAGGTTGGCAGCAGTCCTGCGACATTTTGATATTTTCCTTCATTTTCATTCCGCAGCAAATATTCCTCTATAACCTGAACAAAACGTATTTTGTCGCCACTGAGCTCAACTGGTCGCCTGTCCCCAATGGCTCCAAATGACTCACCAATGGCGAGTATCTCGTCATTATCCGACGAAATAACGACATCGTCAAACACCCCTGAATTCACAGCCGCCTCAATTGTATAAGCTATCAGTGGTTTGCCTGCCAAAGGCAATATATTTTTCCGAGGTATCCTCTTGGAACCTCCTCTGGCCGGTATCAAGCAAACTGTTTTCGACATAATATGCCCTCTGCAAACCTCTACTTACACACAAATGGCCGGTTGACTTTGCCTGCTTTTTTCAATAGTTTTTTTCAAGGTATCACAAACCCTGTGCACATCTTTTAGACAATTGTGGTTGGATGCCGGAAGACTTAAACCATACAATGAAAGTTTTTGGGAAACGAAACAATCGCCATGGAGATACTTACTGTATGCAGGCTGAGTATGTAAAGGGTAAAAGAATGGACGAGTTTCTATACCATGATCCAGCAAACTTCTTGCAAGGCTATTTCTCGTTATACCCAGTTTTTGTTCGTCTATCACTATCGAATAAAGCCAATATATATTTTTGGCCCAGGCAGCTTCGGGCGGCAGTGTAATTCCGCTGACATCTTCCAATTCATGCCGATAACACTCGGCCATTTTTCGCCGGTTTGAGATAAACTCGTAAATGCACTCCATCTGTGCAAGACCTACCGCAGCCTGAAGATTTGTCATTCGGTAGTTAAAACCCGCATGAAGATGCCAATAGCGTTTCTCAGGAGCCATACCATGATTTTTTAGAAGATTCATTTTATCAAAGAGAGCCTGGTTGTTTGTTGTCACCATTCCCCCTTCACCGGTGGTAATGACTTTATTAGCAAAGAAACTAAAACAACCGACATCCCCAATTGTCCCGACATGCTTTCCTTTGTATTTTGCCCCAAGAGCTTCAGCGCAATCTTCGATTACAAATAAGTTGTGCCTGCGAGCTATTTCCATAATGGGATCCATGTCACAAGGATGGCCGTAAAGATGGACAGACATAATCGCGCGTGTTCGTTCCGTGATCTTTTTTTCGATAACATCAGGGTCAATCGTCCATGTATAACTGTTGGCATCGACCATAACAGGTTTGGCTCCGGCGTGTATCACCGCATTTGCCGAAGCGCCGAAGGTAAGGTCCGGTATGATCACCTCATCACCAAGACCGATACCCATTGCAACAATCGCAAGGTGAAGTGCTGTTGTTCCACTGGTAGCGGTCAAAGAATGATCGACACAGAGATAATCGCAAAAAGATCGTTCAAAGAGCTTGATATACTCGCCCTGTGAAGATATCCAATTACTGCTTATACAATCGCTCACATACTTAAGCTCACTGCCTGCCAGTGTCGGTTCCATAATGGGCAACCGCCACATCTCAGCCCAGGAGATCATATCAACAGGACGACCATCGTCATCCAAAACAGGGATATGACGCACCTTCTCGGTTAGCAGATTGATATTTTCTGAACGTTCAAGTCCGGTGTGGCCGGCAATAAACTTGCGATTCATGTGCGGCTCTAAAGAGTCGCTTAGATCAGCTCCGCTCAAAAGAATTCTTCTTATATCACCATCGGTCACTAAGCCGACCATGGATCCATCATCATTCACAACAAAGACAACCCCAAAAACACCCTTGTTTAGAGCTTCCATTGAATCTCGTAGTGTTACATGACAAGATAATATATTTTTGCTAATATCTTTCATTTTATATCACCTTATGGCTAAATTCAAAAACCTGTTCGACCAATTGGACCTGTGATTTGACATATGCGATGGTTGACCCATGCGATTCAATTACAAATGCAGCTTCCGGAAAATCTCTTAGAAGAGGTAAAAACCAACTGTCCTTCCGTAAGGACAGGTGTTGGTCCGTGTGTCCGTCATTTTCACTAAGATGAAACGCCCGAATATGAGGGGATATATTCCTAATGAAATCCTTACGATCAAATCCACAGGCATTTGCCGAAACATTCAGGTGGCCGACATCGACAAGCAAACCTATATTCTCGTCGTCGATCTGTTGCATCAGAGAATTTATTTCATCGGTGGAGGTCATCAGGAAAGCATCTTTTTGCCCTGCTTTTACCTGTAGGAGCGTTATGACATTATTTTCTATAAGAATTCCGACTCCCTTTGCTTTTGCATACTCATTTATCTCAAGGAGACTGTCAACGAAGTTCTTATATGCCGTGCTATATGGAATATATAACTCCTTCGGTAATTGGGACTGCAGTTCGGATTTCCCTAAGTGTTCGGCCTTAAGTTCGATAGCAAAACCACTGTGGACACTGTAAAAAGGACACCCCAATCTGCTGCAAAGTTCTATGGCCCTTTTGCAATGCTGACGGCTTTGCTCCGAGACGACGGCGTCATCCGATGCGAGGTTAAGCACAAATTCATCCTTCGGCGTCGGGAAGTAATTGTGTACAAGGAAATTAAAGCCCAGATCATTGGCCCGTTTTACAGAATCCAACATGCCGGGATCATAAGCTATACCTGCTCCCAACTCTATGTTTGATATGTCATGCAGACGGCATTGCTCCAGAATATCTTCCAGAGAAGTCCGGCAAAACGAAAAGGCTGAAACATAAACTTCCATTTTAAACCGTTAGCCTTTTTTCAAAAATATTATTATCTGTTCCAGAAGACACTTCCACAGGTTCAAAGCCCGCTTGTTCATAAATACCTATGGCGAGTTTGTTATCTGGATGAACCTTAAGCATCACCGAAGATATCTTGTTAAGTCGGCACCAGTTCAATGCGTACTGCAAAGCCTGTTTGCCCAGACCATTATTGGCAAATGTCTCAGAAACATAGGCACCGAAAGAAGGACGTTCGTATCCCTCGTCGAATCCGCGAAGCATAAAGAATCCGGCAAGTCTTTTGCCGCATCGCATACCCCAATATCGATCCCTTTTTGCCTCACCTATAATTCCAGCCAGATGGCATTGGTCATAAGAATCAAATGGCGTAAAAAACTTTCCGTACTCAGCGGATCCTTGCGTAAACATCTCTGAAAGTTCAGCACAGTCTTTTTGTGTAAGTTCGAATATTTCTACGTCAGGATCGCCCTCGAACATCCAGCTGTTGAGCGTCTTGCCAGCGCCAATATCATATAAAACGGTTTTACCAATTAGGTCAAAAACAAGAGAAGGCTTCATCCCGGTACCGGGCCTTTTAAAGGTTAACATGTCCTTGCAAATGGTTTCACCTTTAAGGATTTTATGTCTGGCTACAATGCTGCGTTTCATGCCGATAGCATTTTGAATTTCAATATCACAAGGTTTTTTTTCAGACGAACCCAATGCAGTTTCCGCCTGACGGATATTCTGGACAAGACCTTCAAATTCGACGGGATCCGCTGAAGAACAATGGTCTGGTCCGAATGACATCTTATCTAATGTGAAATGCTTTTCGATGATACAGGCTCCGAGGGCAACCGAAGTTATACAGGCAATTTCGCTTTGCGTATGGTCCGAGTAGCCGACTGGAACATCGAATTTGTCAGCCATGGTCCGCATTGCAAGCAGATTGGCATCTTCAAGCCTTGAAGGATAATTGGTCGTACATTGTAGAAGAACTATTTGGTCGTTACCTGTCTGCCTTATGACGTCAACTGCCTCCTCAACTTCATCAAGCGTTGCCATGCCGGTAGAAATAATAAGAGGCTTACCTTTATCTGCGACATATTGGAGAAAAGACGGCTCAGTAAGATGCATTGAAGCAAGCTTAAATGCAGGGACGCCTAACTCATTCAGAAAATCAACGTCTTCGACATTATACGGAGTCGAAAGGAAAAGTATTCTTTCCTTGTGACACAAACTGATCAAATCCAGATGATCCGATCTGCTAAGTTCCATTTTGCTTAGCATTGCTAATTGACTTTCCTGCGGATCGGTTGTCTTGAGCTGGTAATTGGCTTTCGGCGCGCCTTCAGTTGCAACCCGTTCAGATTTGAAGGTCTGAAACTTAACGCAATCGGCGCCGGCTTTTTTTGCTTGATGTACAAGCTGCCTGGCAATATTAATATCGCCATTATGGTTGACACCAGCTTCAGCAATGATAAAGATTGGACAATCTTTCCCAATTCTTCGCTCATCAATTTCAAGTAGTCTTTGCATTCAAGGCACTTTCTGTATGTTCATGGACTGGCTGCAACAACCCACATTCGGTTTTGTTTGTCCAGGACCAGCGGCCCTGACGCTCATCGTCAGTAGCGGCAACTGGTTTTGTACATGGCCCGCATCCAATACTTATGTAACCTTTATTGAACAAAGGATGTACGGGAAGATCGTGCTTGTTTATATACTCGGTAACTTGTGCAGTTGTCCACCTGGCGAGAGGGTGAATGTGCAGTATCCCGTCTGGTCTTGGCTGTAATTCGGCGATATTGCTTCGCTGAGGTGTTTGACCTCGCCGGATGCCTGTAACCCACGCACCAATTTCGTTATCCTGCAAAAAAGTATACATGCATCTGACCTTGCGGATATAGCAGCACCTGTCAGGGTCGTCACGATACATCTGATCGTCGTTTTCCCCGGGACCGAACTCGGGGCGAATAACTTTCAGATGCAGCCTGAATCTTTCCTGCAACTCATCGCGAAAGGCAAGCGTCTCCGGGAAATGAAGCCCCGTATCGATAAACACAATGACCATTTCCGGGCATACCTTCGATATCATATGCAGCAGCGGCACACTCTGGGTCTGAAAGGAAGAGCTCATCACAGCGTTGCAACCATAGCTCCCCCATACCCACCGAAGGATCTCTTCCGGCGAATTATCCGCAAACTCACGGCCAAGCGTATTCAGATCGCTTAACAAAAATTTATCTTGTTGTTTCAATATAATATCTTTCGTCTGTTCCCAATTTACTCATCTTTTTTTCATGTCCATCAAGAGTATTGACCCATGAGATAATATCACGGCATCGGTTGATCGTCAGATCATTGGCTATAGTTTTTTCGGCGCCGCAAATAGCCATATTCTGTAAGTTACTCACATCTGAAAGATTTTTTATGAGTTTATGGCTTAGATCACCTCTCTTAAAGTCATAGAAGATAATATCTCGGCCATCTGCATGGTGCTCGTCAAGATAGATATTCTTATCAGATGCTACGACCGCACCGTGTGCCATTGCAGTTGCTATTCGTTCATGAGTACCGTAAATATGAAAAGGTTGAACATTGATAACTATTTTCGAATCGTCCATCAGTTCGACTATCTTCGGCCAGGGCTGAAACGGCATAAAGTTGACATTGGTCCGGAACTTATCTTTGATACTATCCGGGTTATTTGTTACTATCGTAAGGTTAACATTTGAGGGTAACGCCACCAAATCATCCAGAACAAGCATACGTCTTTGTGATCGAACGCGATGAGCAATGGTCCAACAATATTCAAGAAACTCTTCACACAGAGGGTCGGCTATGGTCATCCCCGCTTTGGCAAATACCTCTTCTGCAATTTCGTATATCTGCCGGTCAAGGCATCCGAATGCAACCTTGGCAATATGATCCGCCATTTTTTGCTGGACTTCATCAACAGGGATACGGAAATTATGGCCATTACCAACTCTGCCCACAAAAAGAACGTCTATATTACGATCAACCATAGGTTTGATATACCGCTGGGCATCAATCGGACAACAATCGAAAACAGAGGTAGGTAAATATGTAATTATCGACTCAGGATGAGCAATCTTTTTAACCAAGGGAATAAATGAACGATCCACCAACAAGATCATCTTATTTCTACCGGATTCTCTTATTTCTTTTGTCTTATTCAATGGTGTATCGACAAAGGCAACTAAAGGCTTGCCAAATAGATCGTAAAAGAATTCTTCTCTACCATTAGATTCATAGGTAATATCATATCCTCTCATATTGTGGGTAAGAAAAAACCGCACATCTGTTGTTGAAACAATATTTGCGATCTGCTCCTTAATAGACAGGCTCTCGGTGTCCACTAATACTGTCTCATAGCCCAAATGGTTGAACCCGCGTTCAAAAGACTGAAAAGCGTAGAAAGGGATAGTACCTACAGCACCGTTAAATATAACTACTGTTTTTTTCATATAGATGCAGCCACTTTCTCTTCTGTTCGCTGAAGAATTCTTTCTGCTATTTTTGCGATTCTGGAAGCCATAATTGTTGAGGGCGTTCCTTTGAAACTTTTCAACATTTCACATATCCTGTTAACGCTATCCAGTTCAAGACGTCCATGAAGAGGCAAGCACAGGACCTCCTGGGCGATTGAATTTGCAACTGGCAAATTTTCCACACTTGCCGAAGTTATTTGATGATAGCACGGATAATTACTGCACAAAGGATAAAAATACTTTCTTGCAAAAACATTATACTCTTTAAATTTACTATAAACTTCATCACGGCTGACGCCGAAAGCATCTTCTTTAATGCGAATTACAAAATACTGCTGGCGATTCTCGACGCCTTGCATCTCTTCGGGCAAGATTATTCCTTCCACATCCCGCAGACAATTATGATATGTGTCAATGATCTGCTGCCGTTTTCGTCTTTCTTCTTCAACATATTCGAGCATTACCAGTCCCAATGCGGCCTGTATCTCATTCATCTTGCCATTTATCCCCGGCATCATGACTTCTTCTTCATTTTTTATGCCGAAATTCTTGAGAAGGTCTATCCGTGTTTTTAAGTTGGGGTCATTGTAAGTAAGCGCTCCGCCCTCAGCCGTATGGAACAGTTTCGTAGCGTGAAAACTGAACATGGAGATGTCACCGAAGGTGCCGATATCAACGCCATTGAGTTTTACTCCAAAAGCATGGGCGGCATCGTAGATTACCTTCAATCCATAACAATCCGCTACCTGCTGAATTTTTTTTATATCGCATGGTGTTCCGTAAATATGAGTTGCCAAAATGGCTGTGGTGTCGGCTGTGATCATCGACTCTATCTTGTTGGCATCGATGTTCATGGTAACAGGGTCGATATCGCAGAATATCGGCTTGATCCCGTTCCATGATAAAACGTGAGGTGTAGCGGCAAATGAAAACGGCGTAGTAATAACTTCTCCTGAAAGACGCAAACTCTGGATGGCCACAATAAGAGCGATCGTACCATTATTAAAAAGGCTGATGAAGGGCACATTCAGTACTTCCTTGAGTTTGTCTTCAAGTAGTTCATGCTGATGTCCGCAATTTGCCAGCCACTTTGAATCCCATATCTCTTGCAGTTTGCTCTGAAAATGATCAAGGTCAGGGAACAGAGGGCTAGTTATATATACTGGTTCTGTGAACGATATCAATTTGTCGCACCTTAAATAATTTCAGCAATTATACAAAGAAAATATCACTACTTTGCATTACTTCTCCGAACCTAAAACAGTACCCGCCTCAACTAAACTTAAATCACCGTCTATCTGCTTGAGTTTAAGGAATTTGTCACCTTTTCTAATAAGCAAACGGTTTTCGTACTTATATACGACTTCATTTTCCCTGTAATTTGAGATTATAGAGAGCAGATACGGATTGGTGACGACCTCAGCGTCCCGAACTTTTATTACAGATTTTTTATGCTTAAAATAGGCTCCTCTGGCCTTCGTGTCGAATGCCTTGATCTTTCTTAGTATCGACTTGGAGTCCTTAGTGATATCTATTCGCAAGTCATCTTCCTTGAAAGTGCAATATATACATCCTTCACCTGCGGTTTGCTTCAATGCCGGTTTGAAATCTCTTTCAAAGGCTTTAACAAACACCTCCCGCTCGGCCATGAAACAGAGTTGGTACAGCAATCCACAATCCAGATCGTCGCTCAACTCTATCGGAACCTGTGCGATAATCTCACCGGTATCGATCCTGTCATCCATTATGTGGCATGTAGCCCCTGATCTTCGACCATGCAACAGGGCTGCCGACACAGGATTGATACCTCTTAGATCGAGAAGAAAGGACGGATGTATATTGACAAAACTCCGCGACTGAGAGTATTTTATGTCCGGATCCGGTTGTAAAAAACGCAAGACGGTATCGTTGTTCTGAAAGATTTCCCTGTCGTACAAGGACTTGCCACCAGGGGGGTTAATGTACTCGCTTGCCTTTTCTTTCATGCAAATATCTAATATTCGTTGCTGCCCTTTCAATTGACGGTTTTGGTATTTCGACGAACTGCTGACAAATCCCTTCTCGATCCCCAGATAACGGCAAACAGAATGAATGCTTGCCTTAGCCAGTTCGGAGATCTTACGTTCTTTAGAGAAAATTATCTCCTCGAACATACTCGATATCCGGTTTTAAAAAGGAGCCTTACTGTAATTGCAATGAAATGTCTTAAGCATTTTCGTTCGCCAGTCAAAAGAATCGCACACATCTACTTCATTTATCAATTTGGACCTGCTCACTTTATTCAAGGGAATCGTAAACATGCTTTTTCTGCCATTTACAAGAATATTATTCCTGTTGATCCAACCCTTGATTATAAAATTGACATCGTCATAAAACACAAGTTTGTCCACGGCATCGATCAGTTGAAAATAGCCGATATACAGAAAAATGTATGGTTGCATTATCGCTATCTTCATATATCGAACTCACACATTACCCGCATAGATACCGACTGCCTTTATAAGGCCTTTCAATGCACCAGCAGTCAACTCTTAACCTGTACCTGCTTAGCTATACCGATATTCGCTGACGGCAAACTCTGTCCCCGTCGGTGTACAAAACACCTTAAAACTGCTTATGCCCAAGGCAAAACAGGTATTCTTTCTGTTGTTGGTGGTAACGTAAAATTCACGAATATTCACCACCTGAGATTTAGCAATAACCATGCCATATACCCACACACCCAGAGGATGCAAACGTAACCCATTTATCATAAAGGTGTTAACGCACGAAAAAATAGATCATCTACTAAATTACCCTCGTGTACGATCGGCTTAGTGAATAATATTCTTACTCTTTACAACAGATTGTTTGTACCGAGAGGTTATTCAGGACCAAAATAAGGACTTAGAGGCCTTTATCGAAGCATATCAGGGATAGGTAAAACATTAAAATAGAATGAAAAACAGGCATAATTTCCCTTAACAAGCTAAAAGGCCGCATATGACAGCAAAACCACTAAACATTAAAAGTCTTATTTGTTTGCAATCCGTAATTTCACCAGTCCGCATTCGTGTGTATAAAATACTTACACCAACGTATCTCACACCTCAATAAGGGGACCAGAAAACCTATTTTTATCCTGAAAACGGTGTTTTTGGCCGAAGTTGCTGTTTGGTATATCTTGGCATAATTATTGCAATAATGATTGTCGCAGATACAGTGCGTTTGCAGATTGCGAAAGGACGCGCGCGCTGTCTCCACAGGAGTAAAAAGAAGACAGAAAGCTCCAGATAATTAATGGTACAGCCGATTGACGGCAAGAGTGTTGTCGTGGCGGTAACATGGATTCTATTCGGGCAGAATGAGAAATAATCTCCAATTACGGAGAAGTAAATGATACAAAATAAAAGCTATACAAAGCCGCAGTACGACGTCAGCATTGTTCTGGCTACAAAGGACAGGGCTGCGTTACTCGACCAGATGCTTGCAAGTCTGAAAAATGCCGTCAAAAACATAAGCTGTGAGCTTATTATCATCGAAGGCGGCAGTAGCGACAATACCATTGAGGTATTACGCAAACACGGTATTAACAACATCTACAATGAGTCTGAACATCTTGGTTCAGGCCGTCACTCCTGGTCGCAGTTGTACAACTTCGGTTTCTCGAAGGCAACCGGCAAATGGGCCATGTTCGCAAGTGACGACACTCTCTTTGGTGAAAACTGCATCACAAACGCTGTCGAACGACTCAACAAACAAGGCAGTGAAGTCGCCGGAGGGGCATTCTTCTACAAGAATATCGTAGCAGAGACTGGCTGGGACAATTTCGGCATAGATTTTACTTGTGGATCTAAATTGTTAATGAACTATGGGCTTGTAAGGCTCGATTATTTCCGGCAAGTTGGCGGTCTTGATGAAAGCTACAAGTTCTATTGTGCCGACACTGATCTATGCTATAAGGTATATGAATCAGGTAGACAGTTAATTCCTCTTCCGGGCAGTTTAGTGGTACACAACAATGTCATGGATGCTCAAAAGCAGGCAAATACTGACAACAGCCAGGCCGACATCACACTATATCAGAAACGATGGCAACACCTTGTCTCTATGGAAACGCCTGATCCAAGACGTCTTATGTGGCAGGACGAGATGATCGATGCCCTGAATCTGCCGCTTGCTTTACAGGAGTTGAATTCCTCAATCGAACCCTTCTGGCATGGCCTCAGTCTTATGCAGCATAACATGTTTGACAAAGCAGCATTAACTATATTGCAATCCGTTCAGTCAGGATGTCAGCACCAGGTAGTTCTGAAATATCTCAAAGAGGCTGTAATTCAAAGTGGTGAAAAAACACTTGCGGAAAATGTCGCCAAAGCCCTTCAAAGCATGGCCGGGACGCCGGGTAACTCGAAATCCACACAAATATCTTCACAGAAGAAACCTCCGGTATTATCAATTTTCATGCCGGTATATAACGCAGCCCGATACTTGCCTGCTACGCTTGATTCGATACTTAACCAAACGTTCAGAGATTTTGAACTCGTGATAGCAGACGATGGGTCCAAAGACGATACTCTCAGCATTCTTGAAAGATACGCGAAGATTGACAAAAGAATAAAGGTTTTGAAACTGCAGCATGTCGGAGCCGTTGATGCAAGGAATGAGGCGATCAAACATTGCGACCTGAACAGTTTGTACCTGTTAAATCATGATAGCGATGACATCTCGCTTCCGACAAAACTTGAAAGACTTGTCGAGTATCTTCAAACACATCCAGACATAGCAATAGTTGGCTGTTTCGCGGATTATTTCGATAATGATGGTAATTTCAAGGGGCAACTTTCCCCAGAATGGCAGTCTGACCGTATTCGCCAGACATTTGGAAGGATCAACGCCATGATAAACAGCGCATCTGTGATACGAAGAGAGGTGATCGAAAAAATAGGCGTTTACCGTAATGATTATTCCTCTGTGGACGATTACGATTTCTTTGCACGAGCACTGATAGCCGGCTTTGAACTCGCCAATATCCCGGAGGTATTGCACTTGATCCGACTGCATGACAAAAGTATATGTGCCACACAATCTGAACTACAAAAAAATCTCGCCGACAAGATCAGGGCCTACTACAACGCATCGAATGCAGCGCAAAAGGTAACAGGGAAGATTTCA
This sequence comes from Phycisphaerales bacterium, assembly GCA_011053245.1. The sequence goes on from DRGS01000077.1 coordinate 39,989, forward strand.
CCATTGAATCCTGACGCAGATCGCCCAAAACTTAGTATCCTGCACACGATTGAATTTTATCATCCTCATATTGGCGGCGCGGAAATAGTTATTCAGCAGCTTTCCGAACGCCTTGCAAAACGAGGTCATCAAGTTACTGTTGCCACAGCGGCACACCCTCAAAGATCGTTTACTCAACTTAATGGTGTAAATATCGAGCAGTTTGATATTCATGGCTCTATGGCAAATGGTTACGAAGGAAATGACATAGAAAGATATCGCCGGTTCCTGCTGGAACATCCCGCAGATGTCATGATGAACTACGCTGCCCAACAGTGGGCAACTGACCTGGTCTTTGATCTTATGCCGACCCTAAAAGATAAGAGGGTAAATATTCTGGCCCCATGCGGCTACTCGGCGCTTGCTGACAGCAAAACCTTAAAATGGTCGCAATTCGCCGATTACTTTAACCAGACGATTCCGCAGGCAATTCCGCTGTACGATAAAGCGATCTATCATTCCGGTTGCTATCAGGATTATGAATACGCGCAGAACCATGGATTCACAAACAGTGTGATAATACCAAATGCCGTTTGTGAGGAAGAATTCTATAATGTACCAAAGATCAACTTCCGTGAAAAATACGGCATCACCACAAAATACATGGGCCTGTGCGTAGCCAACTTCCTTCGGAGCAAGGGCCATGACAGGCTTATTGAGTGTGTTCGTCAGATGAACCGTCCAGACTTCACTATGGTCCTTATAGGTAAAGAAGGCGACACCTTAAACGATCTCAGAGCAATGGCCGCCGGTTTAAATATAATGATACTCAACGATATTCCTCGTCAGGATACGGTCGCGGCGTATCACCAAGCCGACATATTCCTCTTTGCCTCCAAAATAGAAGCCTCACCATTGGTTATTATAGAAGCCAAGGCTTCGCGAACGCCCTTTGTTTCCACTGACTGCGGCAATGTCCGCGAGTGGACCGGCGGAATCGTATGCACGCCCGAGAAAATAGCACAATATGCAAACAGATTGCTTGACGATGACAGCATAAGAAGAACTCTTGCCGAAGAAGGCTTTAAAGAATGGAAAGAAAAACTTACATGGAAAGCCGTAGTTGACCGTTACGAAGATTTATATCTAAAGTTATACAACGCAAAATCTGGGAATAATACAAGTATGTCAAATAATATTTTGGTTGCTGCTAATGCCTGTTAATCGGAGACATTTTAATGGTTGAAGTCTTGAAAAAACATGATGCCGAGCCCACTATCTCTTCATCGTCAATGCACTTGTTCCGACAGGGTATTGAATATATGAAGTCGGATAAGTTCTCAGAGGCACTTGTGTGTTTTGAGCAAGTTTATAAAACTGACGGACAGATACCCAATCTGTACTATGCCTGCGCAGTGTCATTCATGAATTTGGGTAGAAAGAGAGAAGCCTTGTTAGCATGTCGGTCAGAAATAACAAAAAATCCCGATCATCGCGACGCTATTGCACTTGCAAATGAACTAAAATGTTATGAAAAGTTGAGTTGGCCGGAAAAAACTTATCTTGTAAACCATGATCACCCTTTCGTATACTGCCCGATCTGTAGAACGATGTCTACGAATATGAGAAGAGCCATACTAAAAATGCTCGGTTTGCATGAACTACATGGCCACAGTGATGAGAAAAAAATTGCTTGTAAAGTAAACGGAGATCTTTTTCGTTGCGGAGATGTGGAATGTGGTTTCAATATAAATGTCGGCAATGTGGGTGCGGCACTACAGATCTTAAATGACAACAGGTATTTCAAATTTACTGTCGTGAGAAATCCGTGGGCAAGATTGGTGTCAGGATATCTTAGCAATCTCATAAATGTTCCGAGGCGATGCTGGTACGAATTTCATGAAGAACGTATCCAGCAGATCAGGAACGAAAACAATGTGCCATCTGATGTCGGCAAATCAGTCACATTTAGACAGTTTGCCGAATATGTTGTTCGCAAAAGTGACATGGAAATATACGACCATTGGAGGCCCCAGGTTTGCTTTCTCGCCGGCCATAAGTTTGATTTCATCGCAAAGGTTGAAAACATTCTGGAAGACATTAAGTATATAAATAACAAGCTCGGTCTCAATTTTGATCTTAGTTATAATAATAATACGATCGGTTACACGAAAACCGAGACCCATCAGGGCAAGTACTTTTGCGACTGTTATGCCGAAGAACTGTTAGCGGTCAAAAAAAACTGTGGCGGTTTCCCAGACTATAAACATTTCTATCCGCCGGAACTAAAAGAACTTGTTGGCAGAAGATACACCTGTGACATCGAAGCCTTCGGATACGAATTTTAGAATAAGGAACCAACGAGAATGGCAAATGTGTTGACAGACCAGAAAATAGAAGGCACTGTTTCTCCGCGTTCAATGAATTGGTTCCGGCAGGGTCTTGAATATCTGAAGTCGGATAAGTTCCCAGAGGCACTTGTGTGTTTTGAGCAAGTTTATAAAACTGACGGACAGGTACCCAATTTGCACTATGCCTGCGCGGTAGCATTAATGAAATTGGGGCAAAAAAGGGATGCCGTATTGGCATGTCAGTCGGAGATAGCAAAAAATCCTGATCACCGCGATGCTATTGCGCTTTTGAATGGAATAATGCCACAGTTAGAGTTGGGGTGGCCGGAAAATACTTACCTCGTAAACCATGATCATCATTTCGTATACTGCCCGGTTCCCAAGGTGATCTGCTCGAATATGAGAAAAGCCATATTAAAGGTGGCCGGCTTGCATGAAATACATGGCCACCAAAATGGTAAGCAGACCTGCAAAGTACACGGGAACATTTATAGGTGTGCAAAAAAGGAATACGGATTCAACACAAATGCGGATACGGCATTACAAATTTTAAATGACAACAGATATTTCAAGTTTATCCTTGTGAGAAATCCATGGTCACGGTTGGTGTCCGCATATCTCGATAAGGTCGTACGTTCGGGTCACACTGAAATCAAAGTGGTGGAAAAAATCATCGTACAGATTATGGCCAAAAACAATCTGTCGTATGATATGAACAAAACCGTTACGTTCAGACAGTTTGTCGAATATGAAACCCGTAAAGGGGATATGCAACTGAATGAGCATTGGAGGCCTCAGAGTTGTTTTGTTGGCGGCCATAAATTTGATTTCATCGCAAAGTTTGAAAATATTCAGGACGACCTTAAGTATATAAATAGCAAGGTCGGTCTCAATTTTGACATTAATTTTAATATTAATGGAAAAACCGTCCGTTATATGAAAAACTTGGCTCGTCAGGGTGAGTATTTTTCCGACTGTTATGCTGATGAACTGAAGATGATCAAAGAAAGTTGTGGTGCTTTCCCAAGCTATGATCAGTTCTATCCGCCGGAACTAAAGGAACTTATTGCCAGAAGATATGCCTGTGATATCGAGGCCTTTGAGTATAAATTTTAGCATAAGAGCCCTTGGCATCTATAGTAATGGTTTGTGAGACTCTTGTGAAGGGCAGAAGGTTCGTTTTTAACAGAAAATGTGTTTTTATAGGAGATATCAAATGAATAATGTACCGCAGGAAATTATGAATGTTAACCCCAGTGTGCTGTTATGTGTACGCGCCGCTACTTCTTTACTGGCAGAAAATAAAGTTACTGAAGCAAAAGAATTGGTTGAACGCGCAACGAAAATGGAGCCTGATAATACAACTTTACAGCAACTACTACGGGAAATAACTGTCACTGAAGAGAAGATAAAATCCAAGATTCAGGGAAATAATCTGCACCTGAATACTGCGGCGGTTAACCATAATCCTGCCCCTGCAAATTACATCATTAATGACGGTAATTTTTGGGATAACTATGTAAAAAAATGGAAAAAGTCTGAAAAAAATAAAGACTTAAAGTATCTTGGCAATGAATGGCACGGGGAAAAAATATTTGTTTCTCTTTTGCAAAGATATTCCAATCCTTCCCTTTCAGCTTTGGAAATCGGATGTGGTGGCGGTAGAATAACTTCGGATGCAGTAAAGTGGTTTAAACATTTATATGCAACCGATGTGTCACATGAAATGCTGATAAAGTGCAGTGAGGACGTTAGAGAAAACAACATAAGCTTTCATAAAAGTGATGGTTTTACATTAGATGAATTCAGAGAAGGTTCTATAGATGTTGTATACTCACATGATGTATTCGTACATTTTTCGGCATTGCAGGTTTATCCATACTTTCAGGAAACAAAAAAAATTCTCAAGAAAGGTGGTGTTGGGATAGTTTCCTTTTATAATTATGCTGTGCATTTTGACCTGTTCAAAGAAATGAGTGCAAAATTATATCACCAAAAAAAATACCCAGCTCATATGAGAGTTCATTTCATAACAGAAGAAATAATTCGTATTATGCTGAAAGACCTTGGGATGGAAGTAGTTGAAATTGACAGTACTAACTTTCTTATAGTCGTGTTTCGTAAAATCGACGGATAAACTTATCGGACAGATGAGGGATAGGTGCAATTTGTTGCCTGATATGAGCAAGGCCGTTACATTCAGGCAATTTGTCGAACATGAAGTTCGTAAGAGCGATATGATTTTAACGTAAGGGCTTTGAATAATAACGTTAACATAAGAACATTAGACCGAATTTATCTCGGATACGATAAGAAATGAATAATACCATTGGACTAATATTCAGTAAAGATCGTGCGATGCAGCTCCAAGCCGACATCGAATCGTTCTACCTGCATTGTAACGACGCCGATTCCGTGGACATGGCTGTTTTGTATAAAGCCTCGGACCAGCGGCATCGAAGCCAATATGACATACTAAAAAGAAAATTTACCTCGATAAACTTTATTGAAGAAAACAATTTCAGATCACAGACCCTCTCGCAGCTTAACGGCTACGAATATGTACTGTTCCTTGTAGATGACAATATGTTCATAAAACCATTTACCGTCAGCCAGGCAATTAACTGCTTGCAGCAACATGGTGACGCGATCGGTTTTTCTCTGCGACTCGGCAAGAACGCCACTTACTGTTATGCCTTGAATGTACCGCAAAACCTTCCGGTATTTCAATCGCTTGGCGAAAAGGCAATGAAATACAACTGGACCGGCCAACAAAGCGACTTCAACTATCCGCTCGAAGTATCCAGCTCGATATACAAGATCGCGGATATCATGCCCTTACTTACACAGCTCAATTTCAATAATCCCAATACATTAGAAGGGGCCATGGCCCGAAACGCAAAGCTATATCGCCAGCTAAGACCAAGCCTGCTATGTTATGAATACTCTGTCGCCTTTTGCAACCCTGTGAACATCGTTCAACAAACGGCAAAGAACAGGTATGGAACGGTTAATAACTATACCGCGGAACAATTAGCTGATCTGTTCGCCCAGGGAATGTCCATTGATGTCGCTAAGTATAAAGATTTTACTCCAAATTCAATCCATCAGGAAGTTCAATTGCATTTCAAGAAAGACGCCCTATCCGAACAACAAAGCGGGACATTTGCTAACACTGTTAAAGATGATATGCTTAGTGCCAATACAGCGCCCCTGCCGCAGTTTTCCATAATAATGGCAAATTACAACAACGCAAAGTACATCTCCGAAGCTATCGAATCCGTACTCAAACAAACATTTACCAACTGGCAGCTTATCATTGTTGAGGACGGTTCAAGCGACGATTCACTTGCGGTAATAAACAGATACTCAGGCGACTGGCGTATTCGACTCATACGGCATGAAAAAAACAGCGGTTATACCGTCGCCCTGAAAACAGGTATCGCCAACCTCCAAACGGAACTTTTCGGCATTCTCGACAGCGACGACTGCCTGACGCCAGATGCGATTGAGACGATGTACGCCCATCATATTGACAAACCTGATTGCGGCATGATCTATTCGCAGTTCCATAGATGTCACGAGGATATGTCCGTAAGAAATAAAGGATTCTGCAAGTCAATACCCGACAGCATGACCAATGTTGAGATGGATGCTGTAAGCCACTTCAAAACTTTCAAACTCAGCCACTACCTTAGAACTCCTGGCTACGATGAAGATATCATGTACGCCGAAGACAAAGACATCAGTTATCGCATGGAAGAAGTCAGCAAACTTTTCTTTGTAGACAAATCTCTCTATTGCTACCGGGAACTCCCAGATTCCATAGGTCATGCAGGCAGGACCGCTGCAATTGGAGAAATGGCTATGGGCAAAGCCAAAATTAATGCCTTCATAAGAAGAAAAATATTATCGACCAAACCCATACTTGAAGATCCGCGGATAGACGCCAAACCGCTTCTTGACCAACTCAAAGCCAATCATCCAGGGGACCTCGCCCTTTTTCTCGATGTCCTCGAACTTGCCTGGCACCGCCAACTGCTTGACAATCTTGAGTTACCCGCACAGTCCCGGTTCTGGTCGGTCGAAACCATTGTCTTTTGGATGGCCTGCGACGTCAATCTCAGAGATATTATTGATTTGATCGGCAACAATATTCTAAACCTTTACTCTGAAATAAAGCAAATTCAAAAATCGCACAAACAACTTCTTAAGGCCGGTCAAAAACAATCCGGTACCGCTGCGACAAACATTCAAACCAGCGCCAATTCTGAAAATATCCACACGGCCGTCAACTACTCCCAGAAGACCCAACAGGAAGTTCAATTGCATTGCAATGAAGACGCCCTTATGCTACCGTTATACAACAAAAAACACGCACCCGTAAGCAAACCTACAGTTACGGTTGTCAGCGTCAATCACAATACGCTTGACTTCATAAAGCTATGTGTATCGAAAGTATTCGAGCACACTGAAATACCGCTGAAAATGATAGTAGTCGATAACAACTCTACGGACGGTTCGCTGGAATATCTCCAGTCCGACCCTCGCGTAAGGCTGCTTTTCATAGAAAAGAACATGGGGCACGGCCCGGCTCTTGACCTTGCTATGAAATATGTAGACACCGAATACGTCGTTGTGTTAGATTCCGATGCCCACCCGATAAAAAACGGTTGGCTACGCGCACTTATCGATCCCATCAACGATGAGGTACTCGCATCGGGCGTACATTATAGCCGACAATACGTCCATCCTTGTTGTATGGCGTTGAAAGTAGACACTTTCATAAAGAATAATATGACCTATCGCAGCAACTGGCCGCCGAACGAAGAAGTTGAGAGGCTGGGCAAAACCCACTGGGATGTCGGCGAAAATATCTCGATGAAAATATTGCAAATGGGCAAAAAACTGCACTACATCCCTTCATCCAATACGCCTACTCAAAGCATAATTGGCTCTGAGTATGGCGGCATCGTATATCACCACTTTTATGGAACGCGTATAAAAACAGAGGGGCTCGACACCGTATTCGGGGGACTTACTGGTAGCGAGATCGAGCAGAGTAAAATTTCTCACTTCCGTTCCATTAATTACCTGCCACCCGTAAGCAAACCTACAGTTACGGTTGTCAGCGTCAATCACAATACGCTTGACTTCATAAAACTATGTGTATCGAAAGTATTCGAGCACACTGAAATACCGCTGAAAATGATAGTAGTCGATAACAACTCTACGGATGGTTCGCTGGAATATCTCCGGTCCGACCCTCGCATAAAGGTGTTTGGTCTGGAACAGAACATCGGCCACGGCCAAGCCCTTGACCTTATCATGAAATATGTGGACACTGAATACGTCGTTGTGATAGATTCCGATGCCCACCCGATAAAAAACGGCTGGCTGAAAATACTTCTCGAACCTCTAAGTGATGAAGTGCTGCTATCGGGAATATATCACCATCGCCAGTATGTACACCCTGCTTGTATGGCTTTGAAAGTGAAAACATTCACAGACAATGATATGACTTTTCAACCAAACTGGCCGCCGAACAAACAGTATGAAAAGTTGGGCAAAACCCACTGGGATGTCGGTGAATACATCTCAATGAAAATCCTAAAGACAGGCAAAAAATTGCACTACTTACAATTATCTAATAAACCTGCCATGGGATTCGTCGGCTCTGAGTACGGCGGCATTGTGTATCACCATTTTTTCGGAACACGTATAAAGATGAAACACTCTAAAGGTGCATTCGGGGGCAGGAAAATAACCGATATTGATCGATTGAAAAACGCTCATTTTCTTTCTGTCAATTATCCGCAGCCTAAACAGAAAGAAACTGTCTGCCAAAAAATGGAGGTCGCAATTCAGTTTTTCCGTAAGGCTCAGCAGGCATTTGCAGACAGCGAATTCCAGACCGCCACAGACTATATCGGCCAATACAAAGCAAAGATGGATTATTCACTGCTGCCGGTAACCGTAAAACCAACTGCCGAAAGCGACATCCCTGAGATTTCGGTCGTTATCGTAACATACAATCGCAGCAAAGAAGTGCGAGAACTCATCGGCTGCCTTGCAAAGCAGGATACCTCCGGGTTTGAGGTAATAGTAGTTGATAACAGCGACGGCAAAGACGAAGACGTTTCGGCAATGGTGGATAAATATATCGATTGCCCGATAAACTTCAACCTCTCCGAAGGAAGAAACATAGGTTCACATTTCGCAAAGGGACGCATACTTGTTTTCCTCGACGACGACGCCCTGATAAACAGCGATTACATTGCATCGATAAAACAGGCTTTCAGCGAATACGACATCTTCGGCCTGAGGGGCAGAGCATATCCCAAAACAAACGCAGATGCCAATGACCATGTATCTATCTACAACATGGGCGACGCACCCTTACCGACATTCTGTAACCAGGAGGGCAATTCTGCGTTCTTGCGTGACGTCTATATGGAAATGAACGGAATGGATCCGCTGCTGTTTGGCCATGAAGGTTCCGAACTGACATACAGAATAATCAAAAAGTATGGAACAGCCAATAAGATCATTTACTGGCCACAAACGATTATATATCACGATTACGGCATCGGCGAAAAACTCGCATGGAAAAGAAAGATTCACGAAGAGAGTAGAAACTACATCGCCGCCAAACACGCACAGAACATCTTTGAACTGCGACGACCCGTAAATGCCGAACCCATGCCGCCGCGAAAGACGCCGACAAATTACTCAATTCAATCATCTGCCGCTTGCGATGAACCAAAAGTATCGATAGTAATAGCCTGCTACAATTGCGCAGAGTACCTGCCTGAATGTATGGAAAGCATAAACAAACAGGTCTTTACCGAATGGGAGCTTTTCCTCATTGATGATGCCAGCACCGACAATACACCCGAACTCATAAGAAAATACGCCGCTCGCGATAAGCGCATAAGGCCATATTATTTCTCCGACAACGCGGGACCGTACATAAGAAGAAATTTCGCGATAGAGCACGCTTCCTCCGACTTTATTGTTATTCAGGACGCCGACGACATCATGGATCCTGTGAAACTCAGACGATTCTACAGTGAGATAACCGCCGATCCCGGACTCGGCGTAGTCGGCTCGTATTTCATAAAATTCCTCGATGAGTTCAGGGGAACAGATTATGCCGACATGCATATAAGACCCACCACTCATAAAGAGATAATGGAGGATTTTCAAGAAAGCTGGTATGTCTGCTGGCATGCTTCGGCTATCATACGCAAAGAACTTTTCACTACTCTCGGCCTCTATGACACTCAGCCCTATGGTTCCGACACGATCTGGTTAGCCAAAGCCGCCATATATGCACTCGAAACGGATAATATCAGAATAAGGAATATACCCGAAGTCCTTACATATAAACGGGAATGCTCATCTTCCCAGACCGGGACAATACCTATAAATGACCCGAGGGGAAGACGAAAAAAACTTAATGAATATATGATAAACAAGTTAGAGGAGATACAAAGGAAATATCGTGAAAATCCGGCGCTGGACGTTGCGAAAATGATTCGAAATTGTACTTTTGCGGACTTTATCCCGCGATTCGGACATCTCTTTGAGCAATGGGAAACCCAGCCGCTTACCGACCAGATGATTCGGGAATTGGCAAACAATGCCTGTGTATCGTTTTTTGCCGAAAGATTTATCTCATGCCTGATAATACTGAACACGTTCGAACGTATTGCACCTGACATATTCAACACAGTAAAAATGTTTAACCTTATCAGGGGACTGTCATATTTCGCTCTCGATATGGATGACAAAAGTTATGTCTATATGTCAAGAGAGTACAAAGATCATAACAGTGAAGCTGCCTTTGAGTTTGTCGAAGACTACCTCAATGGCAAAAACGAAACTCTCTCCGCCGCCGATCGCAAGAGCATAGTTAAAAATGTCTGGCATGCCACGGAACTGAGAAATGTTTCGGACCAAACTTCAATCACATCACTTAAAAAGGGAGCCGAACTGTTAAATGCTTCAAAACCGCAGGAGGCGCTTGTCTGTTTCGATCGGGCACTTAATGCCGGCTGCAATATTAGCTACCTCCATCAGTCAAGATTACTTGCCCTTATACCGTTGGAACGTTTCGATGAGGCGGAGTTGGCATATGACTCACTAAAAACTGTGGGCCAAAACTATATACCCGCCAGACACAGCCAGGACACCCTTAGCCTGGATCGATCCGTCAATGCCGAACCTATACCGCCGCGAAAGGCACCGCTAAATTATTCGACTCCAGCGACTAACGCTTACAATGCACCGAAAGTATCCATAGTAATAGCCTGCTACAATTGCGCAAAGTATCTGCCGGAATGTGTGGAAAGCATAAACAAACAGACTCTTACCGATTGGGAACTCTTCCTCGTCGATGATGCCAGCACCGACAATACACCCGACCTCATAAGAAAATACGCCGCTGGCGACAAGCGAATAAAACCGTATTATTTCTCCGACAATACAGGACCGTACATAAGAAGAAATTTCGCGATCGAGAAGGCATCCTCAGATTTCATTGTTATTCAGGACGCTGACGACATCATGCACCCTGCGAAACTGAGACGATTCTACGATGAGATAACCGCCGATCCCCGCCTCGGCGTAGTCGGCTCGTTCTTCTCGAGATTCCTCGATGAGTTCAAGGGTCTTGACTATGCCGACACAAACGAAAGGCTTACTACGCACGAAGAGATAATGAATTTCTTCAAGCAAACATGGCACATCTGCTGGCACGCTTCGGCGATAATACGCAAGGACCTTTTCACCACTATCGGCCTCTACGACACTCAACCCTATGGTTCTGACACAGCCTGGTTGGCCAAAGCTGGCTTATACGCACTTGAAACAGGGGCCATTAGAATTAAGAACATACCCGAAGTCCTTACACACAAACGGGAATGCTTATCTTCCCAGACCGGGAAAATACCTCTACACGACCCGCGGGGAAGACGAAGAAAGCTCGAAGTGTACATAATAAACAAGTTAGAGGCGATACAGAAGCAATACCGCCAGAACCCGTCGCTCGACATCGCGGAAATGATTCGCAATTGCACTTTTTCAGACTTTATCCCGCGATTCGGACATCTCTTTGAGCAATGGGAAACCCAGCCGCTTAACGATGACATGATCAAGGAAATGCTGGATAAGGCCTTCCCCCGATTCACGATTGAACAGTTTGTCGCGTCTCTGGCAGTATTGAACACGCTCGAACAGATTGAACCAGATATATTCAAAACAATAAAAACGCTCGATATTATCAGGGGACTGTCGTATTTCGCTCTCGATATGGAAGACAAAAGTTATATCTACATGTCAAGAGAGTACAAAAATCATAACAGCGAAACCGCCTTTGAATTTATCGAAAACTATCTCAATGGCAATAATGAAACTCTTTCGCCTGACGAGCGAAAAAGGATAGTCAAAAATACATGGTATTCCGTGGAAATGAGAAATGTCCCGAACCAAAGTTCTGTCGCATTACTCAAAAAAGGAGCCGAACGGTTAAATGCTTCACGACCACAGGAGGCTTTGGAATATTTCGACCGGGCATTTAACGCCGGCTGCAACATTAGTTGCCTCCATCAGGCAAGGGCCGCAGCGCTTATGCAGTTGGGACGTAACGATGAGGCAAGTCTGGCAAATCAAATGCGAATAACCGCCGGACTGTCACAGAACAAAACAAAGCTAACCAAAATATCAAAGGAAAATAACCTGCAAGTTACATTATAACTAACAGAAAACCGAAAATAAGGAACTGAAAAATGGCTCAATTACAACTACCAGGCCTATCTACGGGTATTGATACCAGCGCGATCGTCCAACAGTTGATGGCGATTAACCGCATGAGGCTTCAGGCAAGACAGGCCGACATTACAGAAGAACAAGAGGTCAAATCCGCAATAGGCGAACTGGACACAACGCTTTCAGCGTTCAAGTCCGCCTCAAGCTCACTCGCTAACAGCAGCCAGCTAAAATCGTACAACGCAACTACCAGCGACGATGACGTAATAACCGCAAGCGCAAACTACAACGCAACAGAGGGCAACCATTCCATACAGATAAAGCAGCTCGCAACCAGCGACAGGTGGGTACACGAAGGATTCAAACGTACCACCAGCTACGTCGGAGAAGGAAACCTTATCCTCTCATACAATAACGAAGAAATGGTAATTACCACCACATCTGACACCACGCTCGATGACCTCGTCGGACTGATAAATAACGCCTCTGGCAATCCCGGTATCACAGCCGGTATCTTAAAATACGACGCTGGTACTAACCAGGCATACCACCTCGTCTTAAGCGGACAGGAAAGTGGCTCCGATTACCAGATCAAGATCAACGACTTTAATACCGAGGTTCTCACCGCCGATGACGCTCTGCTGGAAGATGGAGAAAATGTCACACTTACAACCAAACTCAAAGATCTTGATGACGTTTTCACAGGAGCATTTGATGATGACGATACGATTACGATAGACGGTTACGGTCATGATGGAACAACTCCGATTGCACAGGTATCATTCACGCCGAACGAGTATACGACGGTCGGCGACCTCATCGATGAGATCAATGACGCCTTTTCCGGAATCGCAACCGCTACGCTCGATAACGGCGAGATAAAACTCACCGCCGACACTGACGGAGACAGCGACATGGATATTACTCTGGCTTTTGATGATGGAATCGTAACTGGTAACGCCACTCTGACATTACCAACATTTTCCATGACCACAGATGGCGGCAGCGAATCTGCCGATATAGCAACCCTCAAAGCGTCCACCACTTTCCTCCAAACACAGGCAGCCCGGGATTCGCTCATCAGAGTCGATGACTACCCACCATCGGTCGCAGAAACACAATACTTAACCGCCTCTGTTAGCGGGGCAACCGGAACATATGACTTAACATTTGGCGGAAATACAGCAACTATTAATGCTGGCGATAACATTGCTGCTATCAATGCTGCTCTTTCAGCTGCTAGTATTACCACCGTAACTGCAGAAGCTGGAACAAGCACCAGTTTAGATGTTGCGGGCACAATTGCATTTAATTTCGACGCAAGCGAGGGTGATGCGGCCATGATAGCAATTGACACCACTAATCTTACCACCTCGGGAACGCATATATTTACCGAAGATACATCCAACTGGATTAGCAGAAGTACAAACACCGTCACCGATGTCATCGACGGCGTAACGCTGAACCTCCAGAAGACAACCATCAGCACAGATGGCATAACCTATGACAATGTTGATGTAACCATGACAAGAAATACCGAGACCCTCAAGGAAAAGGTCGAGCAACTTCTAACCGCCTATAACAATGTCGTCAAATTCGTTGAGGACAATGCCGAATACGACCCAGATACCAAGGAATCCGGGCCGCTCTACGGCGATTCGCTCATCCGTATGATTTCAAGTACACTAAAATCACCCTTTTCATCAGTCGCAAGCGGTTTTACCAGTAATGACACATTCATCCAGCCAAGCGATATCGGCATAGAGTTCGAATCCGATGGTACATTAAAATTGAACGCTAACGATTTCGACGAAGCCATCTCAGAAAATTACCTTGACGTACTCGCGATACTCGGTGCCGCCAAAACAGGAGAGTCCACAGGAACCAATGCCGCCGAGATAAAATTCTACGGAGCCGGAACAGCGACTGCAGGTGGCGCATATCTGATAGAAGTTAAATATGACGGAACCGGTACCACCATCCTATCCGCCCGCGTTACGGAGTCCACCGATACAGACTGGTCGGATGCACGCGATATTGACCTTACTGACCCGAACGATGTTATCGTTAATGGAACAACTACAACAATAACCATTGACTATGGTACTAACAGCAGTAATTATCCTGAGCATAACTTGCAATTTGACGTCCCAACGACTTCTACCCCAGACCAAATCCTGACCGCTACGATAAATGTCAAACAGGGTTTCGCGGGCGAACTAAAGGAATCGCTTGCCGACATGCTCAGCTACGATGGACGTATCGCACTAGCAAAGAAAAGTTCAAATAGTAGCATCGACCGCATGGAAGAATGGATAGTAAAAGAAGAAATGCGTTTGGAAAAGGTGGAAGAAAGATTGATAGGAAAATTCGCCCGGCTTGAACGGACACTGACGTTGATACAGAGCCAAATGGGCATGATATCGAGTATGATATAATTACAAGTATACCGTTTTTTATACGTTATTTTGCGTGGTCACCGCCACAGCCAGCAACTGACACTGGCCAGTTTTGAGCAAAGCCGAAAGTTTATCGTCGCATTCGGTTTTTTTGCTGAAAACAATCGCATTCTTAGACAAACCGGCAATTGCCTTACCGATACTTGAGGATCCCAGATTCGGAGCATAAATAACAACCCGGTCGCAGCTTTGGATCATCTCCTTAAATAAACTGCCCTTGCAGCCTTTATCTATCGTCCACACGAACAGATCCTCAATACATGTCTCGACGCTGTCTTTTTCTGACGCCCCCGGTTCGACATCGAAGACCCTTGCAATAGCGTTTCGTTCGCCGTCGGCATCGATAAGCAATGTCCGCAAGCCTTCCTGCGCAAGCCTGATCCCGACATTTACCGCTACCGTAACGGGAAGATCGTCGATTCCGTCAGCGGCAAACAATACCGGCATCTGATCTTTTTTAAGCTTGCACACGCGCCCTGCGATCTTGTCATAATAATCGTCAATGTCATCGAACTTGTCTATGACGCCCACCTGCACCGATTTTGGCGTTGCGACAGTTTCAACAACTGGTTCGACAACCGGTTCGAAACTTACGATGCTCTCCTTTTCCGGCTTTGGCTCAGGTTTCACAGCCGCTTTTATCGTATCGGCCGATACCTCCGCGAAATCAGGATTCAAAAGTTCCACCGTTTCCTCATCGCCGGTCTGTTCGGAAACGATCTGTACTTTTTTGCTGGCGCGTTTTTCGCTTTGCTCCTGAGCGGTACTGATACTTAGCGTGCTCTTGCCAAGAAGATGCGCCGTCGTAAGAGCGACTGTAATTGCTGTTACGAGTACAAGCACCGAAGCTCCTGCGCCAAGCAGCGTGTAAGTGTCCGCAGCAACTGTTTCGCTCGAACGGTTCAGAAAAGAAACCACACTTTGGCCGACAACGAAAGCCATTACAATAAGCCCCGCCAGGGCACCGTCGCAATATAAAAGTTTGGCGGCGCCGGTCATGTTCAGATAAAACTGTTTTTCCTTTGCGATCTTTTCCCGAAGGTTCGCGGCTTCGGTTTTGGTTATCGCTCCTGCGCTCAGGTCCGATCCCACGCCGACGAGTTTGATCGGCATGATCTCGACAAGAAACTTCGCAGCGGCTTTTACGATGCGTCTAACGGCGGTGAACATTATCACCCACACGATAACCGCTGATATAGACAGTATCATGAGCATCCATACATAGCTGCCGGCGTATACGCCCTTGCCGATCACGGCTATGACCGTTCCGGCTTGGCCGTCGAGAAGTATCATCCTGACCGACGCGACACCTGATACTATCCGCAATACGATCGTGCTGACCAGCAGCAGCGGGAAACTCGATATCTCGCTGGAATTCTTCGCGGAAAACGCAATGAAAACGACCATCATCGCAAGACATATATTAAATACCCATAGAATGTCGAGCGCCTTGGCGGGGATCGGTAGCAGAAAACCGCACAGCATCGCGATAGCGGCGGTGGCGAAGACGAAATCGCCCCGCGAAAAAAACGCCCGCAAAAGGCCCTGACCCTGTTCTGTTTGAGTATCTGTCTTTTCCAACTCCAACCTCTGCAAGAAATCGTGCCGATAATTGCCCCGCGCTCCGGACTGGCTAATGTTATCATCCCAACCCAAACAATGTCAAGAATAATAACATTTAAATCACTTGATCCGCCAACCGCCCACGCGGTCAGTGTCTCTTCCGTATCTTTTTCAGTGCTGACACCGACCCGCCGATACCGCAAGCCAAAAAAAGCATTCCACCAAACGGCAAAAACCATATTGAAAAGGATTCCGGAAGCGTCCTTATTATCACAGCCTGTCTCGGATCCTCCGGATTAACATAGCCGGTCTGTATCAATCCGATCGGTGGCGGACTGGATAAGTGATTACTGGCAATACCCATAAAAGCATATTGCATGGACTCAAACATCTCGCCCTCATATTCATAAGAATAGCGGACTACAAAGTTTTTACTGACAAAATTGCCATCCGTGCCTTGATGTATCTTTTCATCAAACTCCACCGATTTGACCAGACATTCCACCGGCTCCCAGTCTTTAGCTTGGCTAATTCTGCAAAGCGGCAAAACGATCGACAAATACAAAACAAACACACTGAGCAACGCCACACCAACAAATGTAACAAACTCAATTTTTAATCGTTTACGCTTAGTCATTTTTTGTTTTTAATAAACCATTAAGTAAACTCATCGGAGCTCGTATCACGCCTTGTATAATTTGACAGATAGCTAACTTAACAGCACCCTTTACGGTATATTTCCAATAATCGGTGTTCTCACCAACATATTTTATCAAACCGTCAGTATTTAACTGATCAATATCTAATGTCCTCAGGCGCCTGACAACATCTATCTCGCCATTTTCGATATAAGGCTCCACAGTATATAACTTTTTTTCAATACATTTCAGATGATGGCGAAATGCTTTTCTAAAATTGCTTGTTACAATTAAGCTGTCTTTATGACGCCCTGTTAAATCATATTCAACCGCAATCTGATTAGTCACTGTTGTGAAACCATTGCCATTAACGTCCTTTGATATAAACCACATGCTACTAACAGGAATAGTCGCAAGAGTGCCAGCACCAATAGCTACAAGTGTGTTGCGATCACTGGATATCATAAAATCATATACAACTTTATATCTCTTACCTTTACCGTCATATCTCCTTTCTAAAAAAGTGAATCCTTCATCCTCGGCACCATTAATGCACCGGGTGATATACTTTTCATGGAAGGAAGAAAGTTGAAAAACCCCAAACTCATATTGTTGAACGAATGGCCATGTTCTTCTTCTCTCGATCTTAATAACAATTATGGTGGGAAGAAAACATACTATAATAATAAATAAAACAACAATACCCATAGCCATTGATTCATTCATTTGACTGATCTCCAAACATAATTGAAGGTTCCATGAGCCTTTTCTGGCCTCTCCCTTACCAACTCCACTTTTCACCACCAAAATACCCCACAACCACAAATAAGTCAAGAAATCCTCACCTAAAAAAAGAAAAATTCCAGTAATTCAAAATTCATAATTAACAATTCAAAATTAAATACTTCTTCCAAATGCGCTTGCACTATCTTGCTACTCACCAAAAAAATAAATTTTTTTTACTCCTTTTCTAACAACGACTTACCGTTTTTAACCCCGAAAAAAATCGCCGATTTTTGCATCAAACGCGCAAGTTCGTGCAAAGGGTGGGGGGACTATGTTTTTTGAGATAGATAAAATGAATACAGAATAGCATTAAAGATAACAGTATTATTGAAAGGATAAAACAATGGCAACAGAAAAACAGATCAACGCAAACCGTCAAAACTCGCTCAAATCAACCGGCCCCAATACCCCCGAAGGCAAGTCCGCCGTCGCGCAGAACTCCTTCAAACACGGCATGTACGCTGCCCAGGGCGCCTTCCCCGGCGAATCCCAAGCCGAATTCGACCTCCACCGCGACCGGATATTCGAAGAGTACCACCCCGAAAGCCCAACAGAGATTATGTATACCCATCGCATAGCATCCCTTTCCTGGCGCCTGCGACGTTCGGACCGCGTCCAGCTCGCAGCCGTAAACTCCCTCCACCACTCCCACAGAAACAAACCTGTCATTAAGCTCCCCAGCATGCTGAGACCCAAAAAAGACGATTCACCACCCCCGCCAGACCTCGAACTCGGCGATGTAATCGTAAAAGATTTCGCAGATGCAAAGGTCCTCGACAGCCTCCTCATGTACGAACGACGCATAGAGAACAGCCTATACAAAGCCATCCTCGAAATGCAAAGATTAAAAATGATCAAGAAATTAGACGCAGAAACCAAAAAAAATGAAAAAAAACATGATTTCGGCAACTAAAAACATGAAAAACAAAGCCAATTTCAAAGACGCAAATTTGACTGCAACCTCTTATAATGAAAGGGTTTACAGTGCTTTATGACAGGAAAACCAAAATGGAACAAAGCCAAACAAAGCCAATTTAAAGCCAAATCACAGAAAGGAACTTACAAACAGAACATATCAAAATAAGCGTTTGACAGACCGTTGGCCTGAGAGAGTGGAGCAGTCGATTTTATGCAAGCGGTGGTGCTTGTGTAGTGTTTCCTGACGATTGTGCGTCTGGTGAAGCGTTTAGCAGGACCTTGAAGATGTCGAAAACCGTTACGATTCCGTGTACCTTACCATCCTGATCGACGACGGGCATACATCGGCCACCGTGTTCGGTCATTGTTTTTACGACGTTGTAGAGTGTAGCGTCCGGGCGTACGGTTCTTACCGGTCTGGACATGACCCATTGGGCCTTTATCTGGAGCGTTGCCAGGTCCATCGGCCCTCTCCATTTTACGAACATCGATTGGAGGTATGGACTTAAGGCTCCTCGCAGATCGGATTTCGAGACGATGCCTTCGAGTTTGCCGTCTGTGCCGATCATTATATAGCCAGCGTCATGCTGCTGCATTATAGCTGTTATCTGCTCTACGGTGTTGTCGGGTTTGGCCCATGCAGGCGGGGATTTCATTACCTGTGCGGCAGTGACGGCGTTTAGAACCTCTGAGGCGTCCGCGTTTAGGATGGGTAACGGTAGCGTCTCGTTGGTCGTGAGCTCGTGTATCGCTTCGGATACGGGGCCTGCGGGTGCTTCTTCGGCGGGAGTTTCTTCAGCAGGGGTTTCAGTATCTTCTGCTGGGGTTTCCTCGGCGGGCGTTTCTTCTGCGGTTTCGGTATCTTCGGCGGGGGCGTCGGGTTCTTCAGCAGGGGTTTCTTCAGTTACAGCTTCTTCTGCGGGCGTTTCCTCGGCGGGTGTTTCTGCGGTTTCAGTATCTTCAGCAGGAGTTTCTTCTGCTGGTGCTTCAGTGGCTTCGGCAGCTTCTTCAGCGGGAGCCTCAGCGGATTCTTCCGGAGCTTCTTCGGCTGCGGGTTTCTCGGCAGGGGGTTCGAATATTGTCTTTGGCAGTAAGACGCCGCATTTGAACGGTTCGAGCGGTGCAACTGTCATCTCGAATTCGAGTATTAGCATTTCTTCTTCGGCTGTGAGGCCGATCTTGTCTTCGGATCCTGTCCATGGGTTACCTATGAAGGTTCCTGACTGGGCGAAGTGGCCGTGCTCTTCCATTTCTTCTCTGAAAACTCGGTCGCATGAGCCTACGAAGAGGTTGCCGACTTCGCCGAGTGCATCGCCGATTTCCTTAGCTTCTTCTTCGGTTCCGTTTTTTCTGTTCTTGGTTATGATCTGCTCGGGTTGCATTACGAATGTTCCGGATACCGTGAAGAGTCCGTCCTTGTCGAATATGACGTGGAACTGTCCGTTGATGGGGCCTTCGGCGGTTACGGAGCATACTGCGGCGAGCTTTTTGTAGGTGTCTTTTACTTCTTTTATTGTGCCGACGGTGATGTCGAGCTGCTGAGCCGACACCTCGGTGTCGAACATCGTAGCGATATCCTCTGCGAAAACGTTAAACGTCTCCGTTAACAGTTCCGCTGTGGTCGATTCAAGTTCTGCTTGTGACTGCGCCATAAAATGGGTCCATCCGGCATCATGCCTATTCTGATGTTTCCCTGTACAATAAACTAAATCTGGCAACGTCTTCGTCAATATATGTCGTCATTGTTATCTCTTGGGCATCGTCACCCATGCTGTTTGTCAGTTCGCTACCGCGTACAACCGAGGGTATCGAGACCTGGAGGTCACCGACTTCTCCCATTATGCGTGTTTTCACGGCACCCATAACCATATTTGCAACTTCGCCCATCGCGTCCATCATGCCGTCATCGTCAATTTCTCCATCCAGTTCGAGTGCGAGCATGTTGCTGGCGATGGCACGTGCACAATCTTCACCGCAGCAAACTGTAAGGCAACCTTCAATATTACCCTTGAAGGTGATCGACCCCAATACGGCTGGGTCGCCGACAACCTCATTTTCGCTGCATTTTTCTACTGTCATAAACATCATTGTCTCGAAAACCTCTTGTGAGCCTTCCAACAATGCGTCTGTAAAGCATTCCTGTCCTACCATGATCCACCTTACCTTGTCTATGCCGCTCAATAGCGGCCTTGTCTATTGTTAGATGTACGGTGAAAGCTCTTTCTGGATCGTTTCGGGTGTAAAGGGCTTTGTTACATAACCGTCAGCTCCGTCCGCCTTTACGCCTTCTATCAATTCATCCGCACTTTCTGTTGATATCATTATGATCTTCGTATCCGCACAACTATCGAGTTCGCGAGCCTTCCTGACGAATTCCAATCCGTCCATTCCGGGCATATTGATATCGCAAAGGATAATGTCCACCGGGGCCTCGTCGATCTTCTCAAGGGCCTCGTTGCCATCACCGGCTTCGCGGATATCGTCATCCACAGAAAGACCTGCTTTTCGGATCGTGCGTGTGATGATCTTTCTCATCGTTGCAGAATCGTCTACTACCAAAAGTGTTTTAGCCATTTTTTGACTCCCACATTAAACATTTTAGGGATAATATTCTATTTATTTTGACACTTAATTAGCAAATCGTCTAATTATATGCCGAACTTTAGAATATTTTCCGCAGATTGTTCAATGTTTTCGTAGGTGTCGAGCTGGGCTGCGATCAGGGCTTCTCTGGCTTGTTGTACGGCTTGGGCGTCGGATTGCTCCGACTCGAGGGCCTTGCGGATTGTTGATGCGTATTCGGCTCTTAAGTTTGCAGCAGAACTTACGACGATAAGGTAGTGAGTGACTCTTTTTATTAACAGGGACAGTACGAAATGAATTCGATAGACATA
>DRGS01000078.1 GCA_011053245.1 Phycisphaerales bacterium
CCCCTGTGATATAATTACATATAGAAACCGGAAAAAGGGACCATATGCCATGTCTCGATTTCCATTAACCCAAACAAGGAGTGATCATGGCTAAGAGCGCTGTAAAAAACGACGACGAAAAAGCTGCAAAGAAAAAAACGAAGAAAAAAGAAACTGCTGAAACAACCGCTGCCCCTGAGCAGTCCGCCGCCACTGAAGATGTCAAATCTCAAAACGGCTCCAGCAACGGTAACGGTAAGCCGAAAAGCAAAAAGGAAAAGGACGCAGAGTCCATCCATGCCAAATATGAGCGGGTAAAAAAGGGTAACCTGCACCTGAAGGACCTGCAGAACCTCGAGGCATCCGAACTTCACAAGATCGCAAAGAAAGAGGGCATCTCCGATTACATCGCACTGTCCAAACAGCAGCTTATCTTTAAGATCCTGCAGGAGAGAATACAACAGAATGGCCTGATGTATGGCGAAGGCGTGCTCGAAGTGCTACCCGACGGTTTCGGTTTCCTTCGCAGCACGAATTATAACTACCTGTCATCTCCGGACGATGTATATGTTTCACCTTCGCAGATCCGCCGATTCGGCATCAGAAGCGGCAATATCGTTTCCGGGCAGATCCGCCCGCCAAAGGAAAGCGAAAAATACTTCGCCCTTCTCCGCGTCGAAGCCGTAAACTACCAGGAACCGGATAAGCTTGCAGAGAAGGTCGTCTTCCGCGATCTAACCCCGCTGCATGCAGAGGAAAGGCTCATACTCGAAACGACAACTGAGGAACTCAGCACCCGGATAATCGACATAGCCACACCGATCGGCAAGGGCCAGCGCGGCCTTATCGTCGCTCCGCCGCGTACCGGAAAAACCGTCCTGCTGCAGAAGATGGCAAACGCCATCAGCCAGAATTACCCCGAAGTCAAAATGATCGTCCTGTTGATAGACGAACGCCCCGAAGAGGTTACCGACATGCAGCGGAAAACCGCCGCTGATGTCGAAGTGATAAGTTCGACGTTCGATGAGCCTACCTCACGCCACTGTCAGGTCGCAGAGATGGTTATCGAAAAGGCAAAACGCATGGTCGAATACGGCGAAGACGTTGTCATACTGCTCGATTCGATCACCCGCCTTGCACGAGCATACAACACTGAAATGCCGCACTCCGGCAAGATCCTCACCGGTGGTGTCGATGCCAACGCGATGCAGATGCCCAAGAGGTTCTTCGGTGCCGCCAGAAACATCGAACATGGCGGCTCGCTTACCATCATCGCAACGGCTCTGGTCGATACCGGTTCAAGAATGGACGAGGTTATCTTTGAAGAGTTCAAGGCAACCGGCAACATGGAGCTTCATCTCGACAGGAAACTCGTCGAACGAAGAACCTACCCAGCCATCGATATCAGTAAGAGCGGTACCCGTCGGGAAGAGCTTCTCCTCGACGCTAAGGAGCTTGAGCTTACATATCGGCTGAGAAAGGTCCTCAGCGAGATGAACCTGATAGAATCCGTCGAACTGCTCAAGAGCAGGCTCGCCAAGTGCAGTACCAACGCCGAGTTCCTCATGAGCATGAGCATGGGTTAAAAATTCGTGCGGATGTAAATTTGCGTACTTTACATCGCAGGCAGATATATATAGAATGAAGTCCCGGTTGAGATATTCGCCGGGACTTTTTTTCTGGGTAATGGGCGAACAATGAAAGTTTTTAAAAACAGTATCGGATAAAACGGTTATGGCAGAACAATTAGCAAAAGTATATGACCCCAATTCAATCGAAGACGAGGCGAAGCGGATATGGCTTGACGGCGGCTATTTCGGTGCGGATCCCGATTCTGACCTGCCCGCCGGCCCTTACACGATCGTAATACCGCCGCCCAACGTCACCGCCGCTCTGCATCTGGGCCATGCTCTGAATAACACGCTGCAGGACATACTCATTCGCTTCCGCAGAATGCAGCAATTCAATACCCTCTGGATGCCCGGAACCGACCATGCCGGAATCGCTACGCAGGCGGTCGTGGATAAGAGGCTTCGGCAGGAAGGAAAATCTTCTCTTGTCGAGTACAGAAAATTGGAAGAGCAAGGCAAGGACGGGCGAAAACAATTCATCGCACACGTTCAGGCATGGAAAGACGAATACGAAACACGCATCATCGACCAGTTGAAGGCTATGGGCTGCTCCTGCGATTGGGACAGGACACGCTTTACAATGGACGAAACCTGCGCAAAAGCTGTCCGCACCAATTTCTTCAACCTCTTCAAAGACGGATTGATCTACCGCGGCAAAAGACTCGTAAACTGGGATCCGGCAACGCAGACCGTTCTGGCCGATGACGAAGTCGAACACGAAACAATACACGGCCACTTCTGGTACCTGCAATATCCGCTGGCAGAATCTGTCGTAGTTGACGGCAAAACGATAGAACATGTAACCGTCGCCACTACCCGCCCCGAAACAATGCTCGGCGATACGGCTGTGGCGATGAATCCATCCGACCCAAGGGCGAAGGTCCTCGTAGGTAAACAGGTTCGCCTGCCGATAGTAGGAAGGCTCATCACCATCGTAGCAGATGAACACGTCGTAATGTCCGATCCGGAAAGCGAAGATGAAAAAGCAAAATTCTCAACCGGATTCTTAAAGGTTACGCCCGCCCACGACCCGGATGACTGGGCAATCGGCCAGCGTCACGATCTGGACATAATAAACGTCATGGCCCCGGACGGTTCCATCAGCGACAAACACGGCTGGGAAGATGCAAGTACCGCCGAATCACAAAAACTCGTCGGTATGGATCGCTTCGATGCAAGAAAATCTATCGTCGAATGGTTCGATGCCGAAAATCTTCTCGAAGAGATCAGGGACTACACCCACGAAGTCGGCCACAGCTACCGGAGTCACGTCCCCATCGAGCCGTACCTGTCCGATCAGTGGTATATCGCCGTAAAGAAACCCATCGAACACCTCAAAGAAAAATACGGACATGGAAATATCGAAGGCACCGACGTACCGCGCAATTCCTTAGCCGGCCTCGCACTGGAACCATTGATCGATAATCGCTTGCGATTCATCCCCGAAAGATATGAAAAGACATACCAGAACTGGCTCGAAAACCTGCGCGACTGGCCAATCAGCAGACAGCTCTGGTGGGGACACCAAATACCGATCTGGTCAAAACTTTGCGATTCACTGCCCGGCGAACTCGCTACAATGTCTGACAAAATAAACTCCGTCACAATGGACTCCGACGATGGGCCTGTAACCTATGCCTGCGTTGCCCCTGGAGACGAAGATATCGAAAAGCAACTCGAATCCGACGGATGGATCCGTGACGAAGATGTCCTCGACACATGGTTTAGTTCCGCCCTTTGGCCGTTCAGCACTTTAGGCTGGCCGGACGATACGCCCGAGATGAAAATGTTCTACCCCGGCGATGTACTCTGCACCGCAAGAGAGATCATCACGCTGTGGGTCTCGCGAATGGTCATGATGGGGCAATACTGCGTCGGTGACATTCCATTTAAGGATGTTTATATCCACGCGATGATCCAGGACGGGCAGGGCCGCAAAATGTCAAAGAGCCTCGGCAACGGCATCGACCCGCTCGTCGCTATCGACAGCCACGGAGCCGACGCCATGCGATTTACCCTGGCAAGCATGACCACCGACACGCAAGACGTAAGAATGCCCGTCGCCAACATGAAACTGCCCGACGGACGCGAGGTCAACACATCACCGAAATTCGATATCGGCAGAAACTTCTGCAACAAACTCTGGAACGCATCTCGCTTTGCGATGATGAACCTCGAAGGAACCGACCCTGCCAAATTCGACCCGGAAAAGATGGACGTTACCGACAAGTGGATACTCTCGCGATTAGCCGAAACGGTAAGCGATGTTACCGAACTTATCGAAAACTTTAAATACAACGAACCCCTTAACGCGATATACAAATTCTTCTGGAACGATTTCTGTGACTGGTACCTCGAATGGTCCAAACCGCGTATGCAGGACGACGACACAAAGCCGACCGCCCAAAACGTACTGGCTTTCGTACTCGACCAGACGCTGCGGCTGCTGCATCCGTTCGTACCGTTCATCACCGAGGGCATCTTCCAGAAGCTAAACGAACTGGCTCCGCAGAGAAAACTCGCGGACCTTGCAGATAGCGGAAAAGCTAAGGCGATCATCGTCGCCGAATGGCCCGCAGGCCTTGACCAGTTCGTCGACCCCGACATCGAAGAGCAGATATCCATCATCCAAAGCGTCATCCGCTCGATACGCGAGGTCAGGAACCAGTACAACATACCCCCGTCGAAGAAACTTACCGCTTCCGCCGCCGGGCCGGATGCCATTGCGCAAATTCTCAACGCAAACGCTAATCTGGTTTGCACCCTTGCATCGCTTGACGAATTCACCGCCGCCGATGGTATGCAAAAACCGGAATCCGCCGCCGCTGCTATCGTCGAAGAGCTTCAAGTATTCGTCCATGACGTTATCGACCCCGATGCCGAACGCAAACGTCTCGAAAAACAAAAAGAGCAGATCGAAAAAGGTTTAAGAGGCGTCGAGGGCAAACTCAATAACGAGAACTTCGTCTCCCGTGCCAAACCGGAAGTCGTCGCCCAGGCCCGCGAAAAACTCAAAGAACTCACAGAGCAATTACAAGCCGTGCAAAACCATATATCTCAATTAGGTTAATAGCAAAGGCAAACGCGAACATGGAAATAGAAGCCGAACTTTCAAAGATCGTCATAAACGAAACCGTCGACCAGCAGATAATCGTCTTAAAGGAACGCGGAGGCGACCGCAGCTTCCCCATCGTGATCGGTATGCCCGAAATACTCGCGATCAACCGCCGCCTAAAGGGGATACAGTTGCCCCGCCCGCTAACGCACGACCTCCTTGCAAATACCATCATCCAGCTTGGCGGAGAGATCATAAAGATCGTTATCAGCGACCTCAGCGACCACACCTTCTACGCCAACCTATATGTGAACCTCGACGGCAAAATCGTACTAATCGACAGCCGCCCCTCGGACGCCCTCGCCATCTCAGCAGGAACAGACATCCCCCTATACATCGACGAACAAGTCTTTGAAAAAATGAAACAATGATTAGGCTTTAACTTGCCCTATTTGCCTGTCGCTGCGCATCCGGGGTTGCCAGAATTCATCGGCAGACTCCACTCGTTACGCCACTTTATCTTGAATCCATCGTTAGAAAAGTCTATGGGCAGCCACATATATCGTCCGTCTATGGCATCATGTGGTCGCCAGAGATCAAACATTGCAATGAATAAATCTTCTTTCCCGTGAACCGGAAGGATATATGTACTCTGACCGCCAAAGGTTTTATCCGCCCCAAATCCATTATCAGGACCGGAACCGACACACGGATTGCCAAGCTCTTTCCAGGGGCCGAATATGGAATCGGCAACAGCGGACCTTGCGGCATTTGGTGACCAACCAGTACATCCCGATGCCAGCAGATAGTATTTACCGTTTCTTTTACAAATAGCCGGAGCCTCCATCCAGCGATTCGCGAAGACACGAACGTATTTACCAGAATGACGAAGATAATCATCAGTCAGAAGAGCTATATGTAGAGTTGAGTTGTGTTCCGACGAGTAAAGATGATAGCCCTTACCATCGTCATCGACAAACAGAGTCATATCGCGTGCCATCTGGCCGCCCTCAAAATGAGAACCCAGAATGTTGAATTGCTTATGTTTATTGGTAGGCCCGCCACTGAACTTTTCTTTTTCCGCCTTTGTTCTTGCAATAGAGTTGGGGTCTTTCTGTTCCGGCGTGACATTTATCGGCCAGGCATTGGCATTGGGACGAAGGCTGTAAAGAAAAACATAAGGACCGGTGGCATTATCGGCAACAGCGACACCACTTCTTGCTGCGTTATATCCCTGCCCTTTTAATTCCAGATGAAACCACATAACGAACTTCTTTGTTTTGACATTATAGATCACTTTCGGGCGTTCAAGAATACAACCCCTGGCGATATCACTTTCAGGGTTCTCAGAAACTTTAAGAGCTATACCTTCGTCCGTCCAGTTCAGCAAATCTTTAGATGAGTAAACGCTAACCCCAACCTGCGCTGTGTTTCCTGCCTTCCCTTTGATCTTGTGTTCTCCAAACCAGTAGTATGTAGCGTTGTAATAAAGGATGCCCCCGCCATGAGCGTTGATATGAGTTCGGTGGTTGTCAGGCCATACTTCACCGGCCTTAAAGGATACCGAAGCGGCTCCGAAACATTGGGGCATAATGCTTATCAACAATAAGCATGCTGCAATAATAAATTTGCGTTTGTTCACATCGTTCCTTTCAAAGAATACTTATAACAACTTCAAAATCGGTACTTGTATAATTCATTCATGCTTGCCGAAAAGATTCGATATCAGTATCAACCCGACTGCGGTGCATAGCATACTGTCGGCTACGTTGAAAGCGGGCCAGTGATGGTCGCCAATGTAGAAATCCAGAAAGTCCCTTACGAACCCTTCATTAAACGCCCGGTCGTAGAGGTTGCCGATTATTCCAGCTGTGAACAGTCCCAGCGCAACCTGCATTATCCTGTGCTTTACATGACCGAAAAAGAATATCCCTAACACAACGACCATTGCTATTGCCGAGATTGAAACCAATATCACTCGCTGACCGGAAGCGATACTGAATGCCGCTCCGTCATTGACCCGCATGACCATCTTGAAAAGCCCGTCTATTACAGAGTACTCTTGATACGGCTCATCGATCAGCCAGTTAAATACCGCCGATTTGCTCCACAGGTCCGCGGTGACCCCCACAACGATTATCGGCCAGAATATCGCATGCGCCTTAGCGTCCGGCAATGAAGCGAGGCTAAAGAGTTTGACAGGTTCGGGTTTTTGATCTGCGTTATCAGACATCGGCTTTGCTCGTATGTGATTATTTGGAATACTTATCAAGCAGCATTTGAAGCTTGGGCTGATCGGGTTTGTACTCAAGGCTCATCTTCCATTGATCCAGACCCCGCTGCTTAAGCGCCTTATCGCCGGCGTAGTTGGCCTTGATCATATACGCGATCCCCAGCCCCTTTCGCGCCATCCAATCCTCCGGCTCGATCTGAGCAGCCGTTTCATAACTTATGATCGCACTGTCAGGATCCCTTAGCTTCAGATGCGCAAAACCCATATACTGATGCGCCATAAAATCATTAGGGTCCATCTCCAGCGACGTATCGAGCAGTTCGGCCGCCGCCTCATAGCGTCCCGTCCTGAGATACGCCACCGCAAGCGGAACCAATATCTCCGGCTTATTCCCCTGTCGCTCAAGTGCCCTGCGATACGCCTCGATCGCCTTCGGATGATCCTTTCGCACCTCAAAAATATCGCCAAGTATTATCTCCGGCGCGGCACTGTTAGGGTCGATCTTCTTGGCATGTGACGCGTAATCGAAAGCAAGGTCATATTCTTTCAGGTGGTAATAAACTTTCCCGGCGTTGAGGTTCGCCTCGTAATGTTCCGGTTCGATCTCGCAAGCCCTTACATACGCCTGCACGGAACGAACGAACTGTTTCATAACCTGCGTAACCTTGCCAAGATTGAAAAAATCCTTAAACGACCACGGGTCAAGCTCCGTCGCCGTCTCATAACTGTCGGCACTGTTCTCGAAATCCTCCGTAGCCTGGTAAACATCGCCCTTAAGCGAAAACGCCACCGCCAATTCCGGGTCGAGTTCCGTCGCTAATTGCAATTTCTCCAACGCCTCATCATGCTCGTTGAGTTCGTTAAGCATAAGAGCGTCAACGTACAGACTTATCGCCTCTTGACGTCTTTCTTCGGTGATCACCTGCTGTTGCTGCTGTCGTGCGCACCCGCACGAAAGCAGTATGATCATTGCGACAGCAAAACCGATTGCCGCCCTGCAGCGTCTGATATGAACGGACATAAAAAACCCTTCCAAAAATGGCTAAACCACTTCTATTACTAAAGATATATATTGACTGCCTATTATACCAAATCCGCCGCCTGTGTCAACACCCCTCCAAAAAACGCCCAAAATACTCGATACGGTTGCGAGGGCACAGATTATTTAGAATACTGTTATATACGCATCACAAATCGGGGCCGATCACTTCGTCCGATAAATTCCAGGGGTTCCGCCAAGCGTAAATTGCATCAAAAAAAATACTTTAAGGAATACCGTAAGTGCCGCATGCATAAATACTTACGACGCTCAAAGTGGCGTGTGGAATATAACCGAAGATTTTAGGTTAATGCACGTTAATTCCGTGATTTCTCATGCCGACAAGTCATTTGAGACGTAAACCGTATGATTAAAGGGGATTATTCATGCAAATACATAACAAAGGGGAAATGCCAGCCAAGGCTTTAGAGGACAGAAAACACTCAGAGAATCTCTACAGCAAAATAATTCGTCCCGCTTCCGGCAAAAGAAATATAGTGTTCTTTGTGCTTTTAACAGTAATACTTTCTGCAATGGTATGGCATATATGGAGTTCATTTGATCAGCTTGGCCAATTAGAGAATCAAAAAGACGAAATGGCTGACTTGCACGGGACCATTATATATTTTGATGAAGTACTTACCATGTCAGCTCGTATGGCAGCAGCTACGGGAGACTCGAAGTGGGAGGATCGTTATAGAAGTTTCGAACCCCAATTAGATGACGCCATCAATAGAGCTATAGAATTGACTCCAAAAGATTTTGTGGATCCGGCAGCGGATCAAACCGATGCCGCAAATATCAAACTTGTCGCAATGGAAACCGAGTCCTTCGATTT
The DNA here is from genome assembly GCA_011053245.1 of Phycisphaerales bacterium. The sequence continues at coordinate 8,776 of DRGS01000078.1, forward strand.
AGTACACCAGGGGAATCTACAAGCTGCCAATAAATTGCTATACAGCCAGGAATATGAAAAGCAAAAGGGCCTTTATAAAGAAGGTATGGAACAATATCTAATATCCCTGCACGATCATATAGCAAATAAACATGATATGACACAAAGTACGCTTTTGATATTTTCTGTGTTTCTTATTCTTATATTTACGTTGTCAATTTTTAGCGGTATCGCAATACTGCACATGCGAAAAAATCTAATTGAACGCAAACAAAAACAAATAGAATTGGAAGCAAACGAACAACAACTCAAAGCAAGTAATCAGCAATTGCAGGCAAGTGAAGACCAGATGAAAACTTTGAATCATCACCTTGCCGAACGGGCCAAGGAACTGGATTGCCTTTACAAACTTTCTGAACTTGCCGCAGAAACTAATAAATCAGTCGATGCTATCTTTACTGAAGCTGTTAATTTGATCCCACCGTCCTGGCAGTATCCAGAGGTAACTTGCGCAAAAATCACTGTCGAAAACAAAGAGTATGTCACAGACAACTTCAAAGAAACCAAGTGGAAGCAAAGTAGTGACATCATGGTTTCAGGAAGGAAAAACGGTTTCGTAGAAGTTTATTATTCGGAAGAAAAACCTGTTATAGATGAAGACCCGTTCCTTAAGGAGGAGAGGAGTTTGATTGATGCACTTTGCAGACAGCTTGGGAACATCATTGAACGCAAGCAAGCAGAGCAGGAACTGGAAAATATAGCAAAATTCCCATCCGAAAACCCCAATCCTATTTTGCGCATTACAAAAGACGGCAAAGTCTTGTATAGCAATCAGGCAGGTGAGTTGTTACTTACTAAGTGGAAATCAGGTATAGGAAAAACGGTCCCTGAGAAATGGCAAAACATAATTACCAAAGCCTTTACATCCGGCAAAAGCATAAAAGAAGAAGAAGTAGTAGAAGACAGTATCTTTTCGGTCACCATCGCCCCGATAAAAGAAGCTGGATACGTAAATCTATATGCCTCTGACATAACGGAAAACAAGAAGAGTGAAGAACAACTCCGTAAAAATGAACATCAGTACAAAACATTAGTGGAAAATCTTCCACAGAGGATACTGCTTAAGGACAGGGACTCGGTTTTTGTTTCATGCAATGAACACTATGCAGATGAGTTTGATATGACACCTAACGAGATGGTCGGCAAAACAGATTATGACTTTTATAAAAAACGATCGGCTGATAAATACAGGGTAAGTGACAGTGAGGTCCTGAAATCCAGAGCAAGGAAAGACGACTATATCACGGTTACAGAAGACAACAAAGAGAAAATTATCCATGTCGTCAAGACACCTGTTATAGATAACGAGAGCGAGGACGGGGACGAACTCGTAGGGGTATTATGTATTTTTGAGGATGTTACCAAACAAAAGCAAGCCGAGCGATCGACGGAAAAGGCCTATGGCGAGTTACACGAGGCCCATGAGGAATTGAAGAGTGTACAATCACAAATAATTCAGAACGAAAAACTCGCCTCGATCGGCCAGTTAGCAGCCGGTGTCGCGCACGAAATAAATAACCCCATGGGATTCGTCTCCAGCAACTTCGAGACCCTGCAAAGCTATGTCAAAAAATTCCAGAGTCTATTTGATATCTATAGCAAATTCGTTGAGGAAGCGAAAAATGAGGGCGGAAAAAAGATGCTCGAAAAAGTAGAGGAGATAGAAGAACTACGCGAGGACACACAGATAGACTTTGTGATCGAAGACATTGAAGGTTTGTTCTCAGATATGCAGGAAGGTCTGGGAAGGATCACCAATATAGTCCAGAACCTGAGAGATTTCTCAAGGATCGACCAGCGGGGAGAACTTGCTGAATATGATTTGAACGACGGTATTAGATCAACGCTGCTTGTTGCAAAAAATGAGATCAAATACGACGCCAATGTCAAAACCGATTTTGGCGAGGTCCCCCTGTTCCTTTGCAACCCCGGACAGGTAAATCAGGTATTCCTGAACATGTTCATGAACGCGGCACAGGCGATCAAGTCACAGGAAAAAAAGAAAAAGGGAAACATTACGGTCAGTACCTATGTTGATGATGAGGATGCCATCTGCGAGATAACTGACGACGGCCCTGGCATTGCTCCGGACAAGGTGTCAAAAATATTCGATCCGTTCTTCACAACCAAGGCACCCGGAAAAGGAACCGGATTGGGACTAAGCGTCTCGCACGACATCATCGTCAACAAACATAATGGCGTAATCCTTGTTGACAGCACCGTCGGTGAAGGTACGAAATTCACTATAAGACTGCCCGTAAAATGTGAGATCACAGAAGAAACAGATGAAATATAAAACAGTAAAGATATATAAAGGAAGTGATACAATGGAAAAACAAACAATACTATTCGTAGACGATCAGGAAGTAACCTTAGCCGCTCTCAAGAGAGCATTTCTTGATGAGCCTTACGAAAAGATCTTTGTACATAGCGGCAAGGAAGCGCTTGAGATCCTCGAAAAACAGCAGGTGCATGTGATCGTCACTGACCTGGGCATGCCCGAGATGGACGGCCGCCAGCTTCTAAAGATCGCATCGGAAAAGCACCCGAACACCGTCAGAATAGTTCTTTCCGGCCAGAGCGATATCAACACGCTCCTGACCGCCGTTAACGAGGGCAAGGTCTTTAAATACATTACCAAGCCGTGGAAGTTCGAAGAAGAATTCAAGCCCGCAATTAGAGATGCGATGGAACACTATGCGGCTCTTACCCAACAAAAACAGACTGTAAAATAATGTAGTAACTGCAAAGCACTTGAAAGGAAATAGTACAATGGATAAGAAACCAACAGTTTTATTTGTAGACGATGAGGACCAGATACTAAAGTCCCTCAAGAGGGGCCTGCTTGATGAACCTTACCGGAAAATTTTTGCCCTCAGCGGCAAAGAGGCTCTTGGGATTCTCGAAGAAAAACAGGTGCAGGTGATCGTCACCGACATGCGCATGCCCGAGATGAACGGCCTCGAACTCCTCAAGATCGTAAAAGAAAAGTATCCTGATGTCATCAGAATGGTACTTTCCGGTTATACGCAGATAACCACGCTTCTAACCGCGATCAATCAGGGCGAAATATACAAGTACATCACCAAACCGTGGAAACTTGAAGAAGAATTCAAACCTGCCATTCATGAAGCCCTTGAGCAATACCAGGCCACTCACCCGCAAGATAGCGCAGAGCCGATCCAGTCTGCAAGCGAGTAACTTCTTTGGATGGTAAGTTCGTTAAGTGCTCTGGATGTATCAGGTACCAAGGGCCGTATAGCCCAAGGCCCGGTGATGTGAATAGACAATAAAAATTCAAAATAATAAATTTACGAGGTACCAAAAATGGAAAAAAGAACCGTACTCTTTGTAGACGATGAGGAAGCGATCCTCAGGGCCATCAAGAGAAGTTTTGCCGATGAGCCATACGAAACAATATTTGCTAATAGTGGCAGCCGGGCCCTTGAAATGCTCAAGCAAAACCAGGTACATGTGATCGTAACCGACATGAACATGCCCGAAATGAATGGCATAGAGCTTCTAAACAGTGTAGAGGAGAAGTACCCGCAGATCACAAAAATGGTCCTTACCGCACAGACAGACGCCCACCTGATGTTGACGGCCATCAATAATGGACAGATCTTCAAGTACATCGTCAAACCATGGCAATATGAAAAGGAACTCAAAACCTATGTACGACAGGCGATTGAGTATTACGACCTCCATAGTGAGCGGGAAATGTTAGTGAGCTTCTTTGAGATGTGGATAGAAGGTCTTGATATGGAATCCAAAGAAACTAAATTTCTCAAGGGTTTACTCGCAACTCGCAAAAAACATTTACATGAGTGGAAACAAAGGTGCAATGCCGTCCCACTGGAGGCATAGCCGAATGGAGCTCCGTCGAACGGTGGTCTTCGCGGTTAAAAAAAAGCAGTTGACAATCGAATTCACGAATTGTTTTTCCACAATTTTAGGGTGTAAAAACCGACAAAAAACGAACAATTTTTGAAAATTTCTGCAAATAAATGAAAAAAAGTGAAAAAAAGTGCCCCAAAAACCCCCAAAAAAACCCGCTTTCCCATGGTTCTTCAATGTCCAGAAAGGGTTTACGCTATCATAAACCCCGCTTTTCTGAAAAAATCAACTTTCAAAACCCCAAAAAAATCAACTTTTCAAAATTCCAAACTCGCCGCATCTTTTATTCTTCCGTGCCAAATCAACCCTTAGAACAACATCAAACAATTGACATACAAACCCCAACTTCTTACCATAGACTTTTTGCATAACATATAGAAAATAAGCGTTTGAAAGGCTTTTTGGCATGACTCCAGACAAGGTTACACTTAAAAACAAACCGTATGTAATGATAATTCGCGACGGATGGGGCCACAATCCCCGTCCTGAAGAAGATAAATTCAACGCCGCAAAATGCGCCAACACCCCCGTTGACGACATGCTCATGGCAAACTACCCCAACTGCCTCATCCAGACCAGCGGCGAAGACGTCGGCTTGCCCGATGGCACAATGGGCAACAGCGAAGTCGGCCACCAGAACATCGGAGCAGGCCGCGTCGTCTATCAGGACTCCGTCAGGATCACACGCTCAATACGAGAGGGCCAGTTCCTCGAAAACGTCGAACTCCTAAAAGCGGTAAACTTCGCCAAACAAAACAACGCCAAGCTCCACGTCATGGGCCTTTGCAGCGATGTAGGCGTCCACTCCCTGCTCGGCCACCTCTACGGCCTGCTCAAATTAGCAAAGCAAAACGACATGCAGGAAGTTTACGTCCACGCCTTCACCGACGGCCGCGACTCACCGCCAACCAGCGCCGCAGGCTATCTCGCCGAAATAGAAAAAGAAATGGCAGAGATAGGCATAGGCCGCATCGCCTCGATCTCCGGACGCTTCTACGCCATGGATCGCGACAACCGATGGGAGCG
>DRGS01000079.1 GCA_011053245.1 Phycisphaerales bacterium
ACAGAACCCCTTGATGCCGCTTTGGAAGTTTCAATGCCATAAATCGTATCTCCTAAAATATCAACTCATGGCATTATAAACTCAGACAGGACGAAACGCAACATTTTTGACCGATATTTTTGATAAATAATTGCGTAACAGCCTCGCAGCTTGACCGTGCCACCCGTCGCTTCTTCTGTCTTTTTATGCAATAACCCCAGAATCCGTGTGGAACTATTAAAAAGGCTGTTTGCATTGGGGATTTGTTCGGATATAATGCTGGCTGTGAAATATAGACAAGGATTTTCTTTTATAGGAGAAAAGTTTTGGTTGATGTGACGCTTCTTGAAACTCGCAGGTTGGTGAAGAAATATTCCGGCAGGACGGTTGTTAATGAGGTTGATATCTCGGTCGCTCAGCGAAGTGTTGTCGGGCTGCTTGGCCGCAATGGCGCCGGGAAGACGACGACGTTTCGGATGACGATAGGTATGATCGTTCCGGATGGCGGGTCCGTGATCTTTGAGGGTACCGATGTCACGCGACTGCCGATGTTTAAGCGTGCGCGGCTGGGGATGGGTTATCTTTCGCAGGAGCCGAGCGTTTTTCAGCGATTGAGCGTGCGGGATAATCTGCGTGCGATCCTTGAGACGATGTCTATCACTCGTAAGGAGCGCGACCTACGGACGAGTAACCTTATCGAGCGGTTCGGCCTTGAGGAAGTGGCGAAGAGCCAGGCACGGTTCCTTTCCGGCGGTGAGAGGCGTAAGCTGGAGATTGCGCGGGCGATGGTGACGAATCCGTCGCTGGTTCTGCTGGATGAGCCGTTTAGCGGAGTTGACCCTATTGCTGTGGAAGAATTGCAGGGTGAGATACGGCGGCTGGTGGCTTCGGGTGTTAGCGTTTTGATAACGGATCATAATGTGGAGCGGACGCTGGAGGTGGCTGATAAGGCGTACATCATCGATCACGGTAAGGTTATCGCAGCGGGGCCTCCGCGTGATATCATAAAAAATGAGCTGGTCCGCAAGAGCTATCTTGGCCAGACATTTAAAGGCGATGAGTTCGACGATTGAGGGCAATAGCGATGGCAGATATTCGGATGACACGGTATCCGGCGGAGGTTCTGGGGCAGAAGGCCAGGGCGGTCGGTGAGGTTACCGATGAGATTCGCGAGCTTGGGGCGGCGATGATCGATATGATGATCGAGCAAAAAGGTGTGGGGCTGGCTGGGCCGCAGGTTGGGGTTGATCTTCGAATATTTGTGTTTTCGCATGATGCGACGCGGGAGAATGCAAAGGTTTATATCAATCCGGAGATCGAGATCTCGGGCGGATTAGAGGCCTGTCATGAGGGTTGCCTTTCGCTGCCGGGGATCGAGGCGAAGATCAAGCGATATAAGAAGTGTACTATCACCGCGACTGGGCTGGATGGTAACCGGTTTATCGCAGAGGCTGAGGGGATAGAAATTCGCGGTTTTCAGCATGAGATCGATCATCTGGACGGGATGCTTATTAAGGACAGAATGGGCCAGGCTCAGCGGATCGGGGCACGGAAGATACTGCGCCAACTCCAGGAAGATCACGAAAACGAATAGCGGCCGGGGGTTGTTGACTGGGTTTTTAATTTGGTATTTCTATGCGACTAATTTTTTTTGGTTCTGCGGAGTTTGGTGTTCCTTGTCTGTGTGCGATGCATGAGGATGGGGGAATCGATATTGCGCATATTTTTACTCAGCCGTCGCGCAAAGCCGGACGCGGAAGGAAACTGGTTCCGACGCCGGTTGCGGTATGGGCAGATGAAAACGGGGTTCCGTATACCGAAGCGGAGAATATCAATTCGCCGGAGATGGTCGAAAAGGTTGCCGCGTGTAAAGCGGAGCTGCTGGTGGTGATCGCGTTCGGTCAGTACATATCGGGCAAGGTTATCGATCTTCACAAGTATCGGGCTATTAACGTGCACGGTTCGCTATTGCCAAAATATCGCGGGGCAGGGCCGATCTATTGGCCAATCATAAACGGTGACGCCGAGACGGGGATCACGATCATTACCGTTGAAAAGAAGATGGATACCGGTGATATGTTAGGCAATGCGAAGATAGCTATCGAAGCCGATGACGATGCGCAGAGTGTGCACGATAAGTTGGCTGAGATATCGCCGCCGGTATTGATCGATTGCATAAGAAAGATCGCTGACGGCACGGCTGTGTATACGCCGCAGGATGAATCGCAAGCGACGGAAGCACCGAAGCTGCAAAAGTCGGATGGGTTTATCGATTGGGCCGATACCGCCGAGTCTATCAATAACCGGATAAGGGGGCTTTGGCCTTGGCCGGGTGTGCAAGTGGATTTTGTATCACAGGCTACGGGCAAATCGTGCCGGGTGACGATAGCGAAAGCGGAAATTGTAAGCTGCTCAAAGGAAGAGGCGGAATGCGGAACTATCGATGATGAAGAGAATATCGTTTGCGGGGATGGGTGTTTGAAGATCATGCGGATCAAACCGGCGGGGGGTAAGGTTATGGACTTTAAGTCATTCGTAAACGGCAGAGCGGTTTGCGCGGGGGATGTGTTCAAATCTGTAGAGTCTGGCGGATAGTATGAGCGATCCCAAGCGACAGACAGCGAGGCAGGTGGCGTTTTGGGTGTTGAATAAGTTCGACGTCAATCGTCACGATGCGGGCGAACTTTTGCATAAGAGGATATCGCTTACCGATCAGAGGGGGCAGGCAACGGATCTTGTTTACGGGGCGATACGAAACATGCCGGCGATCGATATGGTGATAGAGCAGGCGGGGTCAACGCCCATCAAGCGGATATCGAAAAAGCTGTTGGCTATCTTGCGGATCGGGGCATACGAATTGATATACGCGCCTCAGACGGCGGAGTACGCAATTGTCAACGAAGCGGTCGATCTGACGCATTCTGTCACTGGCAAAAAACCGGCGGGGTTTGTTAACGCGGTCCTGCGTAATCTTACGCGTGCTATCGTATGCAGAGATGCAAGTCTGGAAGGTGGGGATTTGCGAAAGACGCTGCCGCAATCAGAAACGAATGGGTGGGCGTTCAAGGACGATGTGTTACCTGACCCTGAAGCTGACCCATCGGATTATTTGAGTAAGGGTTTTTCGATCCCGGATTGGCTTGTGCGAGGGTGGATCAGTGAGTTTGATCTTGAAGTGGCCAGGGGGATATGTTTTGCGAGTAACCGCAGGCCGGGTATTTTTTTAGCGGCGAATACTCTTAAGGTATCGGCGGAGGGGCTTCTGGAAAAACTTCGGGCAGAGGGTATAGAGTGCGCAGGGCCGGGCGAAAGCGGGCTGCTCAAGCTTAAGAGTCATGTGCCGGTTTCTGAGATCGCCGGTTTCAGTGAGGGGCTGTTTACTGTCCAGGATCCGGCGCAGGTCTTGCCGGTGAGGATGCTTTTGCCAAAGCCGGGACAGAGGGTGCTGGATATGTGTGCGGCACCGGGCGGCAAAACCGTTCAGATGGCGCAGATGATGGAAGATCGCGGCAGTATGATCGCAAGCGATATCGACGTAGAGCGACTTGTCAAGGTCGATGACAATTGCAAGCGGTTGGGGATAACGATAGTGAAGACGGTAATAGTTGACGAGGCCAGCGGTGATTTCGATGCGGTTTTGGTCGATGCTCCGTGTTCAAATACCGGGGTAATGGCCAGACGCTGCGAGGTGCGGCTGAGGATAAACGAAAATGCCGTTAAGGAGCTTGCGAAAACGCAATTGCAATTGCTAACTAAGGCAGGCGAGATGGTCAAAGCCGGCGGACGAATATGTTACAGCACATGCAGCATTATGAAAGATGAAAATTCGGGCGTTGTTGAGAGCTTCCTTGCTGAAAACAAATCGTTTGTTCTTGAGTCAGAGAAGCTGACGCTGCCTTCGCTATCAAAGACCGACGACACCACCTTTGACCACGATGGTGGTTACGCGGCGATAATCCTAAAAAGATAGCTGAGGCATTAGAACTATAATTGAAACCGAAGGGAAAGAAATGAGTGAAGAGACAAAAGAACGTAAAAGACAAGTAGATCCAGGACTTGTTGTGTTATTGACTATTGTTTTGGTTCTTTATGTTTTCTTAGAAGTTAATATGATAGGCCGCCGCGACCGCCAATTAACAAATGTGGCGTGAGGTGAAGGTAAGACAATGATGTGTGTTGTTGCGATGGTGATCAGGGAGTATGCCGCGGAAGTAGATGTTGATGGAGAATTGCCCGTGGATGATGATTTTGAGGTACTTGGATTTGAAGAAGGGGAATTAGATGGAGCGTTTTTTAACCAAAGTACGGATAAGATGTTTTCATATAGTGTTTCCAGCCTGAATCCACTGGAATTTATCGTGACGGGAGTTAATGATGATTTAGAGCCGAGAATGATGACGCTTGACCAAGATGGAACTTGGACTGAAATAAATGAATGACAACTATTTTTAATGAAAGCGAGGTGATTGTATGAAAGTATTGCAGCATATGTCGGGCATATTTGCTCTTCCAGTTGTAGAATGTGCCATTTGATACGCCGTATTTACGGCTGATCTCGGCGACAGTCATGCCTGCCTCGGCTTCTTTGAGAATGGCCAGTATCTTCGTTTCGTTAAATTTCGACTTCTTCATAAAGAGTTCCTTTCGTAATAAAATACAATATTACACCAGAACTCTCCAGTTTACAATGTTCAATTATAGGGGGTACCTACTGTAGAGCAACTGCCGATTGGTGAATGGCTGTGATATGGGCAATCATTTGAGAAAAGAGTCGCTAAATCGTATAACAGAATATTATACCAGCCAGCCCAGGAGTCTTTGGCGTGTGGCTATGCTTACGCCTGTGATCAGGGCATTTTCTCCGGCGCGGGCAGGTATTATTTGAATCTTTCGTAGGGAATATTCGTAAACATTTGTTTGCATCGTGTCGCGGATACGTTCGGCAAAATATTCGTGAAAGTGCAGGCTGACATATCCTGCAAGAACGATCACTTCCGGATCATAACAGTTAATTAGCATGCAGGTTGCTCGTGCGAAATATCCGGCTACATAATCCCGCAGGGCAAGGGCGTAGCTGTCGCCATCGTCAGCAGATTTGGACCATTGCTTTAAAAACTCTTCGGGTATATCCGAACTGTCGGTCACGGGAAAGCAAGATGAAGGTATCTTGCCGGATTCATTGCGTATCTTATTAGTTAGAGCAGGGCCGGAGATCAATGCTTCCAGGCATCCTTTTTGGCCGCAGCCGCAAAGGGGGCCGTCAGGTTCTACGACTATGTGTCCGATCTCTCCGTATCTGCCGGTAGCACCGGAGATGAGATTGCCGTCCATGTAAACGGTTGAGCCTACGCCGTCGGCGAGATTTAGATAGAGTATGTTTTTCGATGCCAGATCGGCGCTGATCGCAAATTCCGAAAGCAGCCGTACGCGGTTGCTGTATACCGAGACTGGAAAATCGAAAAACGGCTGAAGATGCTTTTTAAGGTGGACATTTTTCCACCCTAAGGGGCTGGACAGCGAGACGCACCCATCCGGCGAAACCGATCCGCTAAGGGTGATGCCTACACCAATCACTTTTGTGTGTTCGATCTTGTTTCGATTGAGCAGGCCTGGCACATTAACACTGAGCTGATCGAGAACATTTTCCAGTGAGTGATCAGATCCCAGCGAGATGCGTATCTTATCTTTCATTTGGCTTTTGAAGTTAAATAGTCCTATGAAAAGATGGCTGGGGTTGATCTCAACGCCTACGGTGTATCGACAGTCCGGATTAAGCTCAAGTACGACCGGTTTTGGGCCGCGGGTTGCACTTTGGCCGGGCGTTTCTGTGATGAATCCTTTGTCGCGAAGTCTTGTCACGATCGTGCTGGCTGTGGAACTGCCGATCTCTGCAAGGTTGCAAAGCTGGGCTTGGGAGAGCTTTTCATGCTCAAACAGCATAGAGAGAATGAGGTTTTCGTTTCTCTGGCCGGCGTTTTTTGAGTCAATAGGGCTATTTTTCATAATAATCTCATGTTATGTGGCTTATTTCTGTGTTTGACGGAGATCATAAAATTTCAAATCCTTCTAAATTATATAGTAAAAACCACCATAAGGCAATAATTATTATGTTTTTTTGAAAATCACCAAAATAACCTTGCAAAAACCAATGTAAATCGTTTATAATAATCTCATGTCGTGTGATATTTATATTATTTCGGAGGCAATGAAATGAACGATCTTTTTGATGTTGAAGATAAATGTATAGTAATTACCGGCGGCGGCGGTGTTCTTTGCGGGACATTAGCCAGAGATCTGGCGCGTAACGGCGCCAAAGTTTGCATTGCCGATTACGATGAGTTCAGAGCCAATGAAGTGGCCAAGCAGATCGAAGCTGAAGGTGGATTTGCTTTGCCGCTGCGTGTCAATGTGCTGGACAAGGCCCAGATCCAGAGTGCTTTAACTTGTGCTCGCGACAGTATGGGTAAGGTCGATATCCTTATCAACGGGGCAGGCGGCAATAAGAAGGAAGCGACGACATCAGAGGAGATGAGTTTTTTCGACCTTGACGCTGACGCGATACGCTATGTGTTTGACCTTAACTTTTTAGGGACGCTGCTGCCGAGCCAGGTGTTCGGTAAGCACATGGCTGATAACGGCGAGGGGATGATCCTGAATATTTCGAGTATGAACGCGTTTTGTCCTTTGACGAAGATCGCAGCGTATTCGGCGGCCAAGGCGGCGATAAGCAATTTTACGCAGTGGCTTGCGGTGCACATGTGCCAGAATTATTCGACAGATATCCGGGTTAACGCAATCGCTCCGGGATTCTTTCTTACAGAGCAGAATCGCTTTCTGCTAACCGAAGAGAGCAGCGGCGAATTGACACCCCGCGGCAGGACCATCGTCGACCATACACCTATGGGCAGGTTTGGCGATGCCGAGGAATTGTGCGGAACAGTGCGATGGCTGCTCAGCGACGCGGCGAAATTCGTAACAGGTATCGTAGTACCGGTTGACGGCGGATTCAGTGCCTTTAGCGGCGTGTAATTTTACGAGGTGATCTATGCTATATTACAGCCGAGCGGGCGAAAACATATC
>DRGS01000080.1 GCA_011053245.1 Phycisphaerales bacterium
GATCAATATCGATCAAATCATCACTCGGCCGTTCCCACTCGGTCTCCAGAGTTTCTGCTTCGGCTTTCAATCCTGCTTCGACAAACTCCTTAATCCTGTTTGCAACGTCCAGAAATACCGTATTATAATGACTCATGAAATTAACAGCCACGCATTTACCATCGCGCGGCAGCATTTGCGTTTCCGATATCCACTTATATTCTTTCCACATGCACGAATCAATAAGGATCGGAATAATAAGCATCCCCTCTTCTTTTCGTTTTTCAAGAAAGTACGGCACTTCCTCCTCCATACAAAAATCCGATGCCAGAAAGTTCGGTGAGATAAAACAAATAGCAATCGATGCATCCTCCATCGCCTTTTTAATCTTGTCGTACCAGTCGTCCCCAACTTTTATCTTACGGTCATCCCACTCATCGATATGACCCAGCATCTTAAGACTTTTCAGATGCGGCATCAGCCGATCTTTCCACTTCTCATCCTTATGCGAATAACTAACAAAAACCGTACCCAACCTAAACCATCCTTTCCCGAACCAAACTCCAACTTACCCTCAAATCACATTCTACCAAAAACCCAAAAACAATCAAGATTATTCCTCATCCCTTCTTTTCTTCGCGCCTTGGCGCCTTGGCGGGATAAAATCCGTGTTAAATCTGTGCCAATCGGAGGCCAAGTAGTTAAAATTAAAAAACACCATTTCCTCTTTTTTAGCGAGAAGCTTTTTTCAGATACAAGGCTTAGGCGTCGTCGAACTGGAGGCGTACCGGTGTACGTCGAGGATTAGATGGCAGTCGTACAACGCAGTAGATGGGAAAAGAAGCCGCTAAAAACAGGAAACCCGAATTGTTTAGTCGGGAAAAAACACCCTCAAAAACCGACCAAAAGTCAACCAAAACGAACAAAAACTGACAAAAAGTAACAAAAAGTGAACCAAAAGCGCGCGAAAAACACCCCAAAAATGTCCGAATCCCATGGTTCTTTAATGTCCAGAATGGGTTTACGCTACTGTAAACCCCGATTTTCCCGAAAAATCAACTTCTCAAAACCCCAAAAACACCAAATTTTTTAATTTTAGATTTTCGATGTCCGTTTATCTTTCCCGCTGATCGACTCACAATATTATCTCGCATTGGCTATTATTTGCAACTGCCGCAACTCCACCCTTTTATCGTCAACCCAAAAATGGTATTATGCAATCTGACCATAATTAACGATCTCTAAGTTTTTTAAGAAGTAACAAAATGACTAATTCAAAAAACAAAAACCTGACGACGACCCTCTTACTGATCTTCGCTTTCACGCTGCTAACCCCGATATCTTACGCTTTCTCGATAGTAGAAACGACAGGAACAATGGGAGCTATGGAAACACTGCAAGGCGGATCGCAGGACTCACAGCGTCGCTCTCGCCGCGAACCACGAAGCAGGTCCAGAGACCAAGGCGCTGCAACAAATACCACTGCAAACAAAAGCATCAGCACAGAATTCGAATCTTCGCTCAAAAAAATACTCACACTTGTAAACGAAAACCGCAAGCCCGACGCCCAAACCCTCGCCGCCGCAAACAACGCCATCCAGGCAAACAAAAAGGATATCAAAACATTCGACGACAGGTCCCAATGTAAATACCTGATGCTGTCCGCATGGTCCTACCACTTCGCCGGTGACGTCGGCAAAGCATTTCTGGCAGCTTCCAAGGCCTACAAATCCGACCCCGAAAACAGCGATGCCCACATCTCGCAGGTCGCCCTCGCAATACTCGCTGACCGCAGACCAATTACCATCAAACCAAAAACTAAAACCACCAGATCCCGATCAAGGCAACGCCGATCCAGGGAATCGGACTACGATATGGAACCAATGGAAACAGAAACCGTCGCGGACTCCCCCACTCGGAAAAAATCCAACGGAATACTTCAGTTAGACATCGCCGCAATAAAAACAAATCTGATAAACCCCCGAATGAAACGCCTTGAGCTAAACTGCGTCAACTCAACAAAATTCTCTTTCGCACCCGGCGACTCCAACCTCTGCATGCTATTCTGGCAGCTCGACCCGAAAAAAACTACAGGCCCCGTTGATACTATCGCCCCGTCTGCCCTTGATAACGATCCGTTTGCACGGCAACCAGCCGAACCAAACGGTTTCGGATCGTCACGCAGGCGAACCAGGACAAGAAACTATGACTCTTATGAAGACGATACGTCACAACCAATCGACCCCGATGAGTACGAAAAGTTCGCTTTCACTATCCTGTTCGCCAAGTCCATATTCGCTAAGTCACCGGCCAATTCTTCAACTAAATTCGTCGGCGTAAATACCGACAGCCTCGAAAACAAGCAAAAGGTGATTGACGTTTTGATCAATAATCCTACATCATGGGCACAGGTCATCGCCGCCGACCCCGCCAGCAACGCTTCGCAATTTGCCAACCTGAACATCAAAACCCCCGTAATGGCGATCGTAACCAAAAACGGCACCGTCAAATACACCGGACCGGCCGCTGGATTCCTGGCCCCTATGGTACTCGAAAGTATTTCGTCGGTTTCCGCTACTGCAAAAATTCGCAACCCGCAGCCCGCCGAGCCTCAAGTCCCATCTCCAGTCAATCGTCAAACATCTCCCACATCCGCTAAAGCTGCCCCGCCATCCCAAAACTCCGAGGATTTCACACAGATCGGCCAGGACTACCAAGCCCAAAAAGATCTGTCCTACGCACAGCAGTACATAAAAATGGGAAAATACACCACATACAAAAAAGGCATTGACATGTGCCGCAGCATTCTGCAAAAATACCCAGATACCGAATACGCCGAAAAAGCACGTAACATTCTGCGTCAGGTACCCGAAAGGTATCAGCAGAGATACAAAATAACAAACGAAGAAATGGGATCATAAATAAAAATCTGTCAAGGAGGACCAATATGACATCGCCAACTTCAAACGGAAACATACCAACGATCGCCGTCAGCGCTTCATGCCTCCCGGAGGCATGGGAAAAAGCCGTCATAGCCGTATGGGAAAACGGAATAGATGTAAAAACTCAGTACGACACACCCGACGACAAACCAAGCAGGGACGCAACCGTTATGATCACCATCGACGACCCTTTCGCCGAGCCGAGAATACACAAAAATTTCCCCGGCGGCCCCGAAGAACTCGAATCATATCGCCAGGAAGTCGTAGCCGGAATACACGACCATTGGATAGACCCCGCCGCTGGCAAATGGACATACACATACCACGAACGCCTCTCGGCATACTGCCCCACCGACGACCTCCGCAACCCAAACTCACCCAAACCGTTCGCCCCATTTGACCAGATCCAATACATCACCAACGCACTCGCCGACTGTTACCACACCCGACGCGCCCAAGCCATAACATGGATGCCATCTGCCGACCCACAAACCGACGACCCGCCATGCCTGCAAAGAATATGGTGCCGACTCGCCGCAAATGACGCCGGCGATCTACTGCTCAACATGAACACACACTGGCGAAGCAGGGACCTATACAGAGCATGGTTCATGAACGTCTACGCCCTGACCGAAATGCAAAAACTGATCGCAGAAAAGATAGCCGAAAAGATCGAAAAACCAGTACGCGTCGGAAGATACGTCGACATCAGCGACTCCCTCCACATCTACGGTGCCTCACTCGAAAACGCAGAGCTCGAAGTCGCCAAGATGAAATCCTCACCATTCACTGACCGCGCATGGGAAACCTCAAATGCAGCCTTCCAGACGATGACAGAAGAAGCAATGCAAAACCTCGCAAAGGACCCCGACTGGTACGCAAAACCAAAGGGCTAAAAAAGATCAGCCAAAAAAATATTCTACGCCTTTGCTTGCGTCCCATAATATCCAACCCCCCGGCCCCCCACGGCTGCACAGGCAAATTTATTGAATATTTATTAAGAAATCCACACTTACCGCTAAAATTATCTTGACATTTAGCCGCCATTCTGCTATACTTGTTCTTTGTGCTTCGGGGGAAGCCATTAAGGAGAAATGTTAATGTCAGTTAAACACAGACAATCTAATAGTTTTGTATGGCCCGTTTCTGCGGCACGGCCCCCGCCGGGAAACTAAAAAGAATCCTTTTTTTTCTCGCCCCCATGCCCGATTTCCACCCAATATACCGCCATTCACCGCTAAAAACATATTATTTCGCCTTGAATTTGCCATTCTATCATTTATTTATTAAGCTTTAACCAGAGCAGTCAACAAAGCTAAAACGGTCGGGAGACCAATAAGAAGCTTGTTCGGGGGGGGCCTGGACAAGTTTCTATAATAGGGATCTCTGCAAAAGGGGACGCAGAGATCCTTTTTCATGCGCAAAAACCGTAGGCTCCCCCTTTGCCTGTCGCGGCGTAGTGTTAACGAAGACGGATCATACCCGCCCCAAACTGTCATTGCGAGGAGCCGTAGGCGACGCGGCAATCTCTGACTTTACAATCTCAATGTACCTCTACTTTCGTGTGGCACCTTCAAGCGAAGCTTGTGGGTGCTAAACCCAACAATTTCAATGTACCTCCGCTTTTCTGACCAAACCGTAGGGCCGGCCATGCCCACGCGGTAATTAAAATAAACATCGCAAAGCGATTCCACCCCTAACCCCCTCTCCCCTCATGAGCCCGCGCAGCGGGCGCCATAATGTAGCCTCACCCCCCATCTGTCCTTAACCCCTAAATACTCTGTATGGTAAAAAATCCTGTAAATCCGTAGTTGCTGTTGTTGTTTAAAATATTAGTATAAAATCCTGTTATCCTGTCAAAAATCATCGCCGTTTATCATTTTTCGGTTTCCCCATCTCGTACAGCCCATGGCCGATGTTTCGCACCTTTCCCTGCCGGTGCAGTTCCTGCCAAACTTCAGCCGGATACTGATTCGGAGGTTGGATCGCGCAAACACCGGTGGATCCTCCTGAAAACGGCCCCCGGCCAAGACGAGAGTCTTCATCCAAAGCCGTAAGCTTAAGCCGCTTCTTAAATGCCTTAAAAGCACGTTTCAGGACCTCCGGCGAAAGATCAACACCAGATTCCTGCTCATTATTTTCTTCCATCTTATAGTCTCCAATTCTTAGCTTTTAGTTTAATTATCCCCTTCAATCACTTCGGGTTCTAAAACCTTCTCCACTTTTTCCCAGTCAAGAAACTCTTTTTGAAACTGCCACATCTTTTTTGATGCAATGAAACTACGAATGCCCGCTGGTACCACACCTAATAAATATCCCAAAAGGAAATATCCACAAATGTTAATATATCCATCCTCATCGAAGATCATAAACCCAGCCCCAACCAGGATAAGAAGTTTAAATATAAACCATCTTTTCCCCATGTATGTCCAAAACCCAAAATCACCCGATTTCAAATCCATCAATAATTTACAATACCCCTTAACGTCCATTATTATATCCTTCCCAAAGTCCCACACCAAACCCGTAGGGTGTGAAATACTTTCTTTCACACGCATTATTCATCAGTCAAGATAACAGCGATCACAAAGATACGACAGATTGCCAAATTGTTCGGTCGGCGGGCCAACGTGTGGCTTCACACACGATATTGCAAGCCCACAGTTCGTACACTCGACCTCCAAACTTGGCAAACGCACATTTAATCCGATCCCAGCCGGAAGTATCTCATTGCACCCTGTTCGTTCTCGCAAACACTGCACCAGATCAATTCGATAATCTCCGATTCCTCCCCAGAATTCACCGACTAATGTCAATTTCGGTTTCGCAGCCTTAATTAACTCTACAAGCCCATTATAACCAAGGTGGTTTTTCTTACGGTGTTTCGTATCCGTAAATTCTGCCCTCTCTGGCTGACTGATGTGCCCGATGAGTATATCGCATCCGCTAAGATGTTTGCCAAGCCCTTCAAAGTATTCGGTGTCACCCGTAAAACCTATAGTCAACGCGTTTTTATTGCCATCCTTGAGTACCACCTTAAAACCTACTGGATTATTGATAATACCTTCGCCATGCTCAACAGGAAAATATTTTACATGGAAAGGCAAATCGTGTTTTTTCTTGATGGTACATGTGGGATCACATAAACCGACCGTGAAAATTATAGGAGAGAAACGATGTGCTGCTTTCGGAATTGGTAGCTTGATTTTCTCATTAGAATCTTCGTCCCACATCAACAAATACGGCTTAATTTTCCTGTGAGGGTCTTTATTTCGCCTAAAGTAAAGTTCATATCGCAAATCATCAATTGAACGAAGGTCTGCGGTATGATCCGTATGGTTGTGTGTTATCAGCACGGCATCTATCTCGCGCCCGTGATAACCTGCATCGTGAAAGTTACGCAAAAAATCAAATCCCGGATCAATTACTATTCCTTTATCTTGCCACTTGATAAAATACCCCCCGCCACGCCATAACTGCTCCGATCCTTCCAGAAGTGTCACCGCACTGCTCCATCCACGCAAAATGCTTAATGTGTCGCCCCGTCCCGAATCTTTCTTTTTTAGATATTCCTCGTATTCGCTTTCCTGCTTTCCTTGCATCTTTGCATGTAAACGTTCTTCCGGCCCCTCTTTAACAGCCATTACCGGTCGTTCCAAAGAACTGCGGTCATCACTACTCATCGCTTCAGGCTTTATATCTGCTTCAAGCAAAGATAATAATTTTTGTGCTTGTGTATGCTGCCAGCTTCCTTTCTCAGATTTCTCAAGGGCCTCTTTAAATGCTTTACGAGCTTGCTTATCGTCTCCCATTATACGATATGTTATGCCTAAATTGCTCAGAGTTCTGCTCGGCGTATCGTTTTTCGAGTCCGCCAGCGACTTGCGATATGCCTTGATAGCCTTGTTGTACTCACCCTTGCTTCTGTACGCATTCCCTAAGTTGTTCCACGCATAGCCCGGCTTTTCAAACTCAGTATCCGCCAGTGCCTTGCGATATGCCTTGACAGCCTCATCGTATTCACCTTTGTCACTGTACGCATTCCCCATGTTGTACCACGCGTAACTTGGTGTCTCGTACTTCGAGTCTTCCAGAACTTTGTGATATGCCTTGATAGCCTCGTCGTACTCACCATTGTCAGCGTGCGTAAGGCCCAAATTGTTCCACGTCATGCCCCGCGTATCATACTTCGGGTCTGCCAGTGCCTTGCGATATGCCTTGACAGCTTCGTCGTACTCATCCTCAGTAGTGTATGCAGTTCCTATGTTGTTCCACGCTATGCCCGACCCATTGAACTTTGGGTCCGCCAGCGCCTTTCGATATTCATTGATAGCCTCGTCATTGCGATTTAGGTTCTGCAAGGCTGATCCTTTTAAGAAAAATGCAAGGCCTCGATGTAAATCCGGAATTACATCCCATTCGGACTCTAATTTTTCCAGTGCATATTTGCTCTTTCCCTGCCTTGAACGCAAGCTCACGTCCAGCAATAATTCTCCCCACTTCATTTTGTGTTCTATTGCAAAAGTTACAGCCTGTTTGTGCATTCTTCTTTTTGCAGACGCTTTCTTCTCAAACTTTACATGCTCTCCCCGTGCTTTCCAAAAAAGCTCAACGAACTTTGTGTTTGCATCTTTTTTCTTAGCCACTTTCTTTTTAGCGGTTTTCTTCTTAGCTGCCTTCTTCTTAGCAACTTTCTTTTTGGCTTTCTTAACCATCTTTTTTCCTTTTATTAATTGCCCTAAGATAGGATTGAAATTGCTTAGAAACCCAAGGCTCCACAAATGCAACCGATGATGAAGCACCCCGCAGAAATATATCCAAACCTGAACTCCCAGCAATTACCTTTAGTTCGACTGTCGTCTGTCTCTACAAGATTTTGCCATGATATTTCCTGTTTGAAGTACTTCTCTGTATCACTCTGCCACAACTCAAAATAATCAAAACTTCTGTGCAAAAGAATTGCCCTTACAACACCCACAAACACGATACCAAGAGTAAAGAACAGCAAAGAGAGTTTTGCGCAAATTACATCCATCTTGTCACTGTCCGTGCCCAAATAGCTGAGAATTGCAATTGCTCCGCCCGCGTTTACTAAAAACAAATGCCTGAGCATATTGTCAGCATGTCTTAACTGCAAACCATATAGCTGTTCCCCACGATCACTGATATACTGCTCATGGTCTTCCTGCTGTCCTTTTGGCACGTCTGTATTATTATACTCTTCGTTAGTTGCCATATTTCTCCCTTCCAATTGGAAGCTGCAAAAGCTATATCCTTGCTCTTTAAAAGATTATACCTGCATAGAATCCAATGTCAAGTCATTACCGGTAAAACCTGCCCTTTCCATCCGCAGCCTGCCCTGAGCGAAGTCGAATGGGTGTCTATTCGTGTCCGTAGCCTGCCCTGAGCGCAGTCGAACGGGTAGTTCAAAAAAAGCAATTCCAAATCCCTGTAGATCAACCTTTTATCCGTTGTTGTAGTTGCTGTTAAAACCAAAATTAAACATCCTGTTATCCTGTCAAAAAAAAGCTGTTAAAAAATCCGTGTCATCCGCGTAATCCGCGGATAAAATTTCTTCGTATTTTACAGAAAAAACTTGACAAATAACAACCATCTTTGTATAATGTCTAATTAACAATCAGGATAGATCGAAGTTGTGTATAGGACAAAAAATTCGTATACATTCGTGTTAATTAGTGGTTCAAGTAGTTAAAAACGTGAAAAAATGACAAAAACGAGAGCATTTGAATCTGACACAAAACCCTCGCTTTTTCCAGATAAACCCGCAAAAATCGCACAACCTTTTTCTGGGAAACAAACCCAATTTCCCAACTCAGAGAATCACTACAACTACTTGCAAAGGAGAGACTTACAACGTTTTTTACCCCCAAAACCACAAAAAAAACAAACCCAAAACAAACCCAATTCAAAGCCAATCAAAGCCAATTTCAAAACCGAAATATACCCTGATTTCCAAGCCCCGCACGTCAGTAAGGGGACTAAAGCAAACCCAATTCAAACCCAATTTACACCCCAACCCAATATTTGTCTTTACCGGGGAATTATGATATGATTACCCGCTATGAAAATTCGAATATTAATATCGTTAATACTACTTTCCTGTACCGCCGCCGGGATTTGCTCTACCCCCGACGAAACCGAATACTACGCACTTTTGATGAGCGGCAAAAAGATCGGCTACACAGTTCGGATCCGCCAGGTCGCGGATGGCAGAGTAACGACAACCGAAAAAGTCAAAATGACCATCGCCCGTGCCGATTTCTCCATGACGATCATGACCTTAGAAGCCTCCGTCGAAACACTCGACGGCAAGCCCATCGGATTCGAAAGCATACAACAGCTAAGTGGAACTACCCAAACCGTAAAGGGAACCTTCGACAACAAAGGCAAGGTCAATATAACCACTTCCGCTATGGGCATGACCCGGCAAAATACGGTCGACGCCCCCCCTGGTGCGATAATGTCAGAGGGCATCCGGCTGCTTCAACTCAAAAAGGGCCTAAAGCAGGGAACGATTTACAAGGCGACGATTTTCAGCCCCTCCCTCCAAGCCGCAGTCTCCGCCGTCGTCTCCGTCGGATCTACCGAAAACGTCGACCTCTTCGGAAGGGTCATACCGCTCACCAGAATGGACGTGACAATGCAAACCCCCGCAGGGACCATCAGCACTACAAGCTACGTCGACAACCAGATGCGGGCACTTAAAACTAAAATGCCGGCGATGGGCATGGACCTTGAAATGATCGCTTGCGACGAAGCTTTTGCACTGAGTGAAAACGATGTTGTCGATTTCCTCAGCGGCATGCTCTTAAAAAGTCCCATGCCGATAAAACAGATCGTTCCGAAATCGAGCGCAACTTATTTTTTACGCCCGACCAGGGATATTAAATTAAATATCCCATCGACCGACAGCCAGACGGTTACCCCGCCAGCGGGCGGCATGATGGTTGTAACGGTTACTCCCGCAAGGGCAACCGGCGGCGAGTTCCCGTATAAGGGCACTGACGCTAAATTGCTCCAGGCTCTTAAACCGACGACGTATGTGCAAAGCGACAACAAAGAAATAATCGCTCTTGCCGCCAAGGCGACCGCAGGTGCAAAGACCGCCGCAGAAGCTGCCAAACGCATCGAAGCGTTTGTCGATGACTATATCGTCGAGAAGAATTTGTCGGTCGGTTACGCTTCGGCTGTCGAAGTTGCCCAAAGCAAACAGGGCGACTGTAGCGAACACGCGGTCCTGACCGCTGCGATGTGCAGGGCGATCGGAATACCTGCAAGGGTGGTTTCGGGATTCGTAGGGGTGGACGATTTTTTAGGTAAGAGCAACGTCTTCGGCGCCCACGCCTGGACGGAAAGCTACGTCAATGGCAAATGGATAGGCCTCGACGCCACCAGATCAAAGTCACCTTTCGGCCCGACGTATATAACACTTGCCGTCGGCAACGGCGACCCGAAAGACTTTTTCGCAATGGCAACGACGCTCGGCAACTTCAAGATAGAAAAAATTACATTCAAGGATTGAGCGGCTATTGCTATTCGAACTGGATGTCTGTTAGTACGAACTGGACGGATGAGTTTCCGTTGAAAGTGTTTATGTCCGGTTCAAAGGCTATGTTGAAGTATTCGGTTTCGAGGAGTTTCTTTTCCAGCTTGCCCATGTTGAAACCGATGCATCTGACAGAACCGGTGTTGTCGCCGATGGCGATCTGGAGGTGGTCGCCCTTTGCACCGACGCGTCTGGGTGGGGATATCCATTTTACTCCCTTTGCTGCAAAGAGCGGTTTGCGATTGCCCTGACCGAACGGTTCCAAAAGTTTGAGTTCATCTACGACGCTGCGGCTAAGGTCGCCAACCGTGCATAGTGCGTCGATGTCGAGTTTGGCGGTGAGTAAGTTTTGGTCGAGATTTTCCTGAGCGTATTCTTCGAGTGCTGCGGTGAAGTCTGCGATCTTTTCTTTGCGTATTTTTATTCCGGCTGCCATTGCGTGACCACCGAAGCTTTCCAGATGTTCGGAGCAGGCAGTGATAGCTTCGTGTATGTTAAATCCTTCGATGGAGCGGGCCGAGCCCTGGGCGATGTCGCCGTTGCCGGAGTTTATCAGTATTGCAGGCCGGCAGAAGTCGTCAACGACGCGCGAAGCGACAATGCCGATGACGCCGGTGTGCCAATCTTCATTGGCAAGGACGATGGTCCTTCTGTCGGGATGGTTTAAGTTGCCCTGGGTTATCATCTCGCGGGCGTGTTTGTATATTTTTCGCTGGTACTGCTGACGCTGCTGGTTCTGTTGTTTGAGGTATTGGGCGATCTGCATGCAGCGCATTTCGCTGTCGCTGGTGAGTAGTTCTACGGCGAGTCGCGCGTGGCCCATTCTTCCGGCTGCGTTGAGCATCGGTGCCAGGCGAAAGGCGATGTGATAGCTGTCGAGTTTTTCGCCGGTAAGATTCGCCGATTCTATCAGGGCGCGTATGCCTAAGAGTTTGGAATCGGCAAGGGCCTTGAGTCCGAAGCTGGTGAGTATTCTGTTCTCTCCGCGAAGATCGACGACGTCGGCGATGGTTCCCATTGCGGCAAGGGTAGTTGCGTTGAGAAGGAACTGGCGAGAATCGCCGCTTGCTTTTTTGCCCGCGTTTACTTCGTTTATTACTGCCCATGCAAGTTTAAATGCGACCATCGCACCGGCTGAATCCGGATTGGGGTAGGTATCATCCAAAGACGGATGCACTATTGCGACAGCTTGCGGCAGGGTGTCCTTGCCTTTGTGGTGGTCGGTTATGATGAGGTCAACTCCCAACTCTGCGGCGAGGTCAGCGGAGGCGATAGCGGTTATGCCGCAGTCGACGGTAATGATGAGATTGACTCCGTGTTGAGCTAATTGGGTAATAGCATCTTCGTTGAGTCCGTAGCCTTCATCAATGCGGTGGGGGATGTAGAACTCAACGTCAATGTCGAGCAGGGTGAATAACTGCCAGAGGATCGAAACCGATGTTATGCCGTCAACGTCGTAATCGCCGTATATCGCTATCTTCTGGTTTTCGGCGATAGCCTGTTTTATTCTTTCTACGGCTGGGCCGATGCCGGGCATTTTTTCGGGTGGTATAAGTTCGGTAAGCTTCGGCGAAAGGAAGTTGCGGGCAGTTTCAGGGTCGCTAACGCCGCGATTGATCAGGATCTGACTGAGCAGCGATGAGATGCGGACGCTACGTGCGAATTCGGCGGCGTTAGGGTCAGTGCCCTTAATCTGCCAGTCTTTAGATAGCGTCCGTGCCGCTGCACTCATCTTTCAAACCCTTCCAAAATTACGTTCCATCAGTATAGTAACAACCTTGTTCCGAAGAATCAACCCCTCATTGCCTACCCTATGAACTCGCCAAATAAAGTCGTGAATAAAAATCATAAAAAATGGTTTTTTCGGGGTTCTGAAAAGTGGATTTTTCGGAAAAATCGGGTTTAGCGGGGGTAAAAACCCCTTCTGGATATTAAGGAACCGTAGAATTCGTGCGTTTTTGGGGTGTTTTTCGCGCGGTTTTTGGTCGGTTTTGGTTCACTTTTTGTTACTTTTTGTTGGTTTGGTTGACTTTTGATTGGTTTTTTGGGGTATTTTTTCAGGACTAAACAATTCGGGAATCTGATTTTTAACTGCTTTTTTGACTGGAAAACAGGATGGTAATATACATATTAACTACTACTACAACTACTGATTTACAGGATTTGGAACCACGAATGAACACTAATTAACCACGGATTTACACGGATTTTTTGGGTTGATGTCGCCCACTGCACGGGCTCATGAGGGGAGGGGGAGAGATCGCTTTGGGTCCACGCCCTGCGGGCGAGGCTACAACATGGCGCCCTCCGGGCTCTTTGAGTGAGAGCAAAGGCTTACCTGAACCCCCGAAAGTGTACCCGAGGGGGCTTTTTCACCCCCCCCCCCCCGGGGTACCTTTAATTCCGCCCGACATGTAATTTTTCAGATGGCAGAGGTGTTGGTTTCAAAAAGATTGTTTGAGGAAATCCTTGAACGTATCCATCGATTAAAGCCGGCGGGCATTGGGTATGGTTAATGATAAGAATTTCTGAAAAACCTGGGTTTCAGATGGGGACACTGGTTGGGGTACGTCAAAGAAACGATAATCAGTGGCCAAATTCGTGTTTTTGCTATTGTTGTGGCTGAAATATTTTCAAAATGAAGCTGGAAACCTTGAGTTTTTGAGATCAATTTGATATTCTATTAGAAGATAGGCTCATTAGTGTGGATGGGCTAAGACATACAATGTTATATTGGAAATCCCAGATATGGATTAGAAAAGAAATTCTATCATGTTCTACAAGTTTTCATTTGTCGTAATTGCCTGTCTTCTTTTTTTCTCAGGCGCCCAAGCCGACACTTTTGAAATCGGAGAAAATGATTTTCTCCTGAACAAGAAGCCGGTGGTGATTAAATCGGGAGAATTGCACTTCAATCGTATCCCCCGGGAATACTGGTCTCATCGCCTGAGGATGTGTCGAGCGATGGGCCTGAATGCCGTTTGCGCCTATATGTTCTGGAACGTGCACGAACCCGAATCGGGACAGTTTGATTTTTCGGGGCAAAATGACGTGGTGGAATTCTGCCGACTGGCACAGAAGGAAGGCCTGATGGTGCTTCTCCGCCCCGGTCCCTACTCCTGCGCGGAATGGGATTTCGGAGGATTCCCATACTGGCTGCTCAAAGATCCGAAAATGAAGCTTCGGACTCGCTATCCAGCATTTCTCAAAGCCAGTCGCAGATACATCCTGGAAGTGGGAAAGCGATTGACGCCAATGCAAATAACCCAAGGCGGCCCCATTGTCATGCTCCAGGTCGAGAATGAATACGGAGCTTATGGTACCGACAAGGAGTATCTGGGCAAAATCCGTGATTACTGGAAAGAGGCCGGTTTCAGCATCCCTTTATTTGGCTGCGACCCTTATCCCTCTCTTAGACATGCTTTTCGTGATGACCTTTTCATGGTCGTGAACTTTGGAGACAACCCCGATCAAGCGTTTCGATTATTACGCAATTTTCAAAAGACGGGTCCATTGATGTGCGGGGAATTCTACCCTGCATGGTTTGATCATTGGGGAAAGCCGCACCAAACAAAAGCTGCCTCAATAATCATACCTCCCATCAAGACCATGCTGGATATGAATGCATCATTCAGCCTGTATATGGTGCACGGTGGAACCAGTTTTGGTTTTACGGTCGGCGCCAATTACACGAGTCGATATGACCCGCAAATCACCTCCTATGACTATGATGCCCCAATCAGTGAAGCAGGCTGGGCAACTCATAAGTTCATGGAAATGCGGAAACTGCTCTCGCAGTACCTGGCGTCTGAAGAGAGACTTCCCGAGATTCCACCCGCCCCTCCAGTGATCACCATTCCGGAAATGACGTTTACGCAGACGGCCAAACTAATGGAGAACTTGACAACTCCCATAAAATCGGAACACCCCCAATCATTTGAATCACTGGGCCAGAACCAAGGCTGTGCCGTCTATCAGACGGAGATCCCGGCCGGCGAGGCTGGAATCATCCGGTTTACAGCCGTGAACGATTTTGCCCAGGTCTATCTCGATGGAAAAAAAGTCGCCATAGTAAACAGAGCATCCAAGCCAGGCAAGTGGCTGGCCGCCTGGGGAGATGGGCGTCATTTTGTGAAGTCTACCAATCACGACTACTCGATTGAGGTAGCTGTTCCCGCCCGAAAGGTGAAAGCGGAATTAAAAATACTGATCGAGGGAATGGGACATATCAACGTCGGCCCGATTATGAATTTTGACCGCAAAGGAATCTACGGCCCTGTCAGATTGGAGGTCAACGGAAAGAAAACGGAACTTGAAGACTGGAAAACGTTTCTTCTTCCCCTTGACGCTGCCCACCTTTCTCGATGCTCTTTCAAAGAAGAAAAGACTGGTGAGCCAGCATTTTACCAAACTGAGTTCACCTTGGACAAGATCGGCGACACCTTTCTTGACATGAGTAAATGGGGAAAAGGCGTCGTATGGGTCAATGGACACAATCTGGGAAGATATTGGAGAATCGGCCCTCAGCAGACACTTTATCTTCCGGGCCCTTGGCTCAAAAAAGGCAAAAATGAGATTGTCGTTCTTGAACTGCTGGGAGCAGAAAAGACGGCCATAAAGGGCCTTGCGAAGCCCATTCTGAACAGTGTAAGAAAATAAACTGCACAACCAGGTAGAACGCATCGAAAGTATACCTTTAATTCCGCTCGCGGTTTTGGTCGGTTTTTTAGGGTGTTCTTTCAGGACTAAACAATTCGGGTATCCGATTATGGATAGGTTTAGTCTTGGCATATACGCGTAACGTCGCTGCGCTCCTCACAATGACAACTCCGGCTTGTTTCGTAATGGGTTTTGTTATAGTTAGGGTCAGAGATTGCTACGTCGCTTCGCTCCTCACAATGACAAGCCCGGGGCCTGAGATTGCTGTGTTACTTTGCTTGGCGCAATGACAGTATTGGGGTTTGTTTTTTGTTGAAAGTATTGGTGTGTTATGGCGAAAACTTATTATGTTTATATGCTTACCAATAAAACTAATAGAGTTTTATATACAGGTGTTACCAGTGATTTGCGTCGCAGACTTTTTCAGCATAAAGAAAAAAAGATGGCTGGGTTTACCTCCTCATATAACGCCACTAAGCTGGTTCATTATGAAACTTTTGGTGATGCTAATGCCGCGATCAATCGCGAAAAGCAAATTAAGAATTGGCGGCGTGTGAAGAAAAATGAGCTTATTGAGCAACGGAATGGTGGGTGGGAGGATGTTTCTGGGGAGTTGTTTGTTTCGTGATGGATTTTGTTATTGCAGAGTCGGAGATTGTTACGTCGCTTCGCTCCTCACAATGACAACTTCGGCTTGTTTCGTGATGGGTATTATTGTTGTGGAGTCTGAGATTGTCACGTCGCTTCGCTCCTCACAATGACAACTTCGGCTTGTTTCGTGATGGGTATTATTGTTGTAGAGTCAGAGATTGTTACGTCGCTTCGCTCCTCACAATGACAACTTCGGTTTGTTTCGTGATGGGTATTGTTATTGCAGAGTCAGAGATTGTTACGTCGCTGCGCTCCTCACAATGACAACTTCGGCTTGTTTCGTGACGGGTTTTGTTATTGTTGAGTCTGAGATTGCTACGTCGCTGCGCTCCTCACAATGACAACTTCGGCTTGTTTCGTGACGGGTATTGTTGTTGTAGAGTCGGAGATTGTCACGTCGCTTCGCTCCTCACAATGACAACTCCGGGGTTTTCGCTGGAATGACAAACCCAGTGTTTTTTTATTAACTCATGAGTTTTTTTAGCAGTGCTCTTTGGAAGTGTAGTCTGTTTTCGGCTTGGTCGAAGATTATTGAGTTTTTGGATTCGGCTATTTCGTCTGTGATCTCTAAGCCTCTGTAAGCGGGGAGGCAGTGCATTACTTTCGCGTTTTTCGGGGCGATGTTCATGAGTTCGGCGTTTACCTGAAAGCCTTCGAAGTCTTTTATTCGCTGGGCCTTTTCTTCTTCCTGACCCATGCTGGTCCATGTGTCGGTATAGACCACAGCGGCATCTGTCACAGCGGCGGCGGGATCGCTTGTCTGCTCGGCGGTATCTGCGGTTATTTCGTTTACCTGCTGGATGGAACTTGCGTTGAGTTCATAGCCGGCTGGCGAAGCGACGACGAATTTCATATTCAGCTTGGCGCATGCAAAGGCCAGCGACCGGGCTACGTTGTTGCCGTCGCCAACATACGCAACTTTAAGACCGCTGAGCTTGCCGCAATGTTCCTGTATCGTCAGGACGTCGGCCATCGCCTGGCAGGGATGTGACCAGTCAGAAAGAGCGTTAATGACCGGCACATCGGCGAACCGTGCGAACTCTACGATGGTTTCATGCTCGAATGTTCTTGCCATTATGCCGTCAACATATCTGCACAGGACCCGTGCCATGTCCTTGGCGGGTTCACGTTTACCGATTATGCCGATGTCTTCGGGTTTTAGATATATAGCGTCGCCGCCGAGGTCAGCCATAGCGACCTGAAAGCTTATGCGGGTTCTGAGGCTGGTCTTTTCGAACAGCATCGCAAGCACCTTGCCGGAAAGGCATAAATCTCTGTCGCCGTCTTTATATACTTTTTTCAAGTCCGCACTCAATTGGAGTAGTTCTTTGATCTCATCGGTCGAGCAATTTCTAATGGAAAGAAAATCTTTCATCTTCAGTTCTCCTTTGACATTACGCTGTCAAGAATTTCTATGGCTTGGTCGATGAGATCAAAGAACTACTCCAATTGAGTGCGGACTTGAAAAAAGTATATAAAGACGGCGACAGAGATTTATGCCTTTCCGGCAAGGTGCTTGCGATGC
>DRGS01000081.1 GCA_011053245.1 Phycisphaerales bacterium
CGGTGCTGGAGCCCATGGCGAACTCGTCCATATTGCACTTGCCTATCAGGACAGCATCTGCCCCTTGGAGTAGTTCGACGACGTGGGCGTCATAGACGCTGTTGAAATTCTCTAAAATTTTCGAACCGCATGTCGTGGTACCTGTTGACATGGACATGTTGTCCTTGATAGCTATGGGGACACCGGCGAGGGAACCGACGGGTTCGCCAGCGGCGATTTTTTTATCGATCTGTTTCGCCTTTTCCAGAGCTTCCTTACCGAACGTACTTAAATACGCGCCGACCGTAGGGTCGTGTTTTTCGATCTGGTCGAGGACGGCTTGGGTTGCATCGCAGCTTTTGATCTTACCGGCGGCTCCATCCGGCAACCGGCAAGTTTCTGCGGCGTTGTAGGGCTGAAACCGACCTACGGCAGGGTTTCACGTTTCGGATTAGTCGCTTACGGTTCAAGCCTCGACCAGATCGGACCGCTGACGCGAAATGTTGCTGACGCTGCCCTTGTCATGAACGTCATCTCCGGACACGACGACCGTGACTCAACCAGCATCTCCAGCGACATCGCCCCTGTCAGCGACTACCTTGCCGATCTCGACAAACCCGTTAAGGGCCTGAAGATCGGCGTCGTCCCTAAGTTCAACGAAGGCGCAGACGAAGATGTTAGCAAAGCGATCGCCAAGGCCCTCGAAACTTATAAGTCAATCGGCGCCGAGATCATCGAAATAACCATGCCCCACTTTGAATACGCCATCGCAGCCTATTACGTCATCGCAACCGCTGAGGCGTCCAGCAACCTGGCCCGCTATGACGGTGTCCACTACGGACACAGAACGGAAAACCCGAAGGACTATATCGAAGTGTATTCCAAATCACGCGCCGAAGCTTTCGGCGAAGAAGTAAAACGCCGCATCATGTTAGGGACCTACGCCTTATCGAGCGGCTATTACGATGCCTATTACCTGCGTGCCCTCAAGGTGCGAAACCTCATCCGTAGCGATTTCACAAATGCGTTTGAAAGTTGCGATTGCGTCATAATGCCCGTTTCACCGACGACCGCATTTAAGATCGGAGAAAAAACTGACGACCCCTTACAGATGTACTTAGCTGACGTTTACACGATAGCTGCCAACCTCGCTGGCATACCCGGAATAAGCGTTCCCTGCGGATTCGACAGCAACGATCTGCCTATCGGATTGCAGATACTATCGCCGAACTTCACCGAAGAAAAACTCCTGCGGGTCGCAAGAATGTACGAAAAACAAAACGACCTAAGCTCAAGGAAAGCAAAAGTCATTAGTCAGGATTGAAAATGAGTGATCTGGAATACAAAGTTATCGTTGGTTTAGAGATTCACGTTCATCTTGCGACTAAAACGAAGATGTTCTGCTCTTGTGAGCTTGCCTATGGCGATACGGCCAACTCCCACGTCTGTCCCGTCTGCATCGGGATGCCGGGTGTTCTGCCGACGATGAACAAAAAGGCTTACGAGTACTCTGCTCTTACGGCGCTTGCCCTTAATTGCAGCATCCCGTCCTTTACCAAGTGGGATCGCAAGAGCTATTACTATCCCGACCTGCCGAAGAATTATCAGATCAGCCAGTACGATCTACCCATGAGCGAAAAGGGCTATATCGAAATTCCGCTGGAAAATGGCGAAACGAAACATATCCGCATAATACGCGCCCACCTCGAAGAGGACGCAGGCAAGAACACACACACCTTCGGCAACTTCTCAGCCATCGACCTTAACCGCGCTGGCACTCCGCTGCTTGAGATCGTTACCGAACCGGATATGAACTCGCCGCATGAGGTCCGAGCGCTTGCCGTCGAACTCCAGAGGATCGTCCGCTACCTCGGCGTCTCCGAAGCCGACATGCAAAAGGGACACATGCGATTCGAGCCCAATATCAATCTGCACATTACTAAGGACGGCAAAACATACAAGACGCCTATCTCCGAGGTTAAGAACCTGAATAGCTTCCGCGCTGTCGAACGCTCCGTTGCTTATGAGACCCGCAGACAGCTCGACAACTTCCGAGAAACCGGCATAACCATGGAGAGCGGCAACAAAGCCACTTACGGCTGGGATGATGAGAACCAATGCACCGTCTTGCAGCGTGTAAAAGAAGAGGCCCACGATTACCGCTATTTCCCTGAGCCGGACCTGGTCCCGGTAGAGATGAACGACGAGTGGCTTGCTGAGATAAAGTCAAACCTTTGCGAACTGCCCATCGCCAGACAGATGCGTTTCGTAAAGCAGTTTGGTCTTAGCGACTATGACGCTGGCGTTCTTACTGCCGACAGAGCGACCGCCGAATTCTTTGAAGAAGCAGTAAAAGCAGGCGGCGAGGCCAAAAGAGTCTGCAACCTGATAACACAGATTGGACTAAAGCTTGCAAATGAAAAGGGCTGCTCGGTTGCGGAACTGGGCATAACCGCCGAAAGCCTCGGCAAACTCGCCAAGATGG
This sequence comes from Phycisphaerales bacterium, assembly GCA_011053245.1. The sequence goes on from DRGS01000081.1 coordinate 2,465, forward strand.
TTCAAGCCAGCGAAGTTAGCGCAACAGCATCTATCACCATCTTCGAAGAAATGGCCCAAAGCGGCAAGGCTCCCGAAACCATCGCTCGCGAAAAGAACCTCGTTCAGAAATCAGATGTCGGAGAAATTGAGTCGCTCGTCGATGAAGTCATCGCCGCAAACGCACAAGCCGTGGAGGACGTTACCTCCGGCGGTAAAAAAGCGAAGAAAGCACGCGGCTTCCTGATGGGGCAGGTAATGCAGAAGTCAAAGGGCCAGGCAAACCCGCAAGTAGTCTCACAAATTCTCGCAAAAAAACTTTCATGACACAACGATGATTTGCTGAGGTATTATTTCCTCTGAAAGACTTTGCTTTCTGAGCCTTCGAGGAGTCTTTTTATGTTCTCTACATGTCGGATGACTACCAGTGCCGGTATCAAAAGGGCAACTACCAAAAGCGGCCACAGCGTCGCGATCTGCCATGCCGGCTTTGCGATAATGAACCCTAACAAAACCACGGGGAACGCAACCGCCGCTGCCATTGACGCAAGTGAAATGTACTTCCAGATCAGCACACAAGCACCCCACACCGCAAATGCGATAACCCCGCACATCGTATAATACGGATACAATCCCAGCACTACCCCCAAACTCGTCGACATCCCCTTGCCGCCCTTGAACCGCAGATACACCGGAAAAATATGCCCGGCTATCGTCGCGCACCCGACCGTCAGCCACAGCGAAAGCGACGCTACCGTAATATCGCCATCTGGTCTGAAAACCAACATCGGCACTAATCCCTTAAGGCAATCGAATGCAAAGCATGTATACGCCCACTTCTTGCCCAATGCCCTGGCAACGTTCGTCGCCCCGATATTGCCCGAGCCGATCTTTCGCAGATCGATCCCGTGTGCCCTTGCGATGATCACACCGAAAGGCACGGAACCAAGCAAATACGCTGCTGCTATCGCGACAATATTATTGAACATTTCTAATCCCTATTTCTTTTCAGTATCGAGTCGTAAAGCGTAACAAGTTTTTGACCATGTTTCAAGATCGACACCTTATCCCGCAGTTTATCTTCGACGATAGCCCGGGTCGCTTCGGCGGCGTTGGCCGGATTGGCAAAATGCGCTATCGCCCTCGCCAGTCCCTTAACATCTCCGGGCCTATCGATGATCGCGCCGTGACGCTTATCGACGAATGCCTCAGAGGCTCCGTTAAACAGCGTGGTAATAACCGGCTTGGCCGCTGCCAATGCTTCGAGGATGAAACGCGAACACGGATCGTAATATGTCGGCAGCACGGCAATATCGCAAATAGACAGCGTCGATTGGATATGCCGCAGCTTACCGAGAAAGATCACCCGGTCGCTGGCTCCAACCTTTTCGGCTAAATGACGGTAAGCCCTCGAACTGCCGGAACCTGCAACTACGAGATAAACCGGCCTTGCGGTCTTTTGCTTTGTCAGGATCCCCATTGCCTTGATCAGCGGCGTCAGACCCTTAAGTCTGAAATTATTGGCTGCAAAGAGGCACATCACCGCATCGTCGGCCTGACGGATACCGAGCATCGTATATATCTGGGTCTGAAGTTTATAGGCTTCGTCGGTATCGACCTTGTTAGCAACCTTGACGCCGTTGCGAATAGTGACGAGTCTGTCATCGTCGATATTGTAGTGCCGCCTGAAATGTTCGGCTACGTATTCCGAAAGCGCCGCTGTCACCGTAGAGCTGCCCCTTGTGCAAAGCACGCGTTCGGCATTGAGCAGTTCGGACCTGCGGATATTGGCATAGTGCGTGATCAACTTGATCGACGAAACGACCTTGCTGTCATAGCTTGCCGCGTTCCTTACGATAGACTCCGGATACGCTCCGCCGCGCGGCTGATAAACATCGGCAAACGGCAGCGGCAAAGTGCTATGAATGATGTCGTAATGGTTCCTTGTGAAGTGATCCTTCAGAGCATATTCGAACTGCTTTAGCGAGGTCCGCTTACCCGAGGCGTTTGGGCAGAGAACCTTTACGTTCTTAGCGTCCATCTGGCCCTTGGCTGCAAGCACTGTAACCTTCACATTGAGCGTGGACAACTTACTTGCCAATTCAAAAACGCTGCGCTCGGCCCCGCCAAGGGCAATATCGGCCCGTTCGATTATTATCGCTGCTTTTATCATATCGCTGGATTATACCGGCTAAAACCCTACATTGCAAATGGAACCTGCCTGCCGTGACGCATATCATGCTCGGCTATTCTCCATGCCTTACTCTTGACAAGACGAATAAAGAACCTGTCCGACGCCGTAAGGGTGCTTAACCCGGCGTATCGCAGGTAAAAACGAAGCCGATCCGCACGCGAAAAATAATTCCCCGGAGCCGAATAATATAACTGGGCGATATCTTTTACGCGGTATTTGAAGGCGGAGGCCTTCGGTTTGAATGTTCGCTGCAGGTCTATTAGATAAAATTCGCCATTTTCTCCGAAAAAAATATGAGCGAAATAAAGATCGCGATGAAAATACCCCGTCTCATGGAACTTGCGGACAAAATCGGCAAGAGCATTTATGAAATCCCTTTTCGCTCTGGCTGCTTGCGGCGCTGACGGTTCAAGGATGAAATCCGGCAGCTTTCGCTCTATTGATTCGGCTGCGGGGATCTTCTCTGTGACGATAAAACTCCGCCTTTCGAACATGCCCTTAAACTGCGACCCGTAAGCGATCGTCTTCGGCGTCTTGATACCAGCCTCATTCAATATCTCCGCCGGCAACCTGTCGAAATCCGCTATGCTCTGCCGCCGCCCGCCCTGCGTCCATCTCTTGACTTGATCTAATATCGGCGGATTGTCATATCGCTTCAAAAAGAGAGTTGTGTCAGGCCCGGTGATATCGAAAGTCATCCGCGTCCTGTACTTTGAGATATTTGATTTGACCAGTTCGGTCCCACCGCTGAAATCAAAGATCGAATCGATGCTGACAAGCCCCTGCTGTTCAAAGGCTGCTGCGAACTCTTCGTCTACGAAGAAATCTTCCGAAACTTGTAAAAAAATCTGTTCGCTCATAACTTGATACCTATTTTATCCAGCTAACATTTTTCCTGCTTCTTCACAGACCCGCTCGACACTGATAGCCTCCATGCACAGATGCGAAGGTTCAGTGCATTTCGGTTTCGCGCACGGTGCGCACGCCGCATGTCCCGTAATCTCTATTTCGTTTTCATAACCCGTCCGGGTCCATGCCGGGTCGTTCGGCCCAAAAAGCGTTATCACTTTTCGATCAAGGGCTATCGCGATATGTCGCGGTCCGGTATCGTTTGTTATTACAAGTTCGGCCCTGGCAAACAAAGCCTTTAACTCACCGAGGCTAACCGGCGTTTCGGCAAGATTGTAAACTTTATTTTTTGACAACCGGCAAATGTCACCGGCTATTTTTTCTTCGGCTTCGTTAGGCGCAACTGATACAACTACGGTTGCGCCAAATCGCTCTATGATGTGGTCGGCTGTTTTTGCGAACCGCTCCGAAAGCCAGCATTTACTCGGCCCGAACGCCCCGCCCGGTACGAGTATCACAATCGGCCCGTCAGATGGCAGGAACGTTTTCAGCTTTTGCTGTATTGCTTCCGCATCTCCGGCATCGACACTCAGTCCGAGCCTGCGGTTGGAAATATCGCACTCTAAGTGCTTTGCTATTTCAAGATAGTAATCGATCATTACAACAGGCTTGAATGTCCCGTCGCTGTTCTTTTGCGGATGGAGCTTTGACGTCAGAAAGATTCCTCGACCGTCCCTTGCGTATCCTATCCGCTCAGGGATGCGGGCAAGAGATGTGATCATCGCAGACCCGAACGAATTCTTAAAGAGTATCGCTTTATCGAAATGATGTTGTCGTAATGTATGTATAAGCTCGACGGACTTTTTCGGAGCTTCGATCCATTCGTCGGCAAAATCGGAAGGACTCAGCACATCTTTGACTACCCCCTTTGCGAGGAAACATATCCATGCTTCGGAAAAACGCTCCCGCAAACTGCGCAAAGCCGGAGTGCAAAGGATAGCATCGCCAAGCGGCGAGGGAAGATATACTAATATTTTTTCCTGCTCCATGATGCCCTGCCGAGATTATTTACCATCCCGTAACATGTACAATCCGATCGTCATAAGTTGAAGCACGATCGCATAACCAATGGAGGTATGCACCGCGGTAACGCTCCGCGACGAATCCATCAACAACCATAGACTAAGCAGCAAACAGAACACTACCAGCCCCTGCGAAATACCCGCAAAAAGTTTAGCCAATGAAAACTCGTGAAACATATCTTCACGGCGACCGGTCCTTACTTGCCTGAGTACCTCTTCGAGCAGCCGATGCGTCTTCTCAGGATGAGCCGGTTTAGCATTGGATGAGGTTTGCTCGGCAATGGTTTCTGGTTGCTCGAAAACCGCCGCCGCATCCAGTGCTGAGATTGAATCTGTCACAGAACCCGTGGATTTGGCTGTGGTTGTTTCGACTACCGGCAACAACTCTTTTGACTCGGAAGCCCCTGAAATTTTTTCCTGCAAGTGCTGCATCTTCACGATGTTTGTAGCTTCTCTTATGTTCACCGCCTTCTTATCCGGTTCCGGGTCGCCGACCTTCTTGCACGCAGGTCTCACCGAGGAGTTTATCAGTATAGTTTTGCACCCCGCCCGCAACCCGGCGGTTATGTCGCGATACGAGTTGCCTACCATCCACGACTGCGAAAGATCAATATCATGCTCGTTAGCGGCTTTTAAGATCATGCCCGGATTCGGCTTTCGCAGATCGCTTTCCTTACTGAATTTCGGTATCGCACCATTGGGATGATACGGGCAGTAGTAGATCGCATCGAGATATGCCCCTTCACGACCAAGCAGCGTCTTGAGCCGGTGGTGAATATCGGCAATCGCCTCTTCCTTTATAATGCCCCTTGCAACCCCGGATTGATTACTGATAACTATGAGCTTGTAACCCATTTGTTTTAGCTCGACAAGTGAAGCAGCCGCAGATGGCAAAAGTTTTACCTGATCGGGACTGTTGATATACCCCGTGTCCTCGATCAGTGTGTCGTCGCGGTCAAGAAATATTGCTTTATTACTCATTGGTTTTCCTGAAAAATAGGAGTATTAAATTTTCTTTTGCGTTTTCTTTACGCCTGTCAAATATTTTTTCAATGTCTGTATCTTATCGATCACAGAGGTCGAACTCTTACCCTCGACCAAAGGAGCAAGAACGACTTTACCGCCGCCTGCCTCTACGAAATCCTGACCGATGACCCCTTTGTCCTTCCAGTCAACGCCTTTTACAAGTACATCGGGTTTTACCCTTTCAATAGTTCGTAGAGGGTCGGGTTCATCGAAGATAGTTACATAATCTACTGTCTCAAGAGCCGCCAGCACCGACGCCCGGTCATACTGGTTATTGATCGGCCGCTCCGGACCCTTGATCTGCTTTACGGAACTGTCACTGTTAAGACCCACCACGACAATATCGCCATGGCTCTTACAGAATTTCAGATACTCGACATGCCCACGGTGCAGCACGTCAAAGCATCCGTTTGTAAACACAATAGTTTCATTCTGCTGACGATGGAACCGAAGCATTTCGCCAAGCGTATCGACATCGTGTATCTTTCCGGTTTTCCCGCGATTGGTCGCAATGATCTCATTTACGATCTCATCGATGGTAACCGATGTCGCACCGAACTTTTCAACTTCGAGTCCGCCTGCAATGTTGGACAGTTGAACCGCGGTTTGATAATCGCAGCCGCTCGCTATCGTCGCAGCAAGCGTAGCAAGAACCATATCGCCAGCACCGGTTACATCATAAACATTTCGCACAACCGTCGGGATATGAACCGCCACATCCTTAGTCTTCAAAAACGCCCCTTCTTTGTCTAATGTTATCACGATCGCTTCAAGGTCTAATTTCTCAAACAGAATTTCGGCTCCGCGTTTGGCATCGTCAATCGTCTCAATGTTAAAGCCAACCGCCGCCGAACTTTCCTTACGGTTAGGAGTGATAAGTGTTGCTCCGGCGTATTTCGAATAGTCGCCTGAAACGGCGGGGTCGATCAGAACTTTTTTGCCCGCATCGCCCGCAAGTTTTATCATATCCGCGCAAAGACCGTCGGACAGAACACCTTTGTTGTAATCCTGCAAACAGACCACATCGACCGTATCGAGCTTTTCTTTATAAACCGAAAGTATCTGCTCATATTGATCGGCTGTCAGGTCGTCATCGCACTCTTCATCGATCCTGAGAAGCTGCTGACGATGGCGATGCTGAGCAAGACCTATCAATCGCTCCTTGCTTATTGTGGGCCTGCCAGTTATCGAGATAAGCCCCGATGTATCACTGCCGCACTCGTCAAGCATTTGCGTTAACTTCTTACCGTTAGCATCGTCGCCGACAATACCCAGACAAATACACCCCGCTCCCAAAGCCGCGAGATCGACAGCAACCGATCCCGCTCCGCCGCAACGAAACTCCCTATCTACAACTTTCAACACCTGCACCGGTGCCTCCGGACTTATACGCAGCGCATCGCCGTAAACGTAACTGTCTATAAGAAAATCGCCAACGAGCAAAACTTTCGGATTGCCCATATTCGTTACCGCTTTTAATAGTTCTTTATACATCGCTTCGTCGCTCCTATAACCGGTCGACTGTCCACTGGTTGATCGTCTTATTTACAAGGCTTTTTATTTTATCCGCACCGTCAAGAAATTCCAACTCAAGAGCAAGATACGCAAACACAATATTGTCATCCTTCTGCGACAGAAGTGTCGTCTTGACCCAGTCCTTCTGCGTCGATAGAACCATATCCGCTTCAAGGTACCTCGCCTCTTCGTAGATGTCCGTCAAATCCTGTTCGGTGTAATTATGATGGTCATTATAAACGCGCGACCCGACAACATCCAAGCCATACTCATCAAGACGATTTATAAAAGCAGCCGGATTTCCAATTCCGCAAAACACGAATATCGACCGCTCCTTAAGTTCTTCAATTGTAAAGGTCGCTCCCTTCATCGCCTTTGCATAGGGATGCCGGTGCGCCGCCTTTGCTATCGTGATGTCCGGTGAGATTTCCCTTATTGCCTCTTCAAGTTTCTCGATACCGCCATCGGCCACCTGATCGTATCTTGTTATAACCACTGCCTGGGCACGCTTTAGCGCCTTTACCGGCTCTCGCAGCAATCCGGCTGGGAGCATCCTGCCATATCCAAAAGGACACGTCGCATCGACTGCCACAATGTCCAGATCCCTTTTCAACCGGCGATGCTGAAACCCGTCATCCATCACAAGAACATTTGCTCCTAATTGCGACACCGCTTTTTCCGCACCCTGACACCGGTCGGAATTTACAACTATATGAGCATCCGGACAGGATTTGGCAAGTATCGCCGGCTCGTCTGTCAGTTTCCCTTTTTCGCTTTTGTATCCTCGCGTCAGCACAGCGCATTTGCGGTCGCTCTCTCGAAGCATCTCGCAAAGCCACACCACCAGCGGCGTCTTTCCCGTCCCGCCCGTCGTGACATTACCTACACTTATCACCGGAGCCTTCGCTACCTGCGACTTTAGCCATCCCTTGTCATAGCACAAATTACGGATCGCAATTCCGCCGGCATACATAACACTCGCCCCGCCAAGTAACATGCGCAACATCCGCTTGCCGAAGCTGTTATCCTGCCCTGCGATAAGATTGCGATAGGAATCCTGATTCAATCTCAAACCTTCGCCATTAACGCGTATCTTGTCATTCCCGCGCAAGCGGGAATCCATCTTAGAAACTTTTAATTTTCGCTATTATAGCATCGGCCATTTCCTGCGTGCCCACAGCCGTCGGATCGGTCCGTTCCGGTTTAAGGTCGTAAGTTACATCCTTACCTTCGGCGATCACCGAGGCAACGGCCTTTTCGAGTTTTTCAGCTTCGCTCATCATATTAAGATGGCTCAACATAAGAACGCCGCTTAAAATAAGAGCACAGGGGTTGACCTTATTCTGACCGGCATATTTCGGTGCGCTTCCGTGTGTCGCTTCGAATATCGCGCCACTTTCGCCGATGTTAGCACCCGGTGCAACGCCCAAACCTCCGACAAGACCTGCACAAAGATCACTGACGATATCACCGTACAGATTCGGAAGTACGATCACATCGTAAAGTTCCGGCTTCTGTATAAGCTGCATGCACATATTATCAACGATCCGCTCCTCAAAATCGATGTCCGGATAATCCTTGGCAACCTCAAGACTCGTCTCAAGCCACAGACCATCCGAATACTTCATGATATTTGCCTTATGAACTGATGTAACTTTCCGCCTGCCCATCTTACGAGCGTACTCAAACGCAAAGCGTACTATCCTCGTCGTCCCGGCAACCGATATCGGCTTGATACTGATGCCAGAGTCGTTGCTGATCTTGCGTTTGCTGTGATTGTTCAGCCAGTTAATAAGTTCAAGAGTATCGTCTCCGGATTTTTCAAATTCGATTCCCGCATAGAGGTCCTCGGTATTCTCCCTTACAACTACAAGGTCGATATCGGCATACCGGCTCCGCACACCTTTATAGGTCTTGCAAGGCCGCAGGCATGCGTACATATCGAATTCCTGACGAAGGTGAACATTGATACTGCGAAAACCGGTCCCGACAGGCGTCGTGATCGGAGCTTTAAGAGCAACCCCGTTCTTGCGAATAGATTCTATCGTCTCAGGAGGCAGCGGCGTTC